>CAYUZN010000009.1:0-9629 GCA_964449295.1 uncultured bacterium | reverse complement strand
GTCGTAGAAAGATTTATTGTCTAAATAAAAATGAGCGCGAAAGTTTCCGCAGATAAAACAGGAAGAGAGTTTAGCAAGAGCTCCTGTTTTTTCTAAAAGATCTAACATGTGCTTTCCATAGATAAGAGAGATGTCTTTGACTGGAGGATCTTTTAAAGAGTGTCCTTTATCCGAGTTACCATGAGGGCAGTAAATCATGCGCATTTTTTTGCCAAAAAGAGTCTCAAAAAGAGGCATCATTTCGGCTGCCCATAGGTGTCCTGATGTGACGATGACATCGTAATTGTCTGCTAAAAATTTTAAAGAGAGATCAAGATGATCTTTCAAAATACAATTTAATTTTGGATAAAAAAGTTTAGCGGTACGTAGCAGCTCTGGCTCAGTGACAATGAGGGGGATATCTAAAAGAATAGCCAGGATCCCTAGATGATCGAGATAAGTGTCAGGACCTGTATGAATGGCAATTAATCGCATAAAAAGGTGTAAGAGTAGATTTTTTGTCTAATAGGGTGAAATTTTTCTTTATCTTGGGGAATCTCTTTTTCAATGATGGTATAGATGTGAGGGTAATCTTCAGGAGTCAGAGAGATCCCTGCTTGGTGAAGAAATAAGCCAGGGTCGTTTGCAAGATTGCGTCTATTTTGATTGAGGAAGAACATCGGTCTATCAAAGGTTAAAAAATCATAGCCAATAGAAGACATATCGCCAATATAGATCGAGGTTTTATTTAAGAGAGGATAGATAGGCGTCCACTCTTTTAAGAATGTGACTTTGTTTTCATAGCGATAAATGAGCTCATCTGCTTTGTGATCAGTGAGATTAGGATGGAGTTTGATGACAAGGTGGTAGTGTTTCGGCAAGTTGTCTATAAGAGTAGGGCAAGCCTCGTAAAAAGAAGTTGAATTTTCAGCATCTTGCCAGGTTGGCGCATATAAAATCAGCGGCTTTGAAGAAGGGATGTGCTCTTCTATCAGAGAGTCGTAGAATTCTTTATATTTTAAATAGTGGGTGTAGCGAAAATTTCCAATGGGTAAGCAAGCTTTTAGCTGATAAAAAGCTTCTTTGGCTTTCAAAAAATCGATCATTTTTCTGCCATAGACAAGAGCATAGAGATCATGCTGTAGCCCTTCCATAAAAGAAGAGGCGTGTCCTTTGTCGGAATTCCCATGGGGAATCCAAATAGAAGAGATTTCTTTCCCGAGCAGTTTTTGAGCGAGGAAAAAAGCATTTTGAAAAAGAGGCCTTGGCATAGACGTGAAGATGGTATCAAAATTTTGAGTGAGATTGAAAGGCGCTTGTAGATAATCCCAATAGATAACGGAGAGGCCGGGGTAATATTTTTGTGCAAGAGAGACGAAATCCTCTTCTGTAACGATGAGAGGAATGTCTAATAAAGTACACAAGGGTGCTAAATGATCGAGGTGATGAGCCATAGGCCCATAGATTAATCCAGCAGCTGAGCGCATTGCCTTGACCTCTTGCGTAACTAAGGGTTCGTCGATTTTTTGGATTATTTTGACCAATTTTCAATTTAAACTGAAGGGGTCATATACGCAAGTGGATATTACCCCTTCAGTTTAAATTGAAAATTGGCTCAAAAGAACCGGAAAATCGACAGAACCTTAGTTACGCAAGAGGTCTAGTCTATGGGTTTTCTAGGAATTGTCACAATGACATTTTTTCGTTTGGATGGCTTTGGGAGCTCAGGATGGCAGCCGCCTAGAGATTGGTGCTGACTGAGCTTAAATAAGAGTTGATTACGGGCATTTTGCATCGTCATACGATCGTAAATAGCTACGAGTTGATCTCTTAAAAATAAAGTTTCACAACTCTCTTCATCATTTTGGTTTAAACAATTGGCTAAAGAGATCGTTTCTGGATCGGCATCAGGAAAAGAGAGATCTTCTAGAATCTCTGTCGCATAGAGTCTAGCTTTTCTAATCTCATTGAAACGGCCCAGGAGAAGAGATCTTTCTTCTACGACGTGATCCCGAGAGACCTTATCGTTAGACAAAAGGAAATACTCTTCTTGATGCATATTGGCAAGAATTTCTCGCATGAGTTCAATCTCTTGTTTCATACAGTTTTGCAGTTTTATATGGGCTTCAAGCCACTGAGGATTTTTTTTACTAATCATAAGATGCCTTCCTGTATAATTATCTTATGCAAGAAGTGTGCCAAATGAACCTAAACGATCTAAAAGAGTGGTTTTTAGAGGAAAAAAGAGACCTTCCTTGGAGACGAAATCCCTCTCCTTATGCGGTGTGGATCTCAGAAGTGATGCTCCAACAGACTCTTGTCGCTGTTGTCGTCAATTATTTTGAGAGATGGATGCAAAAATTTCCTACTGTGGAAAGTTTAGCCACGGCTTCTTTGGAAGAGGTGATCAAGACGTGGGAGGGGCTTGGGTATTATTCAAGAGCGAGAAACTTGCATGAGGCTGCCAAAGTCATGATGGAGGCCTTTAAGGGAGACGTGCCGTCTAAAAGAGAGGATTTGGAGAAAATCAAGGGATTTGGTCCTTATACAGTAGGGGCAGTCCTCAGCTTTGCCTTTCATCAGAAGGCAGCTGCTGTCGATGGCAATGTGATTCGGGTCATTTCAAGGCTGTTTAATCTCTGGGATGATGTCTCTAAGAAGAAAATTTTTGAAGATAAGGTCTCCTCTATTTTGCCTGATGAGGAACCTTGGGTTTTAATGGAGGCATTGATTGAGCTCGGGGCTCAAATTTGTCAAAAAAAGCCTAAGTGTGATCTATGCCCTTTGCAAGACAAATGTTTGGCTTATAAAGAGGGGACTTCTTCTCTTTTACCAATAAAGCAAAAACGTGTTAAAATAACCCATCTTAGTAGGGATGTGGCTGTTATTATATATGAGAAACAGCTGCTGATCAAAAAAGAAGACTTGGGAAAGGTGATGGGTGGTCTTTGTGAATTTCCCTATGTGTCTAAAGGGGCTTCTTGGGAGTTTGATTTTGAGCTAATAGAGATCAAGACGCTTCCAAAAGTGAGACATGGATTTACAAGATTTTCTGCTACCCTCTACCCGACAATTTACAGAGTTAAACAAAAGAGAGATATACACGGGTATGACTGGTTAACACTAGAAGAAATTGAGAAATTATCATTTTCTTCAGGTCATAGACGTATACTCAAAGCAGTGATGTGTGAAGATTTTATATACTGAAAGTTCTAATGGATGGGGCGGGCAAGAAATTCGCATTCTGAAAGAAGCGCTAGGTCTTGCAGAGTTCGGTCATGAAATTGTCTTCGCGGTTCAGAGAGGAGGAAAACTCTCGGAAAGAGCCAAACAAGTAGGATTTCTTGTCTATGAGTGTGATTTTGAGAAGAGATATGCCATCACGCTACTTTTAACCTTAAGAAAAATCATCCGCTCTCATAATATTCAAGTGGTCAGCACGCACTCTTCCTTAGATGCTTGGTTGGGAGGCCTTGCTGCTAGATGGTGTGGAATCAAAGTTGTTAGAACTCGCCATTTGTCGACATCTATTCGTAAAGGTCTTAATAGTCTCCTTCTTTATAAGCTACTGGCTGATAGTGTTGTTACAACCTCTTCAGGGATCATTCCGATGATTTGTTCTCAGGCAAAAATTCCAGAAAGTAGATGTGTGTGTGTGCCTACAGGCGTTGATCCGATTGAGGTCTCACAAGAAGCTGTCAAGTCTTTTAGACAGTCTCTAGGGGTCAAAGAGACAGATTGCCTCATTGGAACGGTGTGTGTTGTCAGATCTTGGAAGGGCATTAAAGATCTCATGCAAGCAGCTGACCTTTTGCGTCATCATCCCAATTTAAAATGGGTTGTTGTGGGTGGAGGGTATATCGATCAATACAAAGATTTCATCGATCTCAAAGGGATCTTAACATTTACAGGTCATCTAGATAACCCTTATCCTGCGATAGCTGCTCTCGATATTTTTACTCTTTTAAGTACAGCAAATGAAGGGATTTCACAAGCCTCTTTACAGGCTGCCTACTTAAAGCGCCCACTGATCACAACATCTATAGGAGGGCTTCCAGAGGTTTGTCTAGATGGAAAAACAGGCTTAGTTGTGCCTCCCTTTTCTCCTGATAAAGTAGCAGACAGTGTGCTCAAGCTTGCTAATAATCCAGATATTCGCACACAATTTGGAGAAGCAGCCCATGAACTCGTCAAGCAGAAGTTTACTTTTAAACAGACTCTCGATGACATGGAAAAAATATACCAACCTTAAAAAAAACTACAAATATCTCTTCCTTCTTTCCAATAATCAGTCTGATTCAAAGCATTCCCAATATGGACAAAAGATTCAGATAGCGGCATGGCAATACCTATTTTTTTAGCCAATAAAACAAGAGGAACAAAATAATAGGGAATTTCCCCTGAGATATATCGGTGACGCAGATTACAAGGAGAAATCTGTCTATGATAGACAGGGATATTTTTTAGAAAATCATAGAGATTATCATAAGGACTGGGATACATCCCATTCAAAACATCGAGTATTTTGACGTGACAAATGCCAAAATAGTCTGCTAGAGGTTTGCGTTCAAGATCGATCTTTTCAATCACATGAGCAATGGAGGGAGT
Source organism: uncultured bacterium (assembly GCA_964449295.1). Classification (GTDB taxonomy): domain Bacteria; phylum Chlamydiota; class Chlamydiia; order Chlamydiales; family Rhabdochlamydiaceae; genus CANJJB01. The sequence goes on along the minus strand of CAYUZN010000009.1, from coordinate 5,042 downwards.
CACATCATAACCCGATGTTTCATAAGGGCCAGTCTGTTCAATTCGAGACGCATTGAGAATTGTGCTGACTACGTGAAGCGGAGGGTTGATTTGCATTAAATTAACCTGCAAAATGGAAGGCTCTTCTACAACAGTAGGAAAAATTGTTAAAATGGCTGCTTTGATTTGTGTGGGATAATCTTCAAGAAAGCCAATCTTATTCGTTTTTTTATGCTCTTTGATCGTGAGCTCATTTTTTTTAAAAAACTTAGCAGCATCAGATAGATTATCTAATTCGCCTATATAAAATTTCTTGTTGATTTTCTCCTGTTGCAACACCTCATTCATTATATAGGCTGCAAAATTACCAGGGATAAAAATAACATATTGCCCACTCTTGCCATATTTAACGATATCTTGGATATACCGCTCTTGCGCATAAGCGGGCACGACAACAAGAAGTATTTCAGAATGCTCAATCAAAGACTTGATATCACAGCTTGTCTTAGGACTATATTCTAGGTGTAAGATACCAGCTATTTGTAGAGGAGATTCCGTTAAACTGTGGATGTTTTTCGCATGATCGGGATTAAGAGCCTATAGTTATATCAAGATAAGGACATAGGACAAAAAGATCTGCAGCCAGTGAAAAGCCCCCTGGGTCAGCTCCTAATATTGCAATTCTCATATAAAATAATTTACTGCGCTAAAGCTGTTTATTTTGCAACTACCTCTTGTTTTAAATCTTATTTTCTCCTAATTTTCATATGAAAAAAGGATTATTGACATGACAAGAGAAGAAGTGCCAATTGGGAAATTTGGATATGTGAAAGGACAGGTTGTTGACTGGTTTACGGCACATGTTAATGTGATCGTGATAGGATGTATCAGCGTAGTGGTTCTTTTGATGGGAGCTAATAGGTTTTTAGGGTGGGCAAAGGGGAACTCTCAACTCGATTATGTCACTGCAGAGGCTGTTTGCTCAAACTGGGAAGGAACTAAAGATGCTCTTGCCAAATTAGAGAAGCTCATGCGTAAGCATCCCGAATTACATCAGAAGTACGATAGCGTCATTGCTCAAAAACTTTTGGCCTCAAGTCAAAGTGGGTTGGGATCAAGTTATGCCTCTGCTACTTTGAAACGCATTGAAACATTTTCTCCTTACTATACAAAATTTGCAAAAGGCTCTTTGATGATCGGTGAAGGGCGTTTAAAAGAGGCCTTAGAAGAGGCAAAAAATTTAAAAATGCAACTTGAAGTTGATCAATCATTTTGGGAGAAAAGAAGTCAGATCATCCGTCACGGATCACTTCTCTATGCTTATAATCTTATTCGGATAGCCACTTTAGAAAAAGAGCTTGGCTCTTTAGAAGGAGAACTAACTGCCTGGGAAGAACTCAAACAAAATGCTGGATGGACAGAAAAATCAATTGTCAGCAAAACATATGATCCAGAAGCTTACCATTTAATTGCGCAAAACTTCAAAAAACAGGACGTCTCTCTCTTAGATTACATTAATCACCGAGAAGAAGTCATTACTTCATCTTTGAGCGGGCAGCGTCAATAGCTTGCATATATAAAGTTCTGCCGCCAGCAAGTCCTGCGATTAAAAAGACTAAAAATGGGATAAAAATAGCCAGCACAAGGCAAACAATTGCTAGAACGAGCTGCATTGTTCCATCGTGTTTAAAGACGAAAGAGAGAATTTTTTTGAGCAACCCTTCAACTTTTGTGGAGAAGAGCACACCACAAATGGCACCTCCCATGAGAGCTGCAATACTCCAGAAAGATTTAAAAAACCCAAAAGCTCCAAAAATAAAGGCTAAGAAAAATATCAAGCAGAAAAAAACTTCAAAACGATGTTTTTTAGCGAAATCTTCTATCTCTCTGACTGAGACTCCATCTTTTTTCTTGTCTTCCATAAGAAACCATCTCCATTAAACTATTTCTAATTTGTAGATATAGGTTTTGGAATAAGAATGTCAACATATCTTTTAAAAGATTGTTTTCCAATCGATGGTGCCAATGAAGATACCTAATATACAGACGGTATTAGCCTTCCAGTTAACTCTCTCCTTATATAACCACTGCCCCCAGAGATTACAGATGATAATAATTGTGACAGCAAAAAGAGGATAGATCATGGCATGCTCAAATGAGGTTGCCACTTCTGTGCTCCAGATCATAAAGAAGGTTCCAATACCATTGGCAATCCCCCCTAGAATACCGTAGATCACTTCACCTTTATAAGGCTTTCTTTTTTCTGTAGAGGCATAGATCAAAGATTGCATTACAAAAGCTGCACAAAATGCCATCGGCATGAACCATTGACTTTTCATATCTTCTGTATCAAAAGAGAGTAAAAGACCATTAGCGTCGGGAAAGTTGATAAAAAGAGCTCTCCAGCTCAAAAGAATCAAAAAAATGACATGCAGAAAAAAGGCAGCTGTTACAAAACTCACCCAGTTAGCTTTTCTCTCGCCGCTTCCTCTTGTTTGCCATCCTGCCCAAAAAAGTCCTACAATCACAAGGCAAGATCCCAGACCATGCCACATTGTGTAGATATATCCAAAGGCACCTCCGAATAAACATGCCATGAGAATGCTTGGCATGACAGTGGAGCCATTTAGAGCTGCAAACGTAAGGCCCGGAGGGCCAGTCTCTAGTGCTTTTCCTAGAAAGGCCATCATAAATATCAGAACAATTCCACCTGCAATCCCAAATAAAGCCATGCTCGTGCTCCACTGATAATTGCCACTTCTCACAGGATTGAGCAAAATAGCAATCAAAAAGACTATGAAAAACTGAATCATCAAAAAGGCTTTTGTCGAACCTCCTGCATCGATACTTTTTCGCATGCAATAATTAGACGTTGCCACAAATACAGCGGCAGTAATCATCAGTTCTGTACCAAGCATGGAATAGCTCCTTTAAAAAACGTAAAATAGACCTATAGTTCCATCGGAAAAAATATTGTTTTTAGCCTGAAACCACGTATCTTTCGTGTAGTTATAAGGATAAATTTTGCCTGAGATAAGAAAATGTTTTGAGATTTGATACTCAAGACCAGTAAAAATCCCTACACTCCATGGGGAATGTCCAATATCTCCAAATCCCATAAAGCCATAAGAAATGAAAAGATTTTGACGAAGCCGATTTCTAAGACCTAAATGACCGAATAAGTCAGATTCATGATAACCTTCTTCAAAAGAATAATTTGCTCCTACATCAATTATCCAACTTGGTCCATAATAACCTACAACCACCGACATCAGAGAGTCAAGAGTGTTAAAACCAGGCCCTATCACAAAGCCACCTGAATACAGAGCTTGATCTGTTGCAGGTAATTTCTTGTTATCTCCCATTAGGTTTGTAACACTTATTAAGAGAGCTAAAGCTAAAATGCTAAATCTTTTAAACATCGTCTTATCTCCTTTGTTTTTTGTAGAGATAGATCGTACGTTATCTATCGCGTTAATTTCAAATTAATTTTTTTTACTTGTGAAATTTTCTGTTTTATAAACGTTGGTGATAGGATCAGAGAAAAATTTTTGGCCAAGTGCTTGAAATTTTTCAGGAGCATCAGAGACATAAAATTGAGATGTGGAATTAGGCAGAGACCGTAAAAGATTTAAGTTTGTTAAAAGCTTACGGACTGCTTGTGCACAACTAAGAGCAGGATCTACGAAAGTTATGGGACGAGACAAATAGCGTTCGATTTGCAAGGATAAAAGAGGAAAATGAGTGCAGCCAAGTAAAATGGTATCAATCTTATTTTCTTTTAAAGGTCTTAAATATTCATGGATAGCGAGATCTGTCAGTGGGTGATCAATAAATCCCTCTTCGACAAGATTGACAAATAGTTGGCAGGCAATGGCTGTGATGTCTAGTTGAGGAAATTGTTTGAGAATTAAATTTTGGTAAATTCCTGAATTAATTGTGGCGTGTGTTCCTAAAATAGCTAGTTTGTTTGTAGAGGGCAGGTGTGTTATTTGGCAAGATTGGGTAACACCGATGATGGGAATAGGAAAGAGTTCTTGTAATTTGGGGAGAGTCAAGCAGGACGCTGTATGGCAAGCCACAACGAGAACTTTAATATTTTGATTGATCAAAAAAGAGGTGTTTTCAATGGCGTAGCGAAGAATAGTTTCTTGGCTTTTAGTTCCGTAAGGAATGCGCGCGGTATCTCCGAAGTAGATAATATTTTCACAGGGAAGGATTTCCCTGATGGCATTCATGACGGTCAGGCCACCAAAGCCAGAATCGAAAATGCCAATACTGTCATCATTGTATGGCATGGGAATCAGATATTTGAAGAAGTTGTCCAACGAGAATTTTATCACTTTCTAAGCGATTAAGGACTTTTAAGTTATCAACAGACGTTCCGTAAGCTTTGGCGATTTTTGACAGAGAATCCCCTTCTTGTACGCGATAAGTCGAAGGTTTTTTAGATGCAATATATTTTGAGAGAGAGGCTAGAGCAGTTTTGACTTGCTCCATGTCTCCAACTTTACGATCGAGTGCCTCGATTTGATGGGCATAGTTTGTTGTGGTTTTTAGATCAGCAGAGACTTTATCTTGAGTTTTTTCAAGAGCATGAATTTTTCTTTCTAAAACGGTGATTTCTTCTTCGAGATAACTTGTTTTAGAAATGGTTTGATTTTCTAATTTATCTTCTAAAAGACGAAGCTCGACTTCTGTTGCATGAATAGAGTGTTTAAGGTCTGCAATTTCTGTGCGTATCTCTTCGAGTAATGCGCCATTATCTTTAAATCTTTGAAGAGCTGCAAAAGGGGATACACATCCCCCTGCTACAAGCAAGATCCCCAACAAGAAATATTTTTTTAGGCTCATTGCTATTTTTTATATATGCGAAAATGTCCACGTCTATTTTGTGACCAAGCTTCAGGATCATGCCCTTCTTTGAAAGGCATTTCTTTGCCACATGAAATCGTGTGTACTTGATGCATAGCTACACCTTCTTTCACTAAAAGAGAGCGAACATAATTAGCTCGTTTTGCGCCAAGTGCCATATTGTAAGCTCCAGGACCTCTCTCGTCACA
>CAYUZN010000008.1:0-30542 GCA_964449295.1 uncultured bacterium | reverse complement strand
TATGGGTTATTTGGCACAAGAGCCTTCTGTCTTTCGCTCTTTAACCGTCGAGGAAAACATCTTAGCTATCTTAGAGACTCTACCCCTCTCTAAGACAGAAAGGAAAGAGCGCCTGCAAGCGCTTTTGCAAGAACTTCACCTAGAAAAATTAGCAAAGAAAAAAGCTTCCCACCTATCAGGTGGCGAGCGCAGACGCCTTGAAATCACAAGAGCTCTTGTCACAGAGCCCTCTCTACTTCTTCTCGATGAACCTTTTGCCAACATCGATCCTATCAGTGTTGCCGATGTTAAAACCATGATCCGCCATCTCAAAAACAAAGGGATCAGCATCTTGATCACCGATCACAATGCCAGAGAAATTTTCTCCATCGTCGATCGCAGCTACCTCATGAGAGAAGGCAAAATCCTCATCTCAGGCACAGTTGATGAAATTCTTGCCAGTAAAGACGCCAGACGCTTTTACTTCGGCGAAGATTTCAAGTTGTAATAGCCTCACCATCCGATGAATCATCGTCTGTTGAACATTCCAAAGTAACCCTTGATTGGGAAGGTTCTCTTTTCTTGATTCTAAATTCACCAAGTACGACCTGAAAATTTTTTGGTGAGAATTCCTTCAATCTTTCAGTGAGCACTGAAATAGGAATGCGCTCTTTGTTATCCTTGAGCTCTCCTATTAGTTTTTGAAAAACCTGCTCGTCTACCTTCTGAAATACAAATTCTCTCATGCCTATCTTTTTTACATCGACATCAGGTACTTCATATTGAGGATAGCGAGAGGTATCAAATCGTCTCTTTTTAATAAGAACATACCCAGCACCTGAGACTGCTCTCACAATGTTGTAAATAACAGCTTGATAAAAATTCTTATTAAATTTTTCCGGCTCATCTGGCTGTGTCAAAGTGATATGCACTCTATCACCAGCGTTTTGTATCAACCTACATGAGCGAAAAAAATCTGCTATTCGTAGCGGCAGTGTTTCATCTCGATAACCACTGTCATCATCAGGACAATTCCAATGAATTCTCTCAAACTTTTTACCTGCAAACTGTTCATGAACCTTGGTTTCATGAACTCCAAATATGACTGTGACTCCCTTCTCTTTCAGCTGCTCAATTCTATGTTTAACCTGTTCACATTGATCACAAAACAATGTCTCTTTTGGTTGACCTAACGTAATATTTTTTACAACGCACTGAGCGCAATCCTTCGTCTTTCCTAATTCTAACCAATCGGTAGCAACAATAGATCTGCCTAAAGAAGCAACTCCGTTATGATGCGCTCTGTCATCATGTTTGCGAATGAATGCTTCTGTAAATGAAAAATTGTCTTGCTTGACAAACAGCCTTGTTTTGTGTTTTCCAGAGCACACATTATTACTTTCTGTAGTTCCAACTCTTCCTTCAACTATAGACATAGTGACAGCTTCCATAGATGCTCCCTTGTTTAATTGGATTAAGACAAGAGGCGGAATTATTCTATTTTTTGCTGATATTGTCGACTAAGAACTATTTTGATAATATTTTAATCAATTACAAGCATTTAATTATTAGATGCTTAAGAAAAATTTTATTATTTTATTGAAAAATGCTACCATCAATGCCATAATGAGTCTCAAAATGTCCCTGTGGGTAGCAAAATGCATTTCATCAACCGTTTTTTCGAAGCTCCTGAAGATAGTTACTTCTTGTTTGGACCTCGTGGTACAGGCAAAACCACGTGGCTCAAACAACGCTACCCAGACGCTCTATGGATTAACTTATTAGAGCCTAAGGAGCTACTACACTATAGTGCATCTCCTGAAAAATTGAGAGATCTTCTCTTGGCTAATCCTGAAACAAAAATAGTGATTATCGATGAGGTGCAAAAAGTCCCCATCCTTTTGTCTCTTGTCCATGCACTTATAGAAGAAAAAAGGGGATTTCAATTCATTTTGACAGGATCAAGCGCTCGTAAATTAAAAAGAGCCGGTGTCGATTTACTGGCTGGGAGGGCCATTCTTAAAAAGATGCACCCTTTTTCAGCCTTTGAGCTTAAAAAAGAGTTCTCCTTAGAGAAAGCTTTAAAAATTGGGCTTTTACCTCTTGTGTGGGAAGCTAAAGATCCTTTAGCAACAATCAACACCTATGCAGCTTTATACCTGAAAGAAGAAATTCAAGAAGAAGGCATTGTGCGTCAGCTAGGAGATTTTGCTAGATTCTTAAAAGTCATGAGTTTTTCACACGCCTCTCTTTTGAATACATCGAATATTTCCAGAGAATGTTCTGTGAGCAGAAAAACAGTCGACAATTATTTACAGATTTTAGATGATCTCATGCTTTCTTTTACACTCCATGTTTTTACAAGAAAAGCTCAAAGAGCTTTGTCTGCTCACGCTAAGTTCTATTTTTTTGATCCAGGTGTTTTTCGCTCTTTACGCTCTAAAAATCCTATGGATCTATCTGAAGAAATCGATGGAGCTGCTCTTGAAGGACTTGTTGCTCATCACCTCAAATTTTGGATAGACAACCAGAAAGAGACTTGGGAATTTGAATTTTGGAGAACTCGTTCAGGTGTTGAGGTAGATTTTGTTATCTATGGGCCCACAGGTTTTTGGGCGATAGAAGTTAAAAATAATAGCAAGGTTTACCCGTCTGACACTAAGGGCCTTATTGAATTTCAAAAAGATTATCCTCAAGCTAAAACTCTTCTTCTTTATCGCGGCTCTCAAAAAGTCATGCAAAATAATATTCTCTGCATGCCTTGCGAGCAATTTCTTCTAAGCATCAATCCTAAAGAGCCTCTTCTTCCTTAAAATTTTAACAGAAAATTAATATTTCAAAGATTGCCAAAATAATTTGTCTTGCACGAGTTTTGCAAATCCAGTAAAAGCATAAAAACACAAGCGCAATGAATGTTTTAGGTAACAAAGAAAAAGCCCTCGAATTCATTCATAGTTCTTGGCATAATAATATGTAGGAACCATCATGCTAAACTTTCGTAAGCTTAAACAAGATTTCTCCTCTAATGTTGTGAAAGAAGGGAAAGATCTGTTTGATAAACAAAAAGTTGTCTCTGCCAAAATTTTGCATTTAGATAATCGCGTGGTCAGAATTTGTGGAAGAGTTCAAGGTCAGTACGATAACCATTATGAAAGTCAGATCGAAATCGATCGTATCGATTGTGAAACTATCGACTCTGATTGCGATTGCCCCTACAACCATGATTGTCAACATTTAGCTGCTCTACTTTTTTTTCTAGAAGAAAAGTTAAATGAGATTATGGTAAACTATTCCAAAGAAACAAATTTGGATGATCTTGCTGATAAAAATGACTTGAATCTAGAGCAGAAAAATGCTCTGATTGAAAAGTTCAAAGAAGCCGAGACCAAACAAACACAAAAACAAGAAGAACTCTACCAAAGACAAGTGTTACAAGAATATATTGCATCGTCAGAGCTGCTGGCAACCTCTCCTTTCTTTAAGCCTGCGAATAAACATGAGATTGATAAAGCAGAAGCTGCCTTTATTTTTTCAACACCCACAACTCTTTCTTCTGCAGCTCCTGTTGAAGTCCAAATTGCTCTGAGATTACCTTCCAGATCAAAACCTTTGCATATTCCTTATCTTAAAAAATTTTTAGAAGCCATTCGTTATAGCGAACCTATTTTTATTGGCAGTAAAAGATACTGTTTCGCGCTCGATTCTTTTCAGCCTGAGCAAAAAAATATCATCAAAATGTTGCTTGACCAAGCCAGGTTTCAAGAACAACCCAATTCAGAAAAAGGGTATCGTATCGGACAGATCGATATTGAACTCTTTGGCTTAATCTTATCTCAAATTTTTGAAACAGCGCACTCTCTTTTCTTAGATCGCATTTTCTCTCAAGAAGACGAACTTCCCCTTTTGCCTGGTTTATATGAAGGCAGTTTAGAAACTCCGCTCCGTTTCTCCCCTTTACCTGCGTCATTAAAATTTGTAGTTGAGTACATGAAACCACCTGTCTCAAAGATTTTGCTCAATCCGATGATCATGTTAGATCAAAAAGCGATTTCTGTGGAAGAAGCCAGACTCCTTGAATGTGTGAAACCAGGAATGCTGTATCAAACAACGTACTACAACTTTGGACCTCAAATCACACGCACGCACTTAAAAAACTTAAGACCGATTAGAGATATGACCATACCAGAGCCTCTTTTTGGCTCTTTTGTAGAAAATGCGATGCCAGAGCTCTCTCTTTTTGCTCAAATTGAAAACAGCAGCGCAATTGAATCATTTGTCACTCTTCCTTTTGTCAACCCTGTGACAGCAACGTGTGATATCGTCTACTTGGATGGAGAGCTTGAAGCCTCTCTATTCTTCCACTATGAAGGACAAAACATCCCAGGAGCTCCTAGTAAGCTCTCCTATGAGCACGTCGATTCCTTTGTCTCTTCTCAAGGCATTTTAGCACGCAATCTCGTGGAAGAGAGAAAAATTATCGAAGATCTTTTCCAAGATTTTATCTACAACGCCGATGAAGGGATGTATATCGCCAAATCGGAAAAGAAAATTGTCGAATTTATGACCGACATTATTCCGCGCAATCAAGATCGGGTCACATTCAACTGCCCTCAAAATCTACTTGATCAATTTATCTACGATCAAACGCACTTTTCTCTTAATCTCAATGCGACATCTCGTATCGATGTCTATGAAATCGAACTCAAAGTCAAAGGTGCTTTAAAAGGCGTGAAGATGGATCTTCTGTGGGAGTGTATCGCCTCTAAACGCGCCTTTATCGAGATGGAATCCAACCGAGGAAAAACAAAAAAACCGGGAGAGGGCAGTAAAATGCCTAAAATCCTCGTTCTTGATCTTGAAAAGACAGGAGCTGTTTTTCAGTTATTTGATGAACTCGGCATCGCCATTTTAGATGATCACAAATTGGAAAGACCTCTGTGGAGCCTTGCTAACATTGATGCCTCTCATTTCGAAGGCCTACCTGTCGACTACAAAATTGCAGATAAACTTGTAGAAATTCGCAAACAGATGATCGGTGAAAATGCTTTATCTTTCTCACCTGTTCCAGAAGAGATTCAAGCCAGCCTTCGCAGTTATCAAAAAGATGGGGTTAACTGGATTGAAAGATTGCGCCTGATGTACCTCAATGGAATTTTAGCCGATGATATGGGTCTTGGAAAAACCCTCCAAGCGATTGTTGCCATCACTCAATACCGCACACAACATAAAGCACTCTCTCTGATCGTGTGCCCAACCTCTCTTCTTTATAACTGGAAAGAGGAATTCTCAAAATTCAATCCAGAATTGACCGTGCTGATCGTCGATGGTATTCCCTCTGCACGCAAACGCCTCATTGAAAATATCGCCAAATACGATGTGATTGTCACCTCTTATACTCTTTTACAAAAAGATGTTGAAAGCTACAAACAAACGAGATTTGGGTATGTGATTCTCGACGAAGCGCAACACATCAAAAATAGAGGTACAAGAAACGCCAAATCGGTCAAAATGATTAATGCCGATCACCGTTTGATTCTCTCTGGTACACCTATAGAAAATTCTCTTGACGAACTCTGGAGTCTCTTTGACTTCTTAATGCCTGGCTTCCTCAGCACCTACGACAGATTCTTAGAAAAATACATCCGTGTTGCAGGCGCCGAGCTGACAAAAAATCTCGAGTATCTGCGCAAAAAAGTAGCTCCCTTTATTCTACGTAGAATGAAAGCTGATGTTCTGCAAGATCTACCGCCTGTCTCAGAAATTGTCTACCACTGCCAACTCAGCGATACACAACAAGAACTCTACAGATCATATGCAGAATCAGCTCGGGATGAACTCGTTAAACTCGTTGAACGCGATGGCTTTGATAGAGTTCAAATCCACGTTCTTGCAACCCTCACAAGGCTTAAACAAATTTGCTGCCATCCAGCGATCTTTGCCAAAGAAAAAGCAGAGATGGGAGACTCATCTAAATATGACATGCTTGTCGAACTTCTGCAAACCCTCATCGAAGGTGGACACAAAACCGTTATCTTCAGTCAGTACACACGTATGCTTCAAATCATGCGTGATGATTTTGAACACCGCAATATTAGGTTTGCCTATCTCGATGGATCGTCTAAAAATCGCTTAGAAATTGTTAAAAAATTTAATGATGACCCCTCCATTTCCGTCTTCTTAGTCTCTCTGAAAGCAGGCGGTACTGGTCTTAACCTCGTTGGGGCTGACACTGTCATTCACTACGATATGTGGTGGAACCCTGCCGTTGAAAATCAAGCCACCGATAGAGTCCACCGTATGGGTCAGAAGAAAAATGTCTCTGCTTATAAGCTCATTACTCTAGGAACCATCGAAGAAAAGATCGCAGAGATGCAAAAAAGGAAAAAAGGATTGGTCAAGAAAGTCGTAAGTTGCGATGATGAAGCGATTGCAAAATTAACCTGGGAAGATGTTCTTGAACTACTCCGTACATAATTAAACTATGAGCAATAAAAAATCTTTTAAATCAGCTGCCGATTTTAGCCAGGCATTTCTAAGAAAATTTGGAAAACTCTCTGGTCTTTTCTCAAGTGATATTGGAATAGATCTTGGCACTGCTAACACTCTTGTCTATGTTCGAGGCAAAGGGATTGTTCTCGCAGAACCCTCTGTTGTGGCTGTCGACTCTCAAACCAATGAAGTTTTAGCAGTTGGGCACAAAGCGAAAGCGATGCTTGGAAAAACACCTCGTAAAATCCATGCCGTTCGTCCTATGAAAGATGGTGTGATTGCCGATTTTGAAATTGCCGAAGGGATGATCAAGGTGCTCATTAAAAGAGCCACTCCGTCTAGAAGTATCTTTCGTCCCAAAATTCTCATTGCCGTCCCCTCGGGCATTACCGGCGTTGAGAAGAAAGCTGTTGAAGACTCTGCCCTAAGAGCTGGCGCCCAAGAAGTGATTCTCATTGAAGAGCCGATGGCAGCTGCGATCGGTGTTGATCTTCCCGTCCATGAAGCTGCAGCTAGCATGATTGTCGATATCGGTGGTGGAACAACAGAAATTGCGATTATCTCTCTCGGTGGTATCGTCGAATCCCGCTCTTTGCGCATTGCAGGCGATGAATTTGATGAGTGCATCATTAATTACATGCGCAGAACCTACAACCTTCTCATCGGACCTCGGACTGCTGAAGAGATTAAAATGACAATTGGCTCTGCCTACCCTCTGGGCGACAACGAGCTTGAAATGGAAGTGCGCGGCCGTGACCAAGTGGCAGGTCTTCCTATCACTAAGCGTATTAATTCTGTTGAAATTAGAGAATGCCTCGGAGAGCCCATTCAGCAAATCATTGAAAGCATCAAACTCACTCTTGAAAAGTGTCCTCCCGAACTTGCAGCTGACCTCGTTGAACGCGGCATGGTGCTTGCAGGTGGTGGCGCGCTCATCAAAGGCCTTGATAAAGCGCTCATCAAAGAGACAGGGCTATCTGTCATCGTTGCCCCTCACCCTCTTCTTGCCGTTTGTCTTGGCACAGGCAAAGCCCTCGAATACCTTGACAAATTCAAGAAAAAAGGTTCTTTAGTATAAAACCCAAGCTCTTTACAAGCTTGCTGCGTTAATCCGCGCCAAAGCAGGTTTCGTGACAAAAAATTCTCCGAAGAACTCCATAGCACGGGTTACTACCATATTTATAAACATTGTTCTATTTTGCTTATCTCGGATTTGTCCTTGCAAATCGATCCTTTCCTTATTTTTAATCTCAAGTGTAGCCTTTAATTGCTCAAACTCTTGGTTACTTTGTTCAGTCTTTAACTTTTCCATTAACTCTTCAATTTCTTGGTCTAATTTTTCTATCTTTTTTTTCATTTCTAGAATTTCTGGATCTTCAGGCGCTAACTCTAATGTCTCAAGTGGAGAGACTGGCACGTCAAGCACTAAGTTAGGTGATTCTAAACCGACTGCTTTTATTGAACCTATAACTAAACGTGATACAGCTGAAGTTACTATCACTAATCCCAAAACGCTAGCAGGATTCATCTTCAGCATATTAAAACCTGAATAGACTTCTTTACTTACTCCACTTAAAAAAAACAATACCGTTCATAAAAATAACTCCAATTATTATATTATAAAAACATATCAATTATAACATAATTGCTTAATATTATCAAAACAACACTAAAATGACTTATAAATTAATATATTATATATTTTAAACAGCCCACAAAGACACTGGATTGAAATTATTTTTTTATAGAAAATTTCTGATCAAATTCTTGAAGAAGAGCTAAGACAGCCTCATCGGGAAGAACAAAGCTTCCATCTTCTTTTCTCTCAATTATTTTTTCTATAGCAGTAAAAATCTCTTTGCGAGCGTCTGCCCAATTAGGCGCGTGAAATCCAAAAGAATATTCCCCTTCTTGTGCTTCAAAAGTTTGCTGAGCGGCAGCTTTATGTACAGGATGAGACTCATAAAAGCCATCTTGTTTGAACTGCTCATACGTTGACGTCAGTACAGGCACACAGGCTGTATCACTATGCCACTTTGTCATAACTTCTTTGCTAGCTAGATGATTAAGAAAAGCTCTCACTCCCTCTATCATGTTCTGTGTCTTAGAATTGTCGAGTACCCAAATAGAGGCTCCTCCAATAGGAACAGCATGAACTCTTCCTTCTAATCCTTTAGGTGCTGGAACAACTCCGACTCCTATGTTAAATTTCCGCTCTTGCTTGTCTATGAGCTGCTCTAAAATAGGATGATGTCCTAACCCTTGCATATAAAAGACAGCTTTTTTCTGTAGAAAGAGATCTCGCGATCCCAATTGCTGCCCTCCATAAATGAATAGACCCTTCTTTACATCGTCTCGTAATTGCATCAACAAATCATGAGCAGCTACTAGTTGATACTGACCATACCCTTGTCTACCATTATCAGGTGTGATAAGCGGACTATTTTTCTGAGTGAGAGGAATTTCAACAAGATAAGCAGCTGGCCAAGCACACGTATAAATGCCAAAATCTTTGTCCAATAGACCTTGTGCAATTAACGTTTCTTTTCGTGCAAGAATCTCTGCAGCAACTGTCTCTAATTCTTCTCGAGAAGAAGGAATCTTGTTAGGATCTCTACCAATAGCACTTAACACATCTTGATTCACAAACATGCCGGCACACGAAGGATTCAAAGGAAGGCATTCAAGATGACCATTTTTACTGCCAAAAGTTCTTTTGGCAATATGGCTGATGTCAGCTAAAGTCTCAGCAGATAATAAACCTTCCACAGACAGTGCCTCTCCCTTTAATACAGCAGCCTCCATCCGAGGTTTCAAAAATTCAGGTACTAAAATAAACGTTGGTCTATCTTCTTTTGACAAATCAAGAACTTTACCAGGATTTCCGTAATCGCTACCTGCATCTCTAATTTTAACTTGCCAATCAGGATTGCAAGAAATGTTCCATTCGATCACAATCTGATTAAATTGCTCTGCTTGAGAACCAGGGCCCGTTTGTAAAGAATGAAAAAACTCTAACATGATTAATTGCTAATTTAATCAACTATTTTAAAACAAAAATAAAAAACACACAATAAAAATATATTATAAATTAACATAACATTATCTATGAACCTTCCTCTTAAAGTCAAATTATTTCTTGAAGAAATCGTTGGTTTATGTCGCCCATTATCTGTACATATTTGTGATGGATCTGAGGAAGAGCGCAAGGCTCTTTGTCAAGAATTGGTTCAAAAAGGGACGTTTGTGCCTTTAAAGCAAGTGAACAGTTTTTGGTGCCACTCAACACCTGATGATGTCGCACGGCTTGAAGGTTCAACATTTATTTGTTCTAAAAAACCTGAGCAGGCAGGGCCTACGAATAATTGGAAAGACCCTGGGGAGATGAAAGAGCTTTTATTAAAGCTTTTTTCAGGATGTATGGAAGGAAGGGTCCTATATGTGATTCCTTTTTGCTTAGGGCCGCCTTCCTCTCCTTATGCACGTTTAGGGGTGCAGCTGACAGATTCTCCTTATGTTGTGTGTAATATGAAAATTATGACGCGCATGGGAGAAGAGATTTTGAAACTTTTAGAGAGACGTGATTTTATCCCGTGTGTGCATTCGATTGGGGCTCCTTTAAAGAAAGGGGTAAAAGATGTCTCTTGGCCTTCGAATCCTCAGAAGTATATTGTCCATTTTCCAGATGAGCCGAGTGTTTGGTCTTTTGGAAGCGGGTATGGAGGGAATGCGCTTTTAAGTAAAAAGAGTGTGGGATTAAGAATTGCCTCTAGTTTGGGGCAAAAAGAGGGTTGGCTAGCAGAGCATATGCTCATTTTAGGGATCACAAATCGACAAGGCGAGAAAAAATATTTTGCGGCCTCATTTCCTAGTTCTTGTGGGAAGACAAATTTAGCGATGTTAACACCGACCCTTCCTGGTTGGAAAATCGAGTGTGTGGGTGATGATTTGGCTTGGATGCATTTGGGAGCTGATGGAAGATTATATGCGATTAATCCAGAGGCTGGATTTTTTGGAGTAGCGCCTGGAACGTCTTTTGAGTCTAATCCCAATGCGATGAAGACAATTCAAAAAAACACTCTTTTTGTGAATACAGCACTTGTTAATGGGAAAGATGTTTGGTGGGAAGGGATGAGTAAGACACCACCAGAAGGAAAAATCATTGATTGGCAAGGAAATCCTTGGACGCTTACTTCTAAAACACCTGCGTCTCATCCGAATGCGAGGTTCACAGCACCTGCCTCGCAATGTCCAATCATTGATCCTAATTGGGAAAACCCTCAAGGAGTGCCTATTTCAGCCATTATTTTTGGTGGCAGGAGATCCTCTCTTGTTCCTCTTGTGACTCAATCTTTCTCTTGGGAGCATGGGGTCTTTTTTGGAGCTAGTATGTCATCGGAGACAACAGCTGCAGCGCAAGGAGAGCTTGGGAAACTGCGTCATGATCCTTTTGGGATGCTCCCTTTTTGCGGGTACAATATGGGAGATTATTTTTCCCATTGGCTTGACATGGAAAAACGCTCTTCTCAAGGTACATTACCGCTTATTTTTTCTGTGAATTGGTTTCGTAAAGGCTCTGATGGAAAATTCTTATGGCCTGGGTTTGGGCAAAATAGTCATGTTTTGAAGTGGATTTTTGAGCGCACTACAAACGCTGTAGGAGCAAGAGAGTCGCCTATTGGCTATTTGCCAGAAAAAGGGCTTTTTCAACCAAATGAGCTGACCGAAGTCGATATTGCTGGCTATTTAGAAGAAATAGAAAGACTCAAAAAATACTTCTCTATTTTCGGAGACCATTTTCCTCAAGCTTTAAAGAAACAGCTTGAGGATTTATCTAAGCGCTTAATGATGGCAGCTGCAAGAGGAGCATGATATAGAAAAAATTTCATTCTGTTTAAAGATTAAATTATTTTCTATTTTAGCATTCTCTTCACTATATGATCCATGAACGGCATTGCGATCGATACTCTCTGCAAAATCTTTACGAATTGTACCAGCATCAGCATCTTTAGGGTTAGTAGCACCCATGATTTGTCTGTTTTTTGAGACAGCTTCTTCTCCTTCGAGGACGGAGACAAGAACTGGCCCTTCTATCATAAAAGTAACGAGATCTTTATAAAAAGGTCTTTGCGCATGAACAGCGTAGAAAGCTTTGGCTTGTTCTTCTGTGAGATGGACCATACGAGCTGCGACAATTTTAAGGCCGGCTTTTTCAAAGCGCGCTAAAATGGCTCCCATGAGATTTTTTTGAACTGCATCCGGTTTAATAATTGAGAGAGTCTTTTGTTTTGCCATAATCCTATTCCTATTTTTGGTCATCTGGACTATACTGTATTCATAGATTTTTTGTCGATGGATGCCTTATGACTTATGGAAATTATCCTGATTTAGCAGATGTTAAAAAAATTCTTGTGATCAAGTTGCGTCACCATGGAGATGTACTACTCTCCTCCCCTGTGATGTCTTATTTAAAAAAAAGATTGCCTCAAGCCCAGATCGATGTCTTTATATATAAAGAAACATTACCAATGCTCGAAGGACATCCCGATATCTCTCATTTTATCTTGTATGATCAAAAATGGAAAAAACTCTCTTTCTTAGGCAAGTTGCAGCAAGAGCTCTCTATTTTTAAAGAGATTCGTAAAAATAACTATGATCTTGTGATCAATTTGACAGAGGGAGATCGGGGAGCTTTGGCAGCTCTTTGTTCAGGAGCTAAAATTCGAGTGGGAGTTGATCCTGAAAAAAAGGGATTTATAGGCAAAAAATGGGCCTATACACATCTTGTTAAAAATTGTCCTACACCTAGACATACAGTTGAAAGAAATCTTGATGCTCTACGAAAAATCGGTCTTTTTCCCACTGAAGATGAAAGAGATCTGACATTTGTTATTCCGTCTGAAGTGACAAGTAAAATGGAAAAACTTCTTCAAGAAAAAAACATCACCCCTAAAAAGTATATTCTTGTGCATCCAGCCTCTAGGTGGCGTTTTAAATGCCTTCCCCCACAATTGATGGCAGATGTGATTAAAGAGCTACACTCTCAAGGGAGAAAAATCGTCATGACATCAGGGCCTGATCAACAAGAGCTTTTGATGTTGAATGAAATTGCCACTCTGTCTCCTCCAGACTCTATCATTAATTTAGGAGGACAAATCTCTTTGAAAGAGCTAGGAGCGCTCATTCAGCTAAGCGCATCTGTGCTGTGTGTTGACTCTGTCCCTCTTCATATAGCCTCTGCTCTCAAGACGCCTTTGGTTGTATTATTTGGTCCTTCATCTGATAAAAACTGGGGCCCCTGGCAACATCCAGGTAGTCAAGTAGTCTCAAAAAAAATCTCTTGCAGACCGTGTCATATGGATGGTTGTGGTGGTAGTAAGATGAGCGATTGTCTCTACTCTCTTTCTGTGAAAGAGATTTTAAAAGCGGTAGATGATGTCTCTATTGTAAAAAGATCTGTACTCGATCTTCTCTCTTTTAAGCAGAACGTTTAACTAAAGGTGGCGTTTTATCAACGACACACTCTCTATCGACAATCACTTCTTTGATGGTTGGATCAGACGGTGCTTCAAACATAATATTGAGCAAAATATTTTCAACAATCATGCGAAGTGCTCTAGCCCCTGTTCCTGCTTCTTTCGCTTTTTCTGCCATAGCGCGAAGAGCATCATCTGTAAATTTAAGAGTGACATTCTCTTCTTGGAAGAGTCTTTGGTATTGCTTAGTAATCGCATTTCTCGGCTCTGACAAAATTTTTACAAGATCTTCTATCGTGAGTTCATTGCAATTGACAATGCTGTTAAATCTTCCGATAAATTCAGGAATTAGACCAAATTGAATCAGATCTTCAGGCTCTACTTTAGACAAAAGGTAGTTTGTTTCATGAGTATCAAATGTCGTTGTGGCAGCGGCATCAAATCCAATTGTGCTTTTTCCAAGTCTTTTAGCAATGATTTTATCGAGATGAACAAAAGCACCGCCTACGATGAAAAGGATATTCTCTGTGTTGACTTTGATGTACTCTTGCTGAGGATGTTTTCTGCCTCCTTTAGGAGGGACGTTGGCAACCGTTCCTTCGACAATTTTTAAGAGCGCTTGTTGAACACCTTCACCTGAGACATCTCTTGTGATCGAGACGTTCGATGTCGTTTTGCGAATTTTGTCGATTTCATCGACATAAATAATCCCCATCTCAGCTCGTGCAATATCATAATCAGCTGCTTGGACAAGTCTTAAGATGATGTTTTCGACATCTTCCCCAACATAACCAGCTTCCGTTAGAGTTGTAGCATCAGCAATAGCAAAAGGAACATCTAAAACCTTAGCCAGTGTCCGTGCCATAAGCGTTTTACCAGATCCTGTTGGGCCCAGTAAAAGAACATTCGATTTACTGTATTCAACATCATTACTCGTTCCCATGGAGCGAACTCTTTTATAATGATTGTAGACAGCCACAGAAATTGTTCTCTTAGCTTTTTCTTGACCAATCACATACTCATCTAATCTAGCTTTGATTTCTTTTGGTTTGAGTAGTTTGAGCTCATGATGGATAGGCTTTTTTTCTATGATGTCTATACACAGACGTGTACATTTATCACAGATAAAAGCCTCAGAACCAGAAATCAGCTTTTCAACTGCCTCTTCGGGACGTCCACAAAAAGAACAATTTGCTGATCCTTTTTCTTTCTTTGTCATGATCTTTTTATCCTATTTCTGCCAATGCCGGTGTTGGAGACGTAACCGGTTTAATTGGCTGCGAGGCAATTTTATCAATCAATCCGTATTTCAAAGCTTCTTCTGGATTCATAAAGAAATCTCTTTCTGAATCTTCTAAAATCTTATTAACTGCTTGACCAGTCGTTTCGCTAATAATTTTAGCACAGATCTCTTTTAAATTCAAAATCTCTTCTGCTTGCAACTCAATATCTGACGTTGTTCCCATGACACCACCGGAAGGTTGATGGATCATAATTCTACTATTGGGAAGAGCAAAACGTTTTCCCTTTGTCCCAGCAGCTAGCAATAAAGCTCCCATAGAGGCTGCTTGTCCTAAGCAGTAGGTATTGATATCATACCCCATAAACTTCATGGTATCATAAATCGCAAGACCTGCAGAAATATAGCCACCTGGAGAATTGATGTAGAGATAGACATCTTTCTTAGGATCTTCAGCCCTTAAAAAAAGCAGCTGCGCAATCACGGTATTGGCAACAGCATCATTGATTTCTGTCCCAATAAAAATAATACGGTCTTTGAGAAGTCTGGAAAAGATATCCATAGCTCTTTCGCCATGGCTTGTCATTTCAATTACATAAGGAACCATCATAACAACACCCCTTGTCTGTTTATGGGAAGATTGCCGATCTACACTTTATTTTGCAATACTTTCGATTTTGGCATGAGAGATGATGAAGTCTTCTGCCTTATCTAGGAGCAAACGGGAAAAGGCTTCTGCCTGGTGCATTTCGTTCATTTCTTGGGGATGTTCATTACGAGATTTACTCACAAGAAGATCTAAGAAATCGGTTTGTGGTTTTTCGATATCATTAGGAGAAATCGAAATTTTGGCATCTGAGATAATTTTACGGCAAATGTAAAACATACGCACAGCTTTAGATGATTGTTCAGCAATTGATGTCACTGTTCTTTTCTGTGCTTCTTGTGTCATGCTTTTCCAATAATTTTGGAATTCGACATCTTGGAGTAGTTGATTGACACGGAAACGAGTTTCTCTATCTATTAAACTGAAAGGAATGTCAAACGGATAGTTTTTCATCAAAATTTCACTGACTTGTTCACGCATCTTTTCTCTGACGTGATCGTCTGCTTTCTTTGTTAAAAGTTTTTCAACGGATTTGTACATCTCTTCGACTGAAAAAGCTCCTAGGCTTTTTGCAAAAGCATCGGTAAGTTCTGGAATTTTAGCTTCTTGAACTTCTCTAATTTTGATGCGCACTTTTTTCTCGGTGAGCTCTTCTTTTTCTCTAGGTGAGGCATCGGCATCAGGCACACTAATCCCTTCTAAAACCTCTCCTGCTTTATGCCCTAAAATTAAATCTTTCATCCACTTAGCCATAGAACGATCTGTCACTTCAAAACGCACTCCTGAAAAAAGCCCTACGGGAGGCTCTGTTTCAATAACATCAACATCTAAGATGACGAAATCCCCTTCTTTGATAGGCTCTTCTTCCAATTTTTTCCATTCGGCAAAAAATAATTGAACTTGTCTGATTGTTTCATTCACTTTATCTGGGTTAACAGCAGGTCTCTCAACGTCTTTTAAAACAATAGTATGAGGATCAATCGTAGGAACTGTTGGCTCTACTTCAAAAGAAAGTACGAGTTTAGCACCTGCTAAAGAACACTCTTTAACATCAAAAGAAATTTTAGGCTCTGGCTGAAGGATAGGCACTTGTGTAAGCTTTAAACTTTCCTTGCAAGCCAGATCTGCCAGGGCTTTTTTCCACTGCTCATCGACTTCTTTCGAATATTTTTTTAACACAAACTCTTCGGGAGCTTTTCCCTTACGAAATCCAGGCAGAACGACTTCTTTTCCAACAATTTTAACAGCTTGCTCCCTAGCACTTTTAACAAGTGAAGGAAAAGCTTCGATTTGAAGCTCCACTCGGCACTCAGGTTTATAATGGACAAAAACACGGATAGCATCATTGGCTCTTTCAAGAGCTGCTTCCTCTTTTTCTATCATCGATGTTTCAGTTTCTTGCGTCTCTTTTGCTTTGGCCATACCTGTTTCCTTTATATAGCGGGCGATGAGGCTCGAACTCACGACCCTCACGTTGGCAACGTGATGCTCTACCACTGAGCTACGCCCGCATAAGGGGCATATAATAAAAGGATAGCATCTTTTTGGCAATCTCAATTTCTAAAAACTATTCCTAATAACTAACAGATTATTATATAATGTTGTCTATGATTGGCAATTATTTAAATATATCACGCTCTATCGAAACTACACTAAGTTCGGGAACCTCTGATCAGATTGTTTGGGGAGACTGTCGTTCACAACCTGGGGGTATGGTTAGTATTAATGAAGAGGCCTACAATCAATTACGAGCACGCCTCATACAACATAACCTAACCACTACAAACCCCTGGATTTTCACATTGGGCCCTCTAAAAGTCACCCAAGTAAAAATTCCCTCCCCTGAAGAAATTTTAACTGCTGTCTTAAAAAAACCAGAATTATGGAAAGAGATTGCTATAAAGATTATATCGGCAGTCTGTCTTCTTATTTTTAAGAAAATAATAACGCCTTATTTGACAAATAGAACGATAGGTTTAAAGATAGGTTTATGGTTTTTTATTATTGTTGCAAATTTGTGGCTCATAAAAAATTTTCTAAAACACATTTCACTAATTTATCAACAAGAAAGCTACCCCTACTATGAAGCCACTCAAGAGATAACAAAAAAACAATCTTCATTGTCAGGCGTAGATTTATCAAAGATTCTCAATGCAACAACTAATGAGGGCTGGGAAGACCCCATATCATTCGACACTATTACTTCTCAACAAATTATCTATCCGCGCTATTTAATCGTTGATAACCAGGTCTTTCATATTGAAGATATCTTAACAAGAATTTTCTCTAGATTAACTAAAAATGGTCAGTTCTGCCATCTTATGTATAATAATAGTTATATGAACGATGAATCTCAAAAAAAACTGGTTACCGAGATCTCAGATTTGTTTTGCATCTCTCCGCAGGAGTTTCTGGATTGCTGCAATGTTAGTTTGGAGCTTGACATGGAGCTTGGGGAAGTTCGAGAAAGATTCATCCGTCAAAGGTTTTTACCTATAGCCATGAGAGCCAAGTTTTTCAGGCTGATCCCTTTACAAATAGTTTTTGATGAATCTCTTAAGAATCTACGGGATCAAGAACTCGAACCTGATATTTTTCATAATTTATTAGCTAACGGATACCATGAAATTCAGACATCTCTAAATGAACTACTCGAACAAGAATCGGCAGACTTCCCCGTCGAAATCTTCATATCTCTTTATCCACAAACAAATTCATAGATTTTTTTCTCTTGCTTTTATATCTCTTAACTCTTAAAACATTAGGACAGGGACGGGAGATGTTAGAGAAGTATCTTCGACAGCTGGTAACAGATTTAAAACTGACTCCACTTGCTCCTTTAGATGAAAACAGTTTGTTTTCTTTAAAGTTAAGTGCTTTTGAGGTTTTTTTTAAATATCTGGATCCTGGCGTCTATTTTTATTCGAAGATCTTACAATGTCTTCCGCAACATAAAAAAGAAGATATGCTTGCTCTTATTATGAGAGCTAATTTTTTGGGACAAGGGACAGGCGGAAGTACCATAAGTCTAACAGAAGATGAAAGTTTCTTGACTCTCTCTTTGGGTTTGCCTTATGACATGAATTATAAAGAATTTAAAGAAGCTTTAGAAGACTTCGTGAACTTTCTTGACTATTGGAAAGTCAAGCTCTCTTCTAAATAAGGGTGACATGGCTGGATATCTCATTGCAGAAGAAGGACCTTTAACAGGTCTTGTGATTAAGTTAGAAGGGGGAACTGAGTGGACCTTGGGTAGAGACTTGGACGAATCGTCTTTTGTCCTAGAAGATCCAATGGTTTCTCGTCGTCACGTGATTTGTAGATTAACATCTGAAGGTTATTTTCTTGAGAATTTAAGCACTGTCAATCCTGCAACTCAAAACGGAAAAATTGTCGCAGAGCCTATCTTATTGCAAGAAGGAGATATTCTTCAAATTGGCAATACATTTTTTAGGTTTACCGAAAAAGATCCCGCTATTGCAGACAAACCTCCCACCATTGCCGAGACCGATGATCTTGGGGCACTTAATGTCACATCTCTTCCAGAAACAAGATGGATGATCAAGGTGGTGTCAGGCCCCAATGCAGGTGCTGAATTTCACATGCAAAAAGGCTCTAGCTACACTCTTGGAAAAGATGCAGGTGTTTGTGATATTGTCTTTCAAGATTTAAGTGTCTCTAAACAACACTCAAAAATTTCCGTAGATGATGACGAGAGTGTTTTTATTGAGGATCTAGGCAGTAGAAATGGAACTCTTGTCAACGGAAAGCTCGCGGAAGGGAAGCAAAAACTCTCTTCGCAAGATCTCATCTCTCTTGGAACAACATCTTTTCTTGCGATCGACCATTCTCAGATCTTTGATACAATTATTGCAGCACCGACAGACTCTCCTTTCTCTAAAAAATCATCCCCATTAGAAGAAGAAGAAAAAGTTAAAGAACCAATTAATATTCGGGAATTGGTTATTTCCAAAAGACATCTCGTGATTGCCTCTTTCTTTGGACTTGTGATTCTTCTCTCTATTGCAGGGATTCTCTCTTTATTCCGTAGTGAAGTTATCGCTCCTCCAGCAAAACATGAGCAACATTTTGTTGAAGAAATTGTGACAAACTATTCAGGAGTTCAATTTTTCTATAACGAAGGAAGTGGCAAACTTTTTCTGACAGGACATGTCTTGACAACTGTTGAACAACAAGAACTTCTCTACCAACTGCGAGGGCTGCCTTTTTTAAAAGAGATAGAAAACAATGTCGTCATCGACGAATGTGTCTGGCAAAACATGAATGCTCTTCTGTCGACAAATACCGATTTTCTAGGGGTCTCTATTTACTCCTCTCAACCGGGTTATTTTGTTGTCCGTGGTTATTTACAAACTCCTGAACAAGTGCAATCACTTGTAGACTATCTCAATATGAATTTTCCTTACCTTGATAGATTAGAGAATGCTGTTGTTGTAGAAAACAATCTCCTCACTCAAATTGAAAGTCTTTTGACTGAAAAAGGCTTTAACAACGTCACCTATCAACTCACAGATGGAGATTTAGTTCTCTCTGGCAGAGTCGATGGGAAAGATTCATCAAACTTCGAGTATCTTGTGAAAGAAGTCAAAGGTTTACGTGGTATCAGAGCTCTTAAAAATTATGTCGTTTATACAAATGAAGATAGCTCTTTAGTCGACCTTTCGAGTAAATATAAAGTCATGGGCTTTTCTAAAAAAGATGGTGAAAATCACTATGTTGTTGTGAATGGCCGAATTTTATCTGTAGGTGATCATTTAGATGGAATGATTGTAGCAGCAATCCAATCCCATATGATTTTACTCGAAAAAGATGGATTAAAATTTAAAATTAACTACAATCTGCAATAACAAGTAAAGGTGGTTTTATGTACGGTCTTGAAAAAAATCCAAAAGCACCCTTTGAGATGGATCTAGAAAAAGATTTAAAAAAAGATCCAAACAAAGCGCAGCGCATGATCAAAGAAATTGAAGAAAAAATACAGTCTATCAAAGGACTATTAAGAGAAGGCTCAAAAGGAGCTGAGTTTGATAACTTAGGAACTCTATTACATGGCTACTCAGCTATGCTTAAAGTTTTAAATAAATTTGTCAGTAAAAAATAAAGGATTTAAAGATATGATTTCTAATTGGTGTACACTATCTTTTGGAGACCTCATACAACAGTATGGAAAAGTTCAAGAGGAATTAACCGAACAAGTCAAACAACTAGCCAGTAGAAAGTCTTTTGCGACACCTGGTAGGTTTTTGCTATTACAATTTCAGATGAGCCAGGTGACTCAAATTGGAGATTCCATCTCTAACTTGATTTCACAGGTACAATCGATGATTAACGTCTCGGTCAGAAACCAGAAAGGTGGATAATTTTTAAAAAAAGGATAGGATTATGGGACAATTACAAAAATATAAAGATGATTTCACAATACTGCTTGAAACTGGTTTTATTGCAGCTGGCAGAGCTGAAGAAGATTCTGCGCTCAAACTATTTAGAGCCTCTCAACTATTAAAGCCAGATAACACTCTTCCAAAAATTGGATTTGGCTATATCCATCTTCTCAAGCTTGAGCTTAAACAAGCCTGTCATATGTTTGAAGAAGTGTTAAAACAAGAGCCTTCTAATGAGATGTGCAGAGCGATGTTAGGCTTAAGTCATGCTCTCACAACAAAAGAAGTGGAGAAAGGGGAGAAGCTTTTAGTTGAAGCACTCAAAAAGACAGATGATCCCTCTGTTAAAAGTATGGCAACAACCGCTATTGACTTTATCGAAAAATTTGTTAAAAAATCTCCAACTCCTATGCAAGGAACACCTCCTGCTAAGAAGAAGAAAGGCAAATCATGACGATGAAACCAGATGACGTTTCCGCATCTCAGCCGATTAAGCGAATCGGAGACGATCAGCCTTTAAAGGGAGATTCTAAAGAGTCTTTCCAAACTTACATGGATAAAGCAGCTCAGCAGGCAAACGCTCCTCAAAAGCCACCTGCCACCTCTCCTTTTGATTTAGCACATGGACAAACAGTTTTGACTCAAGGAGCCAATCTCGACACTTTGCTGACGCAAACCAAGTCGGCTCAAACAGTCTTAGGAGATCTCAGCACACAGCTCAACACAAAAAATCTCAAGCTTAAACAATCGCAACGCTATCTTCTGCGCAATAAGTTAAATGATGCTAATAATCTATTGAAAGCTGCGAATGTTAACGCAGGAGGAGAGATCCCTCCCCCTCCTAATCCTTCCTCATCTGGTGGTCCCTTTGGTAAGTTTCTCGATCTTATTAGCGATGGGCAAAATAATTTGACCGCTGTCCAAAAACAACTGATGAGTCTTAAAGAAAAAGGGGACTCTTTAAATCCAGGCGATTTTCTAAATATGCAATTAAAAATCGGTCATGCCCAGCAAGCCATCGAATATGCGTCTATCATGCTATCGAAGGCCGTCGAAGATCTAAAAATGATGTTCAACGTTCAATTATAGAATGGTTTATCTCTGAGTTGCCAATAGGTCCCGCCGTAATTGTAGAAAAGCTGCTCCCCCTTTCTAATCTTGCCTGTTGCTAGAAATATCAGATGGTAAAATCCTTCATAGAACACATACGTTGGCTCTAAATTAGGAGAGCTACTATGATTGATAAACCTCGTTAAATTTCCTTGTGTTGCATCAATCACAAAATTGCGCTCAATCTCATCTAAAATAGGATAGGCGTAACAATAATTATTCAGTGGCTCAAAATACCTACGATCATTTCTTCGAATAATCCCTGTATATTCCCCTACGTAAGAGCCCTCTTTAAGATCTTCTTCTGCAAATAAGCCGAATTCCACCTTCTCATTAATCCAGCGTACAGATACCGTAGGAATATAGGCAGACTCTATCTTTTGAATAAACTCTCTACCAAGCCTATCAGCTTCAGGCTTCACCTCACCTTTTTTCCATTTTTCCATACCAGCTTGCCAAATAAAATCTCGATCTTCTGCCGATTCAAAATCGATATGAGGCAAATAGATATAATTAGGGCTTTTGATCATTTCCACTCAATTTATATCAAAAGAGATTTATGAGAAACAGTACTAGACTTCTTAATGACCTGTCCATTGGATGGTCGGAAATCGACCATCAAATGGTCAGATTCCTGTTTTTAAAAAGAAATAGATGATTTTATTTCCAGAAAACTGGATTATTATGGATCTCATTCTAATAAAGTCTAATGCAAAATACATTTACCACAGAAGAAGATATCCTTTCAAAAACAGTTATTGGAGCAGCAATTGATGTTCATCGCCATTTAGGTCCAGGACTTCTCGAATCCGCATATGAAACATGTCTTATTTATGAATTACATATTAGAAAATTAAAAATTGAGCATCAAAAGCCACTACCAATATTTTATAAAGACAAAATATTGGATTGCGGATACAGGCTCGATATCATTGTTGAAAATCAGATAATTGTAGAAGTGAAGTCAGTGACTGAACTTGCTTCGATACATGAAGCTCAATTGTTATCGTATTTAAAACTATCTAAGTATAAAACAGGCCTACTTCTAAATTTTAATGTAATTATGTTGAAAGACGGCATACGACGTATGAAAATATAATTTCTCTCTCTTCCTCTGTGAACTCTGTGCTCTCTGTGGTAGTAAATCTTGTTTTATTTAAGTTTAATACAAGAGAATACCACCACAGAGAGCACAGAGTTCACAGAGGAAGAGAGAGAAATTGAATTCACCAACATAGGTAACACTTTCTAATTAGTTATGATCCTCTGTGGTTACTTTCAAGTCGCTTAAATTAGAAAAATTTTTAGCATTGCGCGGTATATCGTTTTGCGATACGCTAGCATATATGGAACCCAAAAATCAGCTCGACAAGTTGATGTCTCAATTAGAAGATCTTGAGCTGTCAACCATTCATGGTAGAATCACGGAAGTGGTTGGCATGCTCATTAGAGCTATTGTACCTCAAGTGAAAATGGGAGAAGT
This sequence comes from uncultured bacterium, assembly GCA_964449295.1. GTDB lineage: Bacteria > Chlamydiota > Chlamydiia > Chlamydiales > Rhabdochlamydiaceae > CANJJB01. Next base: position 7,756 of record CAYUZN010000008.1, on the reverse strand, counting down.
CTGTCTCATTAAGCGAGAGGGAGAGCCTCTCATGGCAGAGGTAGTGGGCTTCACAAAAGATGAAGTAATACTCTCTCCTTTAGGAGAGATGTCAGGTATTGGGCCTTCGTCTGAAGTGATCCCCATGCGTATCCCTATGCGGATTAAAGTGGGACCTCAACTACTAGGCCGTGTTTTAGATGGCCTTGGCAATCCTTTAGATGAAGACACGAAAGGGCCTCTTGTTCTAGAAGATACTTACCCTGTCATTAATTCCCCTCCCGATCCTTTAAAAAGAGCTATTATTAATGAGCCTCTCTCGACAGGTGTCAGATGTATCGATGGTGTACTCTCTGTTGGTAAAGGACAGCGTGTCGGTATATTTGCTGCAGCAGGCGTTGGAAAATCGACTCTACTAGGGATGATTGCCAGATATGCCGTTGCTGATGTGAATGTCATCACTCTTGTCGGTGAGCGGGGACGAGAGGTCAGAGAATTTATAGAAAACGATTTGGGAGAAGAAGGTCTTAAAAGATCGATAATCATCGTCTCCACATCTGATCAAGCAGCTCAAAAAAGACTTAATGCTGCTTACGTGGGAACTGCGATTGCTGAGTATTTCCGTGATCAAGGAAAAACCGTCATTTTGATGATGGATTCTGTCACCCGTTTTGCAAGAGCTTTAAGAGAAATTGGCCTTGCAGCAGGAGAGCCTCCTGCACGAGCTGGTTATACACCGTCTGTCTTTGCAACACTGCCTCGACTTCTAGAACGCTCTGGAAATTCCGATAAAGGCTCCATCACAGCTTTTTATACAATTTTAGTGGCTGGCGATGACATGAATGAACCTGTTGCCGATGAAGTCAGATCTATTCTCGATGGTCACATCGTCTTATCAGCAGACCTTGTGCGTCAATATCACTACCCTGCCGTTGATGTTCTCTCTTCCATTAGCCGGGTTCTCAATAGCATTGTATCTTCAGAACACGTCCAGTTGATAGGGAAAATTAGAGAAGTACTTGCCAACTACAAGAAAAATGAACTCCTCATCCGTATTGGAGAATATAAACCAGGATCAGATAAAAATGCCGACTTTGCGATTAAATATATCGATAAGGTTAACCGATTTTTAAAACAAGGTGTTGATGAAAAATGCTCTTTCGAAGAAACGCTTCAACAATTGCGTGCGCTATTTAGATGAAAGAGAACTCTAAATACCCTTTGGCACAAGTAGCCTCAATTAAAAAGCGTAGACTTGATGAAGCTGAAAAAGTCTTAAAAGAAAAAAAACAGCTCTTAGCCAAAGAAGAGGAAAAGTTGCTTCTGTTAGAACAAAAACGAGATGAAGTGAAAGAACATAAGATGGCCAAACTCACCCAACTCAGAGAAAAATTAGATGAAGGAACGACATCTGATAAAATTCAAGACATGCGGCAATATTTAAAAATCGTCGATGAAAAATTAAAAACAGAAGAAGCCAAAGTCAAAGAGCAAAAGAAACAAGTAGATCTGGCTGAAAAACAAGTTGATCTTGCTAGACAAGATCTCTTTAAAAAACAAAAAGATGTTGAAAAGCTCGGTATCCATCATAAAGAATGGGAAAAAGAAATTGCACATGAATTAGCAAGACAAGCAGGAATAGAGACCGATGAACTTGGAAGTTCTATGCATGTGCTTAGAAAAAAACCTAAAAAATCATAACTAATATGGCTGGCGTGTCAAAAGTTTCAGGATCAGGTGGACCTATAGATCCCAATAGCGGGCGAGTGAACCCCACTCCGAAAAGGAATTTTGGCGATTTAATGAAAGTCGACAAAAGCGATCCTGAACAAAAAAAGAAGAAAAAACAAAAAGCAGAACAGGAAGAAGAAAAGAAAACCGACTCTATCTTGGCACAAGGACAAAAAATCCACAAACCGACACCAGGGCAATTAGATAAGTTTGAGAAAAAAGCTCAAACAGTTGAAGCCGTTGGAGACTCTGAAAAAAGACAACCGAAACAACGAAAAAGAACGGAAGAAGAGATCTTGGCAGAAGGCTCTTCTGCACCATCTCCTGTTAAATCAACAACTCCCTTTGAACCCTCTTCTAAAGACATAAAAACAGATAGTAGTGATGTTCTTAAAAAAACAAAACCTCCTGAAGAAATACCCCCGGAAGAGCCTCTCTATGAAGATGACCTACAGTTTGAGCAAAAGATGGCAGATGTGACAGCCTCTAAAAAACCTGAATCTAAGATAAAAGAACCCACACCACCTTTACTTCCACCTTCCCCAACACCTGTTTATGCGCCCAACTTACTCTCTCCTGCCAGCAATGTTGCTCCTGCCTATGCTTCTTTAACACCAGAAGTATTTACTCTCTTTGAAAGACTTATCGGCTCTATGTCTGTTATGAACACCTCTGGCATCACAGAGACCACAATTGAACTTAACTCCTCTGAATTCTCCACTTTTGCAGGTGCCAAAATTGTGATCACAGAACATAGCACAGCTCCAAAAGCGTTCAATATTGAGTTTCTCGGGACCACTCAGACAGTAGATCTTTTTGCAGGTAGTGTCGCAAATTTGATGGCAGCCTTTAAAAATGGCAACTATGCTTTCACAGTTAACCGCATAGACACAAGCTTGCTAAAAACACAGCGCCCTCTCTTTCACAGAAAAGATAACCCTGGTGATAAGGGAGAAAAAGGTGAAGATCAGCTAAAATAGGAAAAATATGTCGCAAACAGACAGCTACACACAGTGGATTGAAAAAATAGAACATATTTTAACTCAAGCCAGAAAATTGCCCATTGTCGAAGAGAGTTTCCCTTTTCCATGGGAAGAGGCAAGCAAAAAAATTTCAGACTGTTTGAACTTGAAAGATCTCAAACTCATCCCTCAGTCATCTGAGTGGAAATCTCAAGACTCTATCCTATCTGGAATGAGCGCTCATCCCGCTGTGACGAGACTTGAATTTTCTCCTATCGGCCACTCTCTTTTCTGGATCATTCCTCAAGAAAGTGTGGGAGACTTAACGAGCTCTACTATTTCCTCTGGTGAGCAAAAAGAAAAATTCTCTGACCCCAGATTACAAGAGGGGTATTATCAATTTATCATGCTCGAAGTTTTAGACGTGATCGAGTCTCTTAAAATTTTTCGAGATCTGACGCCTCAGCTCACCTTCTCTCCTTCTTTGCCACAAGAAGATTGCCTGTGCATCGATGTCGCTCTCTCTTTTTATCCTAAAACCGTTTACGGAAGAGTTGTGATCCCGAAATCTTTTTTACATGCCTTTAAAACACATCAGCCTTTTCAAAAACAATCTCTGCTCACAAGAGACACTGTGAAACACCTTGAATTCACACTACGCTTAGAAACAGGGTCTGTTGTCTTACATCCAGACGATTGGAAAAGTGTCTCTTCGGGAGATTTTATCATCTTAGATAAGTGCTCTTATGATCCCAAAGAACAAAAAGGATCGACACTTATGTATTTAGAAGGGACACCTATCTTGCAAGCACGCATCAAACCAGAAGGGATCAAAGTTCTCGATTACATTTTCTATGCAGATGAAGCACCACAACCTACCATTTCAAAAGTCTCCTCTCAAGAGACCTCTATCGAACACTCCCTAAATACAGAAGGACTCATCGAAAATGTTAAAGAGGAAGATCTCTGGAAAGACTCTCCTAAAGAGAAACATCTCATTGATCAAGTGATCACCGAGACTCCTATCAAAATTGATGTTGAAGTCGATCACATTCGTATGCCTCTTGAAAAAATTCTCGAACTCAAACCAGACTATAGGCTTGATGTCGTTGTCCGCCCTGAATTAGGTGTCAACTTACTCATCAATAATGAGCACGTTGGAAAAGGAGAGCTCATTAAACTAGGAGAAACCGTCGGCGTCAGAGTCTCAAGCAAACATGGATAAGTTTTTTTACAAACAAGATACTCTCACCGATATCCGTCCTCAGGCAGAAAAAAATCCTGATTTTCCATCTCGTATAGGACCCTACAAAATCGAAAGCCTTCTCAATAAAGGCGGCATGAGCATCCTTTATCTAGGTTTTCATCCCGACACAAAAGAGACGCTCGTTGTTAAAGTTCTCTCTCCTAAATATGTGAAACACCCTGACATGATCGAGAGATTTTTAAAAGAAGCTAAGATCATTGCACTCACTAATCACCCCAACATTGTCAAACTCTACGGTCAAGGACAATGGGAAGAAGGGCTCTATATCGCGATGGAATTTATTAGAGGTATCTCATTAAGACAATTCATCTTTCAACATTCTCTCTCACTGAAGCGATCGATCGATGTCATTCTCCAGGTTGCTTACGCTCTCTACCATCTTCATTCACACGGCGTCATTCATGGAGATCTCAAACCAGAAAACATTCTCATCACAGAAGATGGGGAAGTGAAAGTCATCGATTTTGGAATTGCAAGACTCCATGAAGAACTGAAAAAAAAATCTGCAAAAACAGCTAAAATTGCAGGCACGCCTAGCTATATGAGCCCTGAGCAAAAAGAAGGCCCTGCCAATATGACATTTGCCTCTGACATCTATTCGCTAGGAGTCATTGCCTACGAACTTGCTATGGGAAAACTGAGTTTTGGAGTCATCCATCTCTCTTTAGTCCCTAAAGAATTGCGCAAAATTATCGAAAAGGCGCTGGCTGTCTCACTCACAGAGAGATATCCCGATATCTTAAGCTTCATTACAGATCTCTCCCAATATCTCAAATCAGGCGGCCTAGAGAAAGATCGTCCAGGAACAGATCAGCTCAAAGAGTTCTTAGAAACCATTCAACACACAAGTTTATCTCTATCTCCATCTGTTCTTCCCACATGGCCACAAATAGAGCTGGGGCTTGCCAAATACAAAGCTCCAGGGCAAGTAGGCACTTATTTTGATTTTTTCAGATTCTCCAATAACTCTTTTGGTATTTTTATTGCAGAGACAACAGAAACAACCATTGATAACAGCATTTTCATCGGCATTTTTAGAGGCATGATTAGAACTCTTCTCACAGAAAAAAAAGAGACCCTCTTTCGCCCTTCTGCCATTGCAGCGTCTCTCAACCGCCTTCTCAAAGAAGATCCGATTGCTCGCCAATTTGGGCTTGCTTTCTTGATGCTCAATCCTTTTAATGATGAACTCTTTTTTATCGCCTGCGGCTTGGGAGGCCTCATCCATGTCTCTCAAGGCAGCCAGCACCCAAAAAAACTCTCCAACGACAATCCTTTTCTTGGCAAAGAAGCAGGCAAAGAATTTTTCGAGACACGTGTCAATTGGGATATTGGAGATACACTCACACTCCACTCTCTCGATCCTTCTTTAGAAAATCTTCTCTTTGAATCCATCTCCGATAACATTCTTCTCTCAGCACAAGGGCAAGCCGAAGCTATCTTAAAAAAAACAGCCACGCATCCTTCTTTCTCTCACCAAAAAAATCCCAAAGTCCTCATCACCATTCAACGCATTGGCTAATTTTCTTGTTCACAAAGATTCTCCCTTCCAAGCTTATATGGTAAATCTAGATCATTTTGAAAAATGAGATTTACAATAAACAACAACTTATTTTAGGATTGCGAGTCACTAATATTGTGTATGCAGAAATTTTTGTTCAGATTTAGAAATCCTCTTGTGTTGCAAACCGTCCTGGGGATCGCGCTCCTCCCTATGTTTATTTTGTCTGCAGAAGACACAAAAATAAGTGATCCATCTTCTGAAGTAGCAGCCTTTTGGAATCGCGATAAAAAGATTCTGGATAAGTTATCCGATCAAGTTGTCAGTCACAATAAGCCTAGTGTCGATGACTCGGTCATCAATCAAAATGACTACACGATCAACTTCAACAATATTTCGATTATCGAATACATTCGGTTTGTGAGTAAAATCACAAATCTGAACTTCATCTTTAATGAACAAGATCTGCAATTCAATGTCACAATTATCTCACAAGAGCCGATCACACCACGCAACGTCATGTCATCGCTCATTCAGCTTTTGCGCGTACATGGGCTGTCTATCCTAGAAGAAGATAACAATCTGCTCATTACAGTTTCTAAAGCCGTCAATCAAATTGCTACCATTGTTTCAAATGATCTTCCTGAAGGGCCAAATGGTCCTATTCCGCTCGTCACACGTGTTTTTAGAATTAACAATGCTCAACTCACGACAATTGCGACAATTGTCAAATCGATGCTCTCAGACACGGCCAACTTAGAAATCTCTCCTGAAACTCATCAGCTTATTGTGACAGATATCACCACAAACGTGGATAAGATTTCAACTTTACTCGCTAGCATCGATGCCCCTCACTCTCCTCTTGAAATCGAAAGCTATGAAGCTAAGCACGCTAGTCCCTTAGATTTAATTCAACTCGGAACACAACTTGTCGAACCCTTTAAAGTCGGGAATCCCCTCATATTTATTCCACTGGCTGGCACGAATAAAATCTTCATCGTGTCAACGGCATACTTAATTGAAAAAACACTCACCGTCTTTGAAGATCTCGACATCGTTTCAAATTATCAAAATGGACAAATAAGAGCTGTTATTCCCTATAAATTTTTTGTCTACAACCCTAAATTTCGTAAAGGAGCTGATCTTGAAAGAGCACTTCAAGATATTGGAAGCAACTTAAAACTCTCAGGACTTGCCAATACGACATTTCTTCAAACAATTGAACATATGAAGTGGATTCCTTCGACACACTCTCTTGTGTTCACAGGGGATGAAGAGTCCTTAAAACAAGTGCAACTACTCCTTGCCTCTTTAGATAACACGCAAGAGCTTCACCAAGATGGGGAAGTGTTTCTCTACAAACCCAAGTTTGTCTCTAGAGAACAATTAGAAAGAGACTTAAAAAGTTTGGCCAGCGATCTTGATACGAAAAACTCATTTGATGCCAGCCTTTACAAAGCTATTTCTACTGTTAAATGGATGCCTGATTCCCAATCCTTTATCTTTAAAGCAGAGACACTTGTTTTAACTCGCCTTAAAGAGTTTCTTCAAATATTTGATTCTGTCGAACACGGATCGGGTGAAGGTGTACAAACTTTTTCCCTGTACACACTTAAACATGCTCAAGGCAATCTCTTACTTGAAAAACTTAAAACTGTAGCTAAAGACTTAAAAGATTCTAAAGTATCCAACCCTGCCTTGCTTCACGCCATTGAACAAGCAAAATGGATCAAAGATAATAACTCAATTCTTATCACGGGCTCTGCTGCTGCCATTACACAACTGACACAACTCATTCAAGAATTTGATATCGCAGAAAATGCACCTCTTAAAGAAGAACCTCAAACTTTTTCTCTTTATGCGCTTAAGCACGCTCAAGGAGATATCTTACTTGAAAAACTTAAAACCGTTGCTAAAGACTTAAAAGAATCAAAAGTGTCTGATCCTGCCTTGCTTCACGCCATTGAACAAGCAAAATGGGTTAAAGACAACAACTCGATTTTCATCACAGGCTCTGCTGCTGCCATCACTCAAATGACACAACTCATCCAAGAATTTGATGTCGTTGAAAATCAAGCAAATAAAGAAGGACCTCAAACCTTCTCTCTTTATACCCTCAAGTACGTGCAAGGAAATATCTTGCTTGAAAAACTTAAAATCGTTGCTCAAGACTTAAAAGAATCGAAAGTCCCTGACCCTGCTTTAATTAGAGCTATTGAACAAGCAAAATGGATTAAAGATAATAATTCTATTTTTATCACCGGCTCTGCTGCTGCCATCACTCAAATGACAAAACTTATTCAAGAATTTGATATC
>CAYUZN010000007.1:0-31804 GCA_964449295.1 uncultured bacterium | reverse complement strand
AGGCTTGGAATGCTTTTACCGCAAGCGTTGGAGCTGTTCGTAATTTGTGTTCTCGGGAATGGATAAAAATTAAAACTTATTTTTGATAAATGGTATTAGATTACGAAGATCTTGTGTAGAATATACGGGGACTATTCTTGTAATAAAAACATTTTTGTCTATAATAAGCCTATTTTGTTTTATTTGAAATAATTTAATATTAATTGTTGATTTTTGTGTATTAGAATGGTTTTTAATTAAATTTATTAGATAAAAATTTTTTTACTATCTTTTTTATAGCTTTATTAGCTATAATTTTTTACAAACCTAAAATCTAAAGAATTTAATGGTAAATTTTACAAATATTTGCTCCTCTTTGACATCTTATGGACAACGCGTCTTCAACCCTCATATGATTAATCGGTGTTCCTCTGTATTTAACAATCGCAAATCGTGGGCTGTAGTTGCTGTTGCTGTCGCTGTTGTTGCAATCTGTTTATTACGTAAGCATTCATTACAAAAATCAAAAAACTTAGAATTAGTCCGAGAAAAATTGGAAAAACAAGCAAAAGAAAATGCAGAACTTAAAGCAGATTCAGTGCTAGTAGCAGAGGCGTTCATTAATTGTTTAATAGATGGCTTCTGGGCAGAAGTATTAGAGCGTGAACATAAAAAAAACTTAAGTAGTGGTTTGGAAACATCATTGGAAAATAGGCTTTCGAACGGTGCCGAATCCTCGGCGTTACCTAATATTTTAGAAGAGAACAAAATGGAGAATTGTTTGCAAGTCGAGGTTTTAAATCAGAAAACAAAGATCACTTATCAAGAACTCTTGCAGCTCATACAAAACAAAAAAGTCATCCCTTGGGAATGTGTAGAAAATGTGTTTGAGTTATTTCAAGGTGATTTTTCAAAAGAGCTTCTAAAAGAAATGAACCGATTATTAGAAATCGATGATGATTCCTACCCCTATTTAAGAAAAGAACTTTCTAGGTTGTCTATTGAACAGGTTTTTGAAGCGCAAAAAAATATAGAAAAACATAATGACAATTATTGGAAACAACGTAATGAGACAACATGGTCAACACCTACAGTTAAACTAGATGATCTTACAAGTTTAAACATTTGCTTGAGTAATATTGTTATAGATCAGCTAGAAGAAAAAATGAATAAGGCTTGTGAATGTAAAGACCAAGGACTCGTGGAAGAGTGTTTTAAACAATTACAGGGAGTATATAGACCTAACCAGAGAAACCCTGGGGATGATGAATTTTCAAGTGTGTATAAACCTTCTGAATCTATGCGAGAGTCAACATACTCTGTTATGTTTGATTTTTTACCAAGGAAGTGTAATTATGATGAAAAAGTTTATGTATGGATATTAGATTGCGCTAAGATTTCTTCAAAAGAAATATTCGGTTATAGGTGCATATTATGGGCAAACGTTATCAAATATGAGAATATTAGACTTTTGAATATTTTAAAAGATAAGAAGATAAGTATAAACTTTGATGAAAAAAATTGCCTAGCTAATAATAACGGTTATGTACACATATTATTTAGCGTTTTTGAAGATAAGCTAACTCGTCAAGAAAAAGAGCCTCTTTTTCAAGATTTATTTGCTAATTTTTTTCAGTCTGCAAAATTACATGAGAATTTTTTTTCAACATCTGAACCGCATCGTAGTAAATATCCAAAAGTAAAAAAATTATTATTATCCTGTGCCCTAAAAGAAGCCGCAAAAAAACTTTAAAAGAGCTGCATGGAACAAGAGACCACACGCGCCTTAAAATAGACCCCCGTGCAGATCAAGCTTTATGTGACTGTGCAAAGCTTTTTGCCCATATCAAACACCGCCTTTTTGCCGATATTGCCTCTGGCAAAACCCCAGGAGATCTTAAAAACAATTACCTTGCTTGCTATGAGATCACAGCAAGACAGTTTAATGGCTTAAGAGTCGAAGTCGAAGGAAAGATCGCCTCCATAAAAAAACTACGACCCCTTCAAATTAGAGACGCTCAAGAGAGACACTCGTCTCTCACAACAAAAATAAAAAAACTCATCAAAGCCAAAAGAGATCCTATACCAGCCTCGGCTGAAAAATAGCCTTTTGGACGGTGCCAAAACCTCGGGGTTTGCAGATTTTTCCGAGGGTTGTATTAATTCAATACTACCCTCGGAAAAATCTGCAAACCGCGAGGATTTTCGCACTAGTCAAAAAGGCTATTTTTTAGCCGAGGCTGGTATAAGCTCCTTCACCAGAAAAAAAGACGCCTACAATCGTTAGAGCACAAACTTGCTCAGCTAAAACAAGACCATGAAAAAGGCACTATCCGCTGCTGCTTTGGCTCTAAAAAACTATTCCGCGAACAGTTTGAGCTAGAGCAAAACGGTTATACCACCCATGAAGAATGGCTTGACACATGGAAACAAGCCCGCCACCAAAGACCTCTTCTTTCTAGGCTCATAAAGATGAGACCTCTGGCAACCAAACATGCACAGCAGCAATGCAACCCAATGAGTCACTTCAACTCCGCATCAGACTTCCCAACGCCCTTTTTGAAAAATATGGCAAATACCTCCTCCTACCAGACATCACCTTCACATATGGCAAGCAAGAGATCACAGACCTCTTAAGCCAACCCAAAAAAGCAGCCATCAGTTGGAGACTTGTAAAAGACAAGAAAGGATGGCGACTCTTTGCAACCTTTGACATCGAGCCAGCACCTTGCATTTCCCTTAAAAACACAGGAGTCATCGGACTCGACATCAATGACAAGATAGAATAAATATCCTTAGGGGAAGGGTCGGGTATCTCAATTTTTTTGGAAAATTTTAAAGAAAAATTAGCAAATTTGTCTTTCAAAGTTGCAGGAGAAGGGGCGTCTTCAAGGCAGCCATTGATTGACAAAATAATTGATGTGTTCCCCACCCTGTTGTTTGACAAGCTAAGGAACAGTAGTGTACGAGCTGACAATGTTTGCAACGGTTTAATGCTGGGCTATCGCATGTGTAACAACTACGTGCTACTCCAGAACTTGCTACAGGATCTGCCATAAATACTCTCCCCTACATTTCAATCATAATAATTTTACATATCTAGAGGGTTTGTATACAAGTTTTTCTTCTACGAAACGCGCATATCGCGTATATTTTTGGAACGAATCAGTGTCGCACATTAAAAGAGAGAGGTAAGATGTCTATTGAGATCGAAGAAATCAAGACAGATGAATCTTCATCTTCCCATCCACTAGATTCTAAGACGCGGCAGCTGGATGATATTTTAAGTGATAAATTAGAGCGCGCTTTTCATAAACAGACCTCAAAATTTGTGTTGCACGATTTGGCTGCTATTGCGTGTGAGCATTCACCGATCGATTTGGCGTATGCAGCCTCAAGACTGCCTCCGAATGTTCGCCCTGTTTTGTATGAAAACTTAAGTCAGTTGGATGATAAAATTGCTTTTATGATCAATACAGACAGCACGACAAGAGCTGCTGTCTTTCGTCATATCACAGATCAAGAGATTCAAAGTTTAATTGAGAGTATGGCCTCTGATGAGGCGGTAGCTGCCTTAGAAGATTTGTCTGAGCGCAGATTTAGACGCGTTGTCGATGGACTGAATTCTCCGAAGGGAAAGCGCATTCGAGAGATCAAAAAACACCCTAAGAATACAGCAGGAAGACTCATGACAAATGAGTTTTTTGCTTTTTCTATCGATGTGACAATTGGAGAGGCAGCCAGTTCCATTCGAGATAATCCCGGGATTGATTTGACAAGAGAAATTTTTGTTCTTAACCAGGAAGGAGAGCTTCAAGGGTTTGTCCCTGCGAGAACTTTAATTATTAATCCGCCATCTCTTCCACTGCGTCAGGTCATGAGAACGATTTTGCATAAAATAGGGCCTGATGCGTCTAGAGAAGAAGTCGTTGATGTGGTTGAAAGATACACAATACCTGCTCTTCCTGTTGTCGATGATCAAGATAAGTTACTCGGTGTGATTACCTATGAAGATGTGATGGAAGTGATTCAAGATATTGCTGATGAGACGATTGGTCAAATGGGAGGAACAGGAGAAAAAGTTCGTGAAAACGAGTCACGATTAAAAAAATTGTTAGCTAGAATTCCTTGGCTGATTGTCACTTTGTGCGCAGGACTTGTCAATGTGGCCATTATGTCATCTCTTCAAAGTTATGAAGGGGGAATTTTAACATTTGTGCTTTTCTTTGTGCCGCTGATTACCGGCATGTCTGGCAATATTGGGATTCAGTGCAGCACTGTTCTTGTGCGCAGTATGGCTATCGGTGGCTTTTCTTGGGGAAGGCGAAAAGAAGCTATTTTAAAAGAGCTCACAACGGGTGTTTTGACAGGGGTGATCTTTGGCGTGATTTGTGGCTTTGTTGTGTGGTCATTAGATTTTATGGGGTGGGCTTATCATGAAACCAATCCAGGGTATATTGGGCTGATTGTAGGAGTAGGTCTTCTAGGAGCTTGTCTTGCAGGAGCTGTTTTAGGTGTTTTTTCTCCACTTTTTTTTGCCAGACTAGGCATTGATCCTGCGATTGCCTCAGGCCCCATTGTGACAGCCTTCAACGATTGTTTCTCTATGTCAATTTATTTTTTGATTGCTATCGGATTAAATCAATTGATCGCTTGATTTTTTCTCTCTTCTCTCATATTATGGACATGTGGTATGAAAGCTTTTTAGAGAGGTCTATGGCGTATAAACCTTTTGAATATGCGGGGACAAAACTCACCTCTAAATCGATGCACAATTTACTGCCGAATATTTTGGAAAAGATTGGCAAGAGTCAAGAAAATAGGGGAGATCTTATTCTGGCAAGCTGGGGAGAGATCATCGGAGAGAAGCTGGCTCAAATGACTCAAGCGCTTTCTTTTGAGGCTGGGGTTCTTTATGTCAAAGTGAAGAATGCCACTTTATATAGTTTGCTCTCTCAACATGAAAAGCCTAAATTACTGGATGCCTTGCAGAAAAAATTTCCAAGATCAGGTGTGAAAAATATTGTGTTTAAGATGGGATAAATTTTAAGGATAGTTAGGATATGACGACAATGACAAAAGATAACGAAAAAGTATACGATGCCAGTTCGATCACCGTTTTAGAAGGCCTTCAAGCGGTGCGTGAGCGCCCTGGTATGTATATCGGTGATACACATATCAATGGGTTGCATCAACTCGTCTACGAAGTTGTCGATAACTGTATCGATGAAGCCCTAGCTGGTCATTGTACAGACATCAGCATCACCCTCCATAAAGATGGCTCTGTTTCTGTCGAAGATAATGGTAGAGGTATTCCGATTGGGAAACATGAGAAGGAATCAATCAAGCAAGGAAGGGAGGTCACAGCTCTTGAAGTTGTCATGACTATTCTGCATGCGGGTGGTAAATTCGATAAAAATACCTACAAAGTCTCGGGCGGATTACATGGAGTTGGTGTGTCGTGCGTGAATGCTTTATCGAAAAAACTCTACGTAGAAGTCTGTCAAAACGGACAGATCTATCAGATGGAATTTGCAAAGGGCAAACCTGTCCATGCTCTCAAACATCTAGGAGAGACCCCTAAGCGAGGAACATTTGTTCAGTTTTGGCCTGATGATACCATTTTTACTGTTAGCGCGTATGATTACGACATTTTGCTCAAGCGTTTCAGAGAACTGGCTTTTCTGAATAAAGGTATCAAAATTATCTACAAAGATGACAGGGATACAGAACACCCTGAAGTCACTTTATGTTACGAAGGTGGGATTGTGTCATTTGTTGCCTATCTCAATGAAAATAAACTCCCTCTATTTCCTAAACCTATTTACATCCATGGTGTCAAAAATCTAAGCGATGGTCCTGTTGATTTCGAAGTGGCGATGCAGTGGAATGATACTTATACAGAAAATGTTTTGTCCTATGTTAATAATATCTCGACAAAACAAGGTGGAACGCACGTCTCTGGTTTTTCAACAGCGCTCACACGTGTTCTCAATCAGTACATCAAAAATCATCAGCTGACTAAGAGTGAAAAAATAGGGATCTCAGGCGATGATATGAGAGAGGGGCTTGCGGCTGTCATCTCTGTGAAAGTTCCCAATCCTCAATTTGAAGGGCAGACAAAGCAAAAATTAGGCAATAACGATGTCGGTTCTATTGTACAGCAGATTTGTGGAGAAGAACTCACGACATTTTTGGAGGAAAATCCTGCGATTGCAAGACTCATTATAGAAAAAGCCACGATTGCAGCACAAGCGAGAGAAGCTGCTAAAAAAGCGCGTGAGCTCACGTTAAGAAAGACAGCGCTTGATGGGGCAAGACTCCCTGGAAAATTAACCGATTGTCAAGAGAAAGACCCTGCACTTTGTGAGATTTACATTGTGGAAGGGGATTCTGCGGGTGGAACTGCCCGTATGGGAAGAGACCGCAGATTCCAAGCGATTTTGCCAATCAGAGGTAAAATCTTAAACGTGGAAAAAGCGCGTCTTGAAAAGATCTTGCAAAACCAAGAAGTCGGCTCGATGGTAGCTGCCTTTGGATGCGGTATTGGGAAAGACAACTTTAATCTTGAAAAATTGCGTTATCACAAGATCATTATCATGACCGATGCTGATGTCGACGGCTCTCACATCCGTACACTGCTGCTCACATTCTTCTACCGTCATATGCCAGCTCTGATTGAAAATAATTTTATCTACATCGCACAGCCACCTCTTTACAAGGTCTCGCGCAAAAAAGTGAGCAGATACATTCACAGCGAAAGAGAGATGGATGATTATCTACTCAAGCTAGGAACAAGTGATATCAACCTTAAATTATCAGCGCATCCAGATATCATTCCGAAAGATCAGATCTCTCATCTTTTAGATACCGTGTTAGAGCTAGAGATTTTGATTGCTTCAGTTGAGAGAAAAGGGATCCCGTTTAGAGAATTTTTAGATGCCAGGGATGCCAATGGCAGACTGCCCAGGTTCCAAACAAAAATTGGAGATCAGTTTAAATTTGTCTATTCAGAAGATGAATTTGAAACACTTAAAATAGAAGATGAAGAGATTCAGAGACGCGTGCATGCGCAAACATTAGAATCAATTCCTCCGGAAGAGCAGACTGAAGAGATGAAGACATTTGTTTATAAGAATTTGCCTTTCATGGAGCTCTACGAAGAGGCAAAAATGCTTGAGTTGCGCACGAAGTTTGCTGATTTTAGTCTCTCTTTTGATAACTACTTAATCGCAGACGGTAAACTCTTTGATATCGTTGATGAAGAGGGGAAAGAGACGCCTGTGTATACCCTCAAAGAAGGGATGGATTTACTGCGTGCCAATGGACGTAAAGGGATTGAAATTCAAAGGTACAAAGGTTTGGGAGAGATGAACGCCGACCAACTTTGGGAGACGACGATGGAGCCTTCGAAACGCACGCTGCTTAAAGTGACTCTGCCAGATGCGATTGCAGCTGACCACATGTTCACAATGCTCATGGGAGAGGATGTGCCTCCTCGAAGAGCTTTTATTGAGCAACATGCACTCTCTGTGAAAAACTTAGATATTTAAGGGACTATATGACTGATTACACAAAAGACGACACCATTATCCCACGTAACGTTGAAGAGGAAGTCAAAGAGAGTTATCTGCGCTACTCGATGTCCGTGATTATTTCAAGAGCACTCCCCGATGTGCGCGATGGACTAAAACCCTCTCAACGCAGAATTCTCTATGCGATGAGGCAACTCAACTTAAGCCCAGGTGGAAAACACAGAAAATGCGCTAAGATTTGCGGTGACACTTCAGGGGATTTCCACCCACACGGTGAATCGGTGATCTACCCTACGCTTGTCCGTATGGGACAAAGCTGGCTGATGCGCTACAGACTTGTCGATGGGCAAGGAAACTTTGGATCGGTCGACGGAGATCCTCCAGCTGCGATGCGTTATACAGAGGCGCGTTTGACTCATGCGGCGATTGCTCTCATGGAAGATCTCGACAAAGATACCGTCCAGCTCGTTCCCAACTATGATGAGACAAAGCTTGAGCCCACCGTTTTCCCTGCTAAATTTCCTAATATTCTATTAAATGGATCATCGGGGATTGCAGTCGGAATGGCGACCAACATCCCTCCTCACAATATTGAAGAGTTAATTACTGCGACGGCTCTTGTCATTGATAATCCATCTACCTCTATCGATGAGATCATGCAAGTGATGCCAGCACCTGATTTTCCTACAGGTGGTGTGATTTGTGGTTACAGAGGCATTAAAGAAGCCTACCACACAGGAAGAGGAAAACTCCTCTTAAGAGGTGTTTTACACGTCGAAGATCAAGATTCTTCCGATCGTCAACGTATTGTCATCGATGAGATCCCTTACAATGTGAACAAAACGATCCTCATTCAACGGATGGCAGATCTTGTCAATGATAAGACAATGCCTGGAATATCAGACATCAGAGATGAGTCAGACAAAGACGGTATGCGCCTTGTGATCGAGCTCAAACGAGGTGAAATTCCCGATGTCACAATCAACCAGCTCTATAAATTCACAGACATGCAAGTGACATTTGGCTGCAACATGCTCGCTCTTGACAAGGGCATGCCACGCACGATGAACATCAAGCAGTTTATCACCTGCTGGATTGAGCACCGTATTGAAGTTATCAGACGAAGAACAAGGTTTGAGCTCTCTAAAGCAGAAGCAAGAGCTCACATTTTAGAAGGTTATCTCAAAGCACTCGATCATCTCGATGCCGTTGTCAAACTCATTCGTCAAAGTGAGAACAAAGAGGTTGCTAAACACGAACTGATTGCACAATACGAGCTGACAGAGCGGCAAGCAACAGCTGTATTAGAACTTCGTCTCTACCAACTCACCGGATTAGAAAGAGGGAAAATTGAAGAAGAGTATAAAGATCTTCAAAATAAAATTGCTCACTACCGAGACATCCTCGCTCATGAGTCTTTGGTACGTAAGATCATCAAAGAAGAACTCGAAGAGCTCAAAAAACATCACCATGGCGAGCGTAAGACAAAAATCATCGCAGCAGAAGGTGAGCTCCAAATGGAAGATATCATTCCTAATGAGCCTGTCATCATCGCGATTTCTGAAGATGATTACATTAAACGTATGCCTGTGAATACTTTTAGAGAGCAACGCAGGGGTGGTCAAGGGACTGTGGGAATGGATATGAAAAAAGAGGGTGATACCTTGAAAGATATCTATGTCGCTTCAACTCATGATTTCCTCATGGTCTTCACAAGCCTCGGTAGATGTTACTGGCTGAAAGTCTGGCAAATTCCTGAAACAGGTAGACGATCAAAAGGAAAACCACTGATCAACCTTCTAGAAGATATTCAGCCTAATGAAAAAATCGCAGCCGTTCTCAAAGTTAAGAACTTTGAAGAGACAGCCGCCATTCTTTTGGCAACAAAACAAGGTGTTGTGAAAAAGACAGAACTTGCAGCCTTTAGTTCAATGCGCAAAAAAGGTGTCTATGCGATCAACATCGACGAAGGGGATGAAGTTATTGCAGCAAGGCTCACCAAAGCTGGCAAACAAATCATGATCTTCACAAAAAATGGTATGGCTGTCAGATTTGATGAATCGCTCATACGTCCTATCGGAAGAATTGGTAGAGGTGTGAGAGGTGTCATGCTCAGAGATGAAAAAGATTCAGCTGTCTCTTGTGAAGTTGTCACTCCTGATCAATCGGTTCTTGTTGTCTGTGAAAATGGACACGGTAAGCGCTCTAGAATCGAAGACTTTAGACAAACCAATAGGGGGGGTGTGGGAGTTCGCTCCATCATCACAAGTGAGCGGAACGGCAGAGTTGTAGGTGCCATTTCTGTCACTGACAAAGATAGCGTTGTGCTGATGTCTCAAAATGGGCAGACCATTCGTATGTCTATGAAAGATGTGAGAGTGATGGGCAGATCGACACAAGGTGTCCGTCTTGTCAATCTAGAGTCAGGTGACAAACTCGTTGCCATGCAAAAAATTGAACACGTTGAAGAAGGAACTTAAATCTTGCTGATTTCATTTGAAGGGGGAGAAGGCGCTGGTAAAACAACGTTAATTAATTCTCTCTATGACAAACTTGCGCAAGATGGCAAAAAAGTCATCAAGACGATTGCTCCTGGCGGCACACAAGCAGGAGCACTCATTCGCCAGATCCTGCTCGACAAAAAAGAGATCCCTCTTTGCTATAGAGCAGAGCTGCTCCTCTTTTTAGCCGATAGATCGCAACACGTTGAAGAGGTCATCATTCCCGCCTTACAATCCCAAACAATTGTTCTTTGTGATAGATTTAATGATTCGACAGTCGTTTATCAAGGTGTCAGAGGATTTGAGACTGAGTGGCTGCGCACACTCTGTGCGTTTGCGACAAATAATATTCAGCCAGATCTTACTTTCTATCTCGATATTGATCCTAAAAAAGGATTAAGCCGAGTCAAAGCCAGAACACAAGATCGCATTGAAGAAGAGGCGCTCTCCTTTCATCAGAAAATTAGAGAAGCTTATCTTCGTATTGCCGAAGAAGAGCCAGCTCGTTTCCGCATCTTAGCTGCAGACAAAACACCCCAAGACGTCCTTTTACAAGCGCTTAAGATTTTGGAGAGGAAGATCAACGGCTTCTAGAAAGGTTTCTTGAAATTTTTCTAAAGAAAAAAGGGCCGCCTTGTCACTTTTGAGATAAGCGCGGATATTGTCTAGATACTGGTTGTAAGTTTCTTTATCCATTTGTTTTAGAAATTGATAGAGCTCTTCATTAGAGCTAAATTTCCTTCTATCAATAAAACAAGAGGCTGGGATGAAATCTGTTACATTGCAAGCTCCCCAATAAATAGGAACAGAGCCCGCTTCAAAAGCATCAAAAATTTTCTCAGTAATATAACCTGGGAGATCTTTCGTGTTTTCATAAGCCACCGTAAAGCGAAAGTTTTTTAAAGTAGCAATTTTATCAGGTGACGATCCTTTATAGTTTTTATAACCAAATTCTTTCCAACCGTTTCCATAGCATTCAAACTCACCGCTAGGTTTGTTTTCAAAAAATTCGATCAGGATTTTTCTTTCAGGATAAAGATCTCTAGTATCTAAGCAAGCTGCTGTCTTGTTGGAAAATACAAATCCTAACAATTTTTTATCTTCAAAATTTACAATATCTTCTCGCATAGGGTGGAGGACTGGATAACAGAATTTGAAAAATATTTTACCATCTACCAGAGAGTCGTTAAAGGTATAAATTTTTTTGAAATGTTTAAGGTTTCTTCTTTTATAAGCATCAGGAAGTATTGTTGGAGGCTCCCATATGAAAAGAATAGCTTTTTCTTTGGGAAGTCTTTTTGCTTTAATAGGTTTTTTCCCACAAGCTGAAGAAGAATTCCAAACGATAGTAAAGAGAATATCTTTGTCTGTCAGATCATGTAGCAAATCAGAAGCTAGGAGTTCAATATCATTTTCTTTAAGAATAGTTTTTGATTTTTTAAGAAATCCGTCGATCAAACTTTGATCATTAGGATCTGAGGTGATATTAGAAACGATCTCAATACGTTTATAGCTACAAAGTAAAAGAGAACAAAGAAAAAAAATACTTAATTTTTTATAAGAAAAAAAAGCGCTCATGTATTCTTAATGATAAGTTTTTCGATATTTATTAACCACACTCTTCTCAAAAGTATACTTTTTCATTTGCTCATCTTTTCTTTTTTGCGTAAGCTGTGTTCTTATGAGTCATCTATTTTCTCATCTTATAGGTCATGCGGAAGTAAAAATTCTTTTAGAAAAAATGGTGGAAAGAAGCTTATTTCCTTCAGTCTCTTTGTTTTATGGCCCTGCAGGTATCGGTAAAAGTCTCTTTGCAAAAGCTCTTGCAGAAAAACTTGTCCAGACAACAAAAAAAGAAGCCCCCGATATACATATCTTTTCTCCTGAAGGTAAGAGTTATCACCATCCTATCGAAAAAATTCGAGAACTCATTGTAGAATTGGGCTTGCCTCCGTTTGAAGCTCCTTGCAAAGTATTTATTATCGAAGAGGCAGATCGTATGCTTCCACCATCTAGCAATGCGCTTTTAAAAGCTTTAGAAGAGCCTCCATCTGACACTTACTTCCTACTAACTTCTTCAGAACCCTCCAAACTCCTCTCTACCATTCTATCGCGATGTCACAAAATCCAGTTTTTCCCTATCGCGGAAGAAGAGATTTTCCAATACCTTATCCAGTATCAAAAATTATCTCCCGAAGAGAGTCGTAAAATCGCAATTTTAAGTGAGGGGTCTCTTGGTAGAGCTCTTTTCATAGCTCAGCATCCTCATAAAAAAGCCCTTGAACTTGTTTTGCAATCGCCAGATTATCCCCACCTGCTTGACGCTCTTTCTCAATTAGATGAGACACTGGAAATTTCTGACGATGATGAAGGGCAAAGACTCAAACAAGTTGACGTCATTTTTGAAGAGATCCTCTATTGGATCAGAGATAAACATCCTCTCATGCTAGAAAAAGCCCTTGCAAAAGTTATAGAATCAAGACTAGCTTTCACTCACAACTTAAAGCTCAAAACC
The DNA here is from genome assembly GCA_964449295.1 of uncultured bacterium. Lineage (GTDB taxonomy): Bacteria > Chlamydiota > Chlamydiia > Chlamydiales > Rhabdochlamydiaceae > CANJJB01. The sequence continues at coordinate 19,274 of CAYUZN010000007.1, read as the reverse complement.
ATCTTAGAAAACTTCTTTTTGTCTATGGACAAGAGATAGGATTGGAGCAGGATTGAATGTGATCGATTGTGCCTGACGTATTGATCGTGCCTGTGTTAATAGTCTCTATATTGCAAGGACTTAAGTTAAAGGATCCACCTACTGGATTACTCAGATTATAATCACCGCTGTTGTTATTGCCGCTAAGAAAGAGGCAGGCCGAAGGACTTGTAAGGGTGGAGCCAATAAATACGGCTACACCTGTATTATCTGATAAAGTATTGTTGGTCACAGAACCTACAAAGCTTGTGTATTGTTCGATATCAATCCCTGAAGCGGCATTTGATGACATATTTTCGCAATTGCTAATTGTATTTCCAGATATATTTAGCTTTAAATTATCAATTCCTGAGGGAGCATAGCTGAGTATACCTGTTCCTTCACATCTATTAATTGTGTTATCTAGTATACTTAAGTTCAGAGATAAGAAGTCTTGGTTTATAGCAATTCCATTCGATGCATTCCCAATATCTGTAATAGTATTGTTATTAATTGTTATAGTGCCATTTGATGTAGATCCAGAGCTTATGACGGCAATTGCGTTATCATCGCTCTTGGTGATCGTATTGTCTGTGGCAGCTAGGGTAAAACTATCAGTAACTGGAGTTGCAAAAACTAGACCAGAGCCTCCGTTATTAGACATCGTGTTTTCAGATGCTCTGGCTGTCAGAGTGGTAAATGCCCCAGACGTATGTAGGTAAAGAGCATTCGATGCATTTTCGGAGAATGTATTGCCTGTTAAAGTGATCGAACAATAATCGTTAGTTCCTGTTGAGAGGATAACAAAGCTCGATCCTAAACTTGACTGAGATCCCGTGCCATTACTTGTAATTATATTGTTAAGCAAGCGGATATCAGCATTGGTCACATTATTAAGGCTAAGTCGGATGCTCCCAGTTATATTGTTGTTAAAGAGATTATTTTCAATGTGAGCAGTCAAGATATTATTACTTGGAGATATCTCGATTGGAACGCTGGAAACAGATTTTTGTCCTGTGTATGTGTTATCTAATCAAACAACGTTGGATGTCCCATTAAGAGAGAGAAAAACCCCGTTCTCATTATCCAGAAACTGATTGTTTGTTAAAACTATAGAAGCATCGGAAAAAGAGGAAGCAAAGATTGGATACTGAATGATATTTGTAAATATACAAGAAGAGACGTCTAAGCTTTGTGAATCTTCCCCATTGTTTCCATGGATAGCATCATTGAGTGTCGATGTAATGATAAAACCACTTATGGCGTTATTGCTTGCCAGAGTGATGGCATTTTGCTCTGTGTCGATATTTGTATTTGTGATGGTAGGCCAAGAGTTACTTTGCGCAGGAATAGAAATTGTGCCTTGAGAGGTTTGCAGCACATGGTTCACACCCGAGCCCCAAAATTTCTGATTTGCTTTTAAAAAGATGCCTGAATTCATCCCTTTTGTTGTCCCATCACCAGGAAATACGTAGATAATGTCATTCGGAGAGGAGTTGGTTTGTGCTTGAGTTAAGCTATGATAAGGACTTTCATAAGTGCCGTTTGAACTGCTTGTATTATTGACGAACACAAAGAAGTAGGGCAGGCCTGTGGCAGGATCAGTAGCAACCGCATTTTTTCTTGGCTTATTAATAACGATGATCTCTTGTCTGCCGACTGGCTGCAACATGCGGTCATTGAGAGTGTTTGCTATTTTGCAAGTGCGCCCTTTTTGTTTGACTTTAGATTTAGGGCCAAAAGCAAGCCTTAAAGAGATTTGTCCTTGGAATTTATTATGAAAAGTCTTGTCATACGAGTCGCTGATTTCAAGAGTCAAAATGTCTTTGAAACTACCAGCGATTCTTGCTTTCCCACCCCAGGTGGCGGGATCCTTTTTTCCTATAAAGTAGTAAGGACCTGCAGCTGCATAAAAATCACATGAGTCAGATTTCCCAAAGTGAAAGCCAAATTCAGCATCAGCTCCTCTCATCGCCGAGTGATATTTTTGCGACACGAGCATGTAATTACCAGAAAAGGCTTTAAAGACAGGTGCATAAGGATTGCTGATCCTTTTGCCGACAGGCAAATAACCATTGATTCGAAAATCAAAAAGCTCTCCTAGCGTTTCAAGTCCAACTCCCACTTGATTTGAGCGGAATCTGCCTGTATTTCTATAGTCGTAGTAAGTGTTTATGCCATAAGCTCGATTATCCCACAAAGTTCGTAATCCACAACCAGCATTGGCAGCCCATTTTCCATTATTAAAAACGTGACCTCTCACATCAAGAAAAGGTGTGACTACCCACTCACTGGGATCTGAGGCAACAAATGCTTCTAAAGTTGTATAACCATCGTCATAGCCAATACCACCACTTTCAATATGGCGGATGCTCATTCGACCCTGTTGTTTGCCGTCACCACAGAGACTTTCTTTTGCATGAATAGTTGCACAACTACTCAGAGCTACTGCACAAAAAATAAAAAAGAACATACCCAACTTTGAAAAAATTATATTTAGCTTTATCTCACATAGCTCATATAAGTTCAATTTTTAATCTTTAGTCTGAAAAAATTACTGGTATTAATAAGCAAAATCTTATATTTTCGTAAGGGAATATGTCTTGTTCTAACAATCAATAGGATGAGAAGATTGGTTGACAAATCGCCTAGTATATTGTACAGCTAAGAATGAAAACATATACCATTTATAATACACCTGAATACGATGAATGGTTAGAGGATCAACCAGCAAAAAGCCAAGTACAGATTCGACAACGTGTAGCGCATATCCAAGATAATGGTTATTTTGGTGATCATAAAGATGTAGATAATGGTGTATGGGAATTAAGATGGAAGAATGGTAGGCGTGTTTATTATGCTTACATACCAGAAAATAAAATTTTGTTACTCCTTGGAGGGAATAAAAATGGGCAAAACAAAGACATCCACCAGGCAAAGAAGATCCTCTACCAACATGCCTCTTTCTCGTAGTAAGCCTATTTTAAGACTTAAGAGAGGAACAGGTGTTAGAGAAAGCAATCCAACAAAAGAACTTGCAGATGAAGAACTTATTAGTCGTGCTGTTTGGGAATGCTTAAGAGAAGGAGATTCTGAAGGAGTTGTTGAGGTTATTATGGCTTATATTCGAGCTGTAAACAAACTAGAAACAGCCAAGGAAGATTCGACAAGTACCTCAACGATGCTACACAATTTCAAGAGTAAAAATCCTACAATTAAAACATTAGCAAAACTTGTTCACGCTTCTGTGTAAATTTTTGGTACGGTTGAAAACCCAAATTTTCAATCTTTTTGCGCATAACTTCAATTTATTTAGGTATAGTCTCTCTGATTATTTTCAAAATTGCCTTCAGCCCATAACTTTAGAGTTTTTAAGATCCAATTGCTAAAAGATTCTAAATAGAGAGTGAAATTAGATTGTATGGGAGGAGGAGATAAGTTTAGTTTGCGAAGTTTATTTTCCATTTTTGCTAGAGTATTACGGATTTCTATCATTTGTGTTGCAATTGATTTTTTCTCTACTTCTTGGATGCAAGAACGTAAGGGGAGTAATACCTCTAGCATTTCCCTCCAAGGAGGTGTTATTTTAGGAATTTCTCCTAATAGATTTGCCATCTGACTTCTTTTAATAAAAGAATAGTTGTGTTGATTCTGAGTTGTAAAAACGCTAAAAAATCCTGCTTGAACAAAAGCATCTAGCAGATCAATAAGACTTCGTTTGCTATAACCAATTTCTGTTGTATCGGTTGCCGTAAAAGTGTTTCCTTCTTGAGTTAAAAAAAATGTCATTAAATCAGCTCTTGCTCCCACTCCAAACAAGGCTCTTAACCTTAACCCAAGAAGAGCGGGTAACTCGCATTGAGGAGGTTTTGATTTATGACTAGGTTTAAATTTTAATGGAATAATTTTTAACGCACATGGCCAGTTGGCTTTAGAAACAGAATTGAGTATACCTGCAAAAAGTGCAAATGGATGACTGACATAATCTCCCAAATGTTTCATAAGAGTTTTAAGACGGCTAATAGAGACAAAGTAATGATACCGTGAGCACCAATCTAGCGCTTCATCTCGAACCCTAGGATCTAAGTCTGCAATAACAGCTGTTAATAAGATAAGTTCTTCTAGTCCAATTAGACAGTGTTGATGTTGTCTTTTAACGCCAGCTACTCCCAATTCAGTCCAAAGACTCCAAACAAGATCAATAAGATAACTGTCTATTTTTTTGCTAAGACTTTGCATTGAGCTCTCTCATGGCAATTAAGACTTCATTTAATGTTTTTGCAAATTCTTCCGATACATCCTGTGTGATGCACCACTCTTTTGCCTGCTGTAATTCAGCTTGTGTAGCGGATAGACATTTAAGATCTGTAAAGTGCTTACTATGCGGACCTTGATTAATAGAGGCATATAGTTTGAAGCAGATTTGGTCAAAGCGTCCTGCAAGATGTACTGTAAGACTGCCGTAATAGCGTGTTTCTAGGCGTGTTTTAAATCCCTGGGGTAATCCCGCTTCTAAAAGAGAGGCGGGTCCAGCATTGATCCAGTCCTTTCCTAGTCCTAATGCGATCCCTACTTCATGAATAGCTTGGAGAAAATCTTTAGGTAAAGGGTTTGCTGAAATAAGTTCATCTGAGTCAACTAATGCAATAAGATCTAAATCTTTTGTCATACGCATAATCTGTCCTAAAAGAAGAAGTCCTCCCCCTCCTATGGCCACGACTTCATAGTGATGTTCTCTATCTAACAGTAGTTGACCTAAGGCAGCTAAAGCCTGTTCTAAAGTAACAGCATCGATATTCATAATATTTCCATTCTCTAAGATTTTAAAACCTCTTGGATCGATAGGTTAAAGCTCTCGATTCAGGAGGTTTATCCTCATAATATATTAAAATTCTTTTAAGATGCAATGCAAAACCGCAGTTTAGCAAGATCTATTGCAAATAAGTTGTTAGCTATCAGATTGTTATGATGAAAGTTAAAATATATTTTGACGCAATCAGTTTTTGTATGTCTGAAAAAAACAACAACCAGCCCTTCCTTAAAAGTATGACATATCAATTTCTGGTAGTAATAATTCTGGAGTTTGGACTAAGTTCAATCGCTGGGACTTAGGAAAGCAGCTCGAAATGATATTTTTCTGCAGAAGACATTTAAAGACCCTAGAGGAGCAGATGTTAGAAAAAGCAATCCAACAAAAGAACTTGAAGATAGAGAACTTTTATTAGCCGTGCTGTTGGGTAATGCTTAAGAGAAGGAGATTCTGTTTGAATATTTATTTTAAATTTTTGTTTTTATTATTAGCTATAACCATAAATTGGCTAGCGAATACCAATATTACCGCATTGTATGCATCGCAATCGCTCTATAAAACAGATAATACAGAATCTGATTTTCATGAAAATTATAGTCTTCTTAATCAAATTGGAAAAGGTACCTATAGCACAGTTTTTTTATCAAAAAATAGCCGAGGTGAATTAGTTGCAGTTAAAAAATATGCCATCAGTGATGAAAGTCTCATAGCTCTTTTAAAGAAAAATGAAATAAGTGTGAGTGCTTTTATTGAACAACTTGCACAAAAAGAATTGCGTATTGGTCAGCTTACAGACCATCCAAACATTGTTAAAATAAGAGAAGTGTTTTTTGAAAATTGTACTGCTTATGTTGTTATGGATTATGTACAAGGTCAAACATTCAATTTTTTTGAAAAATATTCTTCAGAAACACGTGTTACTTTTATGCGGCAGTTTTTAAGTGCAATAGAACATCTCTTATTAAGAAACATTATAGTCGATGATCTTTGGTCAGAAAATATATTGATTTCTTGTAATAACACTCATTTAACACTGGTGGACGTAGGAGGAAGTGAAATCACTAATAATGGCGCTGGCATGCCTGTTGGGCATTATTTAGAGATGATTGAACATATGTTACAAAGTCTAGGTGGAGAATCTGCAAAGGTATTAGATAATTGTCAGCATTTTCTTCCACCCTCATTAAGGGAAGAGATTATTTCACCGGCTCATGTGAGAATTCTTATTTCTTGGATAGAGGCACTACAAGAGGAATTATTTATTCCACTGAATTTAAATAATACGTTTAGCGAAAACTCTGCAGATGAAGTCTTAACAGTCCATACTCAATTGCAGTCTCAATACCCTAACCATGTTTCTTTTAATACTGCTCAACATTCAAAGTTTCTGGCTTATTCCCTAATTGCAGCTAATGTTCTAAAAAAATTTAGTCCAGGTAAATACTCAGACTCTTATTTACAAAACATACATATTTTACGCTATCCTTGTGAGCATTTCCCCAAAAGCATCGAGGACTTATTTCAATTGCTACCAATGAGAGACGATTATGATACCGCATCCTCGCTTGTTGGCGATATCTTAATATCGGTAAGTCCTAGCTTAAAGGAAAAAGAAAGCGAAGAGTCTGCCTGGGGAATTTTTAAAGATAATGAACGTAAGGGAAATGTAGCGGATTACATATTTAAATTTCTTGAGTCTGAGAAGGTATCACCCAGTCATTTTCGAGACCAAATAAAAGCAGTTGTAAAAGAAGCTCCTAAAAGCAATAAAGGGTTGATTTATAATTTTTTTATTCCTAAGGATGCCCCTCTTTATAAAGCAATTTATCTTTCTCAACCGTATGGTATTCCTGTTGGCGATGCATGTTCTCAAACTAATTTATTGAATTTTTATGAAAAATATAGACAAGGATTAGTAGAAGAAGAAAACCCACAATTACGATTTTTGCCTTCAGCCTTAATTCCAGAGAATAATTTCGATTTGACAAAAGTAAAATCTTATCGATTCACAACGATTCCTTCAGAGCAATTAAAGGTATATACAAAAAAAATCGAAAAGATAGTCAATGAAATTTTTAAAAATCATCTAGAAGAAATGCTTCAATTAGCAGCGCTCGCCTCTAATGTAGACATACAATTAAATCTAGGCGAAAAACAAAAAGGCTACCAAGAATTATGTTACAGGCATTTATGCAGACGCGATATTCAATTAGCTTTGTACTATTGGCATAAAATAGATGATCAAAATCCCCATAAATTTTCTTATTTGCCAGGGATTATTATCGGCTTATTGAACAAAGATCAATTGATTCAAGCTGAGGATTATTTTCAGCATTATGAATCAAGATTATTACACAAAGAACAAGTAGTGGCTCGCTTTGCTATAACTTACATTGAACGAGATGATCAAGCAAGGCTCGATGCAATGATTAAAAAGTTATTTGATTTGAATATAAAAAAAATCGTTTTAAGTCTAGCTGGCTCTCGCTATCCTGCCTATGACCAGGAAGATATTCCAGAGGATTTAGAAAATCTAATGTCTGATGATGAATTAATTGATTTGGGACGACCTTTGTCATAAAGATTTAATTTTTCCTGCAATTTCTAGAAGCTCTGCTTCGACTTGCGCAAGAGTGGTCTTTAACTTAGCAACAAGTTGGGGAGGAGCTTTGCTGGCAAACTCAGGGTTAGAGAGCTGAAGGCTTGTGGCATTTTGCTGAGCAATCAGTTTGTCTTGCTCTTTGAGAAGGCGAGCTTTTTCTTTGTCGCGCATCTCTTCCGGCAGAGGGATAATGATCTTGACATTACCGACAAGGGCTGTCGAGGAGAAAGGGAATTTTTCCTCTTTTTCGCTGAGGGAGAACTTATTCACGCGTACAAGGGCTTTTAAAATCACTTGGTTTTTATCAATCATGTCGAGATCGGCTTGTGGGCCTACGATGTAAAGATTTGTTGCTGTACCAGGAGACAGTTGCATGCTGGCTCTGATGGTACGCACGGCGTGAACAAGAAGATCCATGAAGGCAAACGCCTCTTCGATTGTGACATCGATATCGAGTTCTCGTAAGACTTTAGGGTAAGGGGCTACGATGCAGGCAGGTGATTGAAGTGCTGTGAGGGTTTCTTTAAGGTAGCGCTCATCTGGGATTTGATCTGTGGCAAACTGTGATTTAAGCAGATGAAAGATCTCTTCTGTGATAAAAGGTGCCATCGGATGAAGAAGACGGATAGCATTACACAGAACAATGAGGAGAATTTTCTGCTTATTGCTTTTCTCTGCAGGGGTTCCTGCTTTGCCAAAGAGGATTGGTTTTGTGAGCTCGAGATAGTAAGCGCAGAATTCTTTCCAAAAAAAGTCGTAGGCAGCTTGGGCTGCTTTATCAAAAGCGTAATCATTGAGATAGGTATTGACATCCCTAATGATGCGGTTGAGAAGAGACAGAATCCAGCGATCTTCTAACGACAGAAGTGTCTCATCAAGTCCTTCTGAGAGATCAACAGACTCTAAGTGCATGAGAACAAATCTAGCCCCATTCCAAATCTTATTGGCAAAGTTCTTAAATTCTTCAAAACGACGTCTGTCGAGATCAATTTGCCGAGCATGAGTGGCAGATGATGCCAGTGCCATACGCATCGCATCTGTGCCAAAAGCCTCAATGATTTCAAGGGGATCGATGATGTTGCCTTTTGATTTCGACATCTTTTCCCATTTTGACTGAACAGAGGCGGGCACTGGCTTCCCTTTGTCATAGAGCTCTCTTTCTTGTGTGGGTAAATACGTGATAGAGCCATCTTGATTGTGTTTCCAGTAGGATTTTCCATAGATAAGGCCATGGAGAAAGACATCTTGAAAAGGAGGTGCTCCAAAAGTATACTCTCCCATCATGATCATGCGAGCTACCCAAAAGAAGAGAATATCGTGACCTGTCACAAGAGTGGACGTCGGATAGAATTTTTTCAAATCATCTGTCTGATTAGGCCATCCAAAGACACTGAAAGGCCAAAGTGCTGATGAAAACCATGTGTCGAGCACATCGTCATCTTGTTTCCACAGAGAAGGATTTTTTTCAACTTCAGGGGGAAGTCCTTTGCCTGCATAGCAGATAATCTGATTAGGATCTTGCTCATGGTACCAGATAGGAATTCTATGTCCCCACCACAGCTGTCTTGAGATACACCAGTCGCGCAGGTTTTGGATCCAATGTAAATAAGTGCTCTCAAAAGAAGGGGGAAGAAGGTTCACTTGTTTATCTTGGAGTACTTGAATAAGTTGAGGTTTGAATTTGGAGAGACGCACAAACCATTGCTTAGATAAATAAGGCTCGATGACAGCTTTAGAGCGGTAAGAGACGCCCACGCGGTGCTTATAAGGTTCGATTTTTTCAATGAGGTTAAGAGCTTGAAGGCGCCCTACGACGGCTTTTCTTGCCTCTTGCATCGAAAGACCACAAAACTCTCCTCCATTTTCATTGATTTTGCCATCAGGAGTCATGATATTGATCATGGGCAGGTTGTGTCTCAGTGCCATCTCATAGTCATTGGGATCATGTGCGGGTGTGACTTTGAGAGCGCCTGTGCCAAATTTTGGATCGACAGAGATATCTGCAATGACAGGTAGTGGGCGATTTAAGATAGGAAGGAGGACGTTTTTTCCGATGAGATTTTGCATGCGGACGTCACTTAATGAAACAGCAACGGCTGTATCTCCTAAAAGCGTTTCTGGGCGCGTTGTGGCAATGGTAATATGGCCTGTCTTATCTTGCAGAGGGTCTTGGAGGGGATAGCGGATATACCATAGGAAGGAGTCGTGCTCTTCATATTCTACTTCATCATCTGCTAAAGCTGTTTGAGTGACAGGATCCCAGTTAACGAGATAATCTCCCCTGTAGATGAGCCCATCATCGAACATCTTTTTAAACATTGTGGAAACAGCTGTATTGCGTGTTTCATCCATGGTGAAGCACAATCTTGACCAGTCACACGAGCACCCAAGTTTTTTGAGCTGTCCTAAGATCTGCGTCTCACTTGTCTCTTTCCACTTCCAGATATGAGATAAAAACTCTTCCCGTGAGAAGTCACTGCGCCTTTTCCCCATAGTTTTGATCAAGTGGCGCTCGACGACTGTTTGGGTGGCAATCCCTGCATGATCTGTTCCTGGAACCCACAGAGCCTCAAAGCCACACATCCTCTTCCATCTGATCAAAATATCTTGCAGCGTATCGACAAGCGCATGCCCCATATGCAGCACGCCTGTGACATTAGGCGGAGGAATCACAATACAGTAAGGTTTTTTTTGAGATTTGCTGTCTGCCTTAAAAAAGCCTTTTTCTTCCCAAAATGAGTACCACTTCGACTCGACAGATTTAGGCTCGTACGATTTAGAATTTTCTTCCATAAGCAAGCAATCTAGCATGGATTTAGATGATAAGTCAATTATGAATAAGCTGTGTCTTGAAAGCTTTAAAATGTTATTTATAGTGAAAACATAAGCACATATGTCCATTTTTATTGGACATACGTGCATGTCATATGATTGGATTTGTATGAATTTTTCTACGAAGCAGGCCTGTTTTTGGCTTGTTCGATGGCAATTTGGTTGATATGAGAAAGAGCGCGTGCACCAGAGGCTCCTTCAATCGCTTTAACGGCAATATCTTGAACTTGTTTTTTTGCTTCTTCAAGCTGTGATTGGAGAAGTGCCATTTGAGATTGTTGACCAGCAATCAGATCTTGCAGTTGTTTGATTTTAAGGTCTGAGATTTGTTTTTCCACTTCGAGATCACGTTTAAGAGACGCGATTTCTTGAATGTATTTTTCACCGATCTCTTTAGAGGTTTCTTTAATTGCTTTTGTGCGTTCAGCCAGCAGTTGTGAGGGGAATTGTTCGACTTCTTTTTTGAGATCTAAGACTTCTTGTTATTGCAATTTTAAAATAGATTCTCTTTCTTTCCATGATTTCTCTAAGAGTTCTTGATGCTCTCGATTTTGTTTCTCTTTTAATGAGACGTCTTCTTCATATTTGTCTTGCTGTTTTTTTCTTTCAAGAGAGATTTTGTACTGGTAGTCTTCTTGTTCTCTAGCTCTATTCTTTTTAAGAAATTCTAGATAGTCTGCCTCTTTTTGATCTTGCTCTGCTTTGTCTCTTTCCCAGTCTTGTTTTGTCTTTAAAATTTCTTGATCAAGAGATTCTTTTTGAAGTTTGTAATCAGTCACGAGCTGATCTAAGCTTGTGGCAGCAATATCAATGCCATGAAGACGGCTCAATTCTTTAGTCTCAAGAGAAACAGCCGCTTGAAGAGAATGAAGCATATTGACTTCTGCTGTCATTTTATCTGACAGATTGGCTAGTGTCCTTGAGATTTCAACATTTAAATCAGAGAGTTTTTTAGCAATAACTTCAACGGTGATATCAGAGACCATTTTTTATATTTCCATCTCTTGTATCTGGGCTGCCATTTCAGATTTACTCGACGTGATATTTTTCTCTCTCGCATCGTCCTCAACAAGGAGGGAAAATTCTTGCTCAATCTCTGCTTTTGAACGTTTTGGTTTTGATGATTTGACAGCAGCCATAACATGCCTCTTAAAATTCTGTTAAAAAGAATTTATCACCAGGTTAATATTTTTTACAAATTCATTTTTGATTGCACATTTCCTACTTTGTGAAGCTTAACTGGAAAGGTGTCTTAAAATGACAATCGATCAGAGGTTTTTATCTATCTTATAAAAAAATCTCACAGACTGTGATACAATTTGATAGGATTAGAATTGTATCAAACAGATTAGGAAGATGAAGGCTTCTTTATTAAGCGTGAAAGATGGCGATCTACCTTCATATCTGCCCAGAAGTCATCCATAGAAGCATAAGAAGTTCCTTTTCTCTTTAAGGCTTCTTTATGAGCAGCTAAGGTAGTTTTATTGACTTTCTTATTTTTGTTCTTAGGAAGAGGAAGGTTTGCTTTAAGATAGGATAACATAAATCCTCCCAATATAATTAAGTTTAGCAGTGAATATCTTTTAAGAAAAGCCTTTGCTGGCAGATCTTTTTTCTCTATCTAGTTTTTGCTGGAAAAACTTGGCTTTGGCAGAGTTGCCAAGGCAGCGGTAGAAGAGGATGAGATCGCGATAGAGGCTGATCTTTTCGAAGAAAAGAGCTTGCTTGATCCAACCTTTTTCTGGATCGATTTTTTTGGTTAAAAAGTAGCCGAGAAGAGCCGTGGTTCTTGGATAGGGCGTTTCTAGACAGCCTGAGAAATGGGTTTTGCCAATTTTGGCGCCTTCTGTCATCCATAGGTAACAGCCATAAAGAGGGTAGAGAGGGGAATTTTCATTAGAGCAAGTTTCAAGGGGGTAATTGTCTAAAAGAGCACCCGCTTCTTGCCATTTCTTAAGCGCAAGAAGGGCTCTAATGCGCATGAGCTGGTGCTTTTCAGATAGGAGAGGCAAAATTTCTTTTTCTTTTTGCTGATCTAGGGCTGTTTGAACAATGTAATTAATCGTGCGGTCAGATAAAGATTTTTGCTCAAGTGCTTGTTTAAATGATGTGTGACATAAAAGAGTTTGCTGAATTTCTTCGTTGTTTTGCGCTGCGGAATTTTCTTTGAGAGTAGGTAAGCATCCGAGCTGAAGAAGAGCAAAGAGAGCATCAGTGACGTTTTTTTCATTTTCAATTAGTTCAAGGAGAGGAAGTGGTTTGGAAAGGAGAAACGAGAGATGAACAATGGGATTATTATCTTTTAGGAAAGTAAGAGGCTCCCAATTGGTTTGCATACTGTGGAGGAGTTTTTCATTTTCAGGGGTTGTAAAAATTTGAGGCAAAAGTCTGAGTGTTAAAAGAGCGAAGTGAAAAGCAGAGAGTCTATCGTATTTAGAAGATTCATGAAGTCTAAAGATGATGTGTTCAGTTAACCTGGGCAAAAGTGGGTGTTTGTTATATTTCCTGAGTGCTAGTTCAAGACATTTGATCTCTTCACCGATTTCATCCATCGATTGATAGGCAAGGGATTTGCCTAAATATTCAAGAGGAGCTCCAGCTGTTCCATGCAATTTATCAAATTCCTCTAGAGCAAGGCTAAAGAGTTGTTTTTTGGTTGTAGATTTTTTAACAAAGAGAGCCTGCTGCAGAAGTGTGGCACCTGCTCTAAAAATGGCTTCTCTTCCTTCAAATCTACCAGGAAAAGAGTGAGCAATACGTCTGTATTCTGAGAGTGCTCCTGTGAAGTTTTTTGAGGCAAGAAGTGCGTCTGGAACAGCAAGACAGCTCACAGTTAAGTTATGACTTCCGATAAAAATTTTAAAATGTTCTAGAATAAAGTCGGCATCTCTATAAAGAAGTCCCACATGAGTTCCTTGAAGAGGAGAACTACTTGTATAATCACACAGAAAAAGATCATCTAAAAAGAAGAGAAGCAGGTTGTCTCTTTTCTCAATTTGAATCGTGTGATTTTTGCCTTTTTTAAGAAAGACATCAGGGATGAAGGCAACTTCAATGTTAGAGCAAAAGAGTTTAAGACCAGGATTGTCTTCAGATCCAAGCCATAGACAATACCCATCCATTAAATCTTTTCTAACTGTACGAGGAGGGATATTGAGAAGAATGCCGATGCCACTACTTGAGCTGCCTAGCTGAATGGCAACATCGATCTTAATATTACCTGCAAAAGGGTGTTTAGAGACCATCAAGCTAACCCATTCCATGATCTCTGTTGACCGTGTGATGGCAATGTGTTTGGCAAGTAAGATATTCTCTTGGAACTCCCAACAACTTTTGGTGCCTATTTTAAGCTCTTCGATAAAAAGCCAGTCAGGAGTTCCTGCTATGTAATTTTCAAGATCAGAGATCATAAGAGAGACATGCTTGTAGCGCATCTCTTTAGAGGCAGCTAAAGCTTTAGTGACAATTGTCGAGAGTTGAGGAGAGATATCTCTGTAAGGTGCCATCTCTGAAGGGTCGATGAGCTGTTCAAAGGAGATGTTTTTTTGAGAGGTAGCAAGATCTGTGCGCTTGAAGGGAAGTCTCAATGTTAAAAGTTGGTATAAAATGACTCCTAAACTGTACAAATCGGTTTGCTCTGAAGACTCTTCTCCTAAAATTCTTTCGGGAGCCACATACGAGAGGGTTCCAACGACTTTTCCAGGGCGTGTGAGAGACGTAGTTTCAGGAATTTCTTCCTGAATATCTGGTTGATTGATGATTGTGGCAAGACCCCAGTCAAGGATGAGGACTTCTCCAAATTTTCCTACGATGATATTTTCAGGTTTTAAATCTCTATGCAGAACTCCTTTCGAGTGGCAGTAAGCAATGGCCTGGCATACATTTAAGAAGATGCGTATCAGGTGAGCAATCGAGGCTTCTTGGGAATTAGGTTCAGGATGGGCCATTAATTGCTTGAGCGTTTTGCCCTCGATATAGGGCATAGTGTAATAAGACACGGTTTGATCTTCATGGATAGAAAAAATAGGGATAATAGAAGGGTGAGTGAGGCTGGCAGCAATGCGTGCTTCTTTAAAAAATCGGGTCTGAATTGTTTTGTACTTAAGAAGATCATCTCTAATCTTTTTTAAAGCGACATGCCTTTTACAGATATTATCATAGGCCAAAAAGACCTCTCCCATCCCTCCTTTGCCAAGACTTTTAATAATTGTAAAATGTGCTAATTCTTTATCGATCATAATTAATTTTGGCAAGATATCTTAAAAAGCTTCAAAACACCATGAAAAAATATACATGTTTTGACAGTTATTTCTAGTGACTTACTATCAATGAGTTATGGTCTTGGTGTTTGCTTTCGTCCATTTTTTGTGCAAAATGGCAAAAAAACCGACGTATTTTTGTGAAATTTGCACGTTTTCCGAACATATCATTGCTTAATAATGGGTAAAATAGGAAGATAAGCTTATGGAAAGAGAGTTTTATCAAAAATTGCTTAAATGGAAAGGCTCGAATCTACGCAAACCTTTAGTGTTAAGAGGCGCTAGACAAGTAGGGAAAACGTATATTTTAACCAAATTTGCCCAGCAAGAATACGATGATCACATCTATATCAATTTTGATGAAACTCCCCACTTTGCGAGTTTTTTTAATGAAGATTTAGATCCTGATAGAATTATCAAGGAACTCACGATCTATTTCAAAAAAACGATTCATCCTGGTTCTACACTTATCGTGTTGGATGAAATTCAAGAATGTTCTCAAGCTTTAGCGTGTCTAAAATATTTTTGTGAGAAAAAGAATGAGTATCACATAGCTACAGCTGGTTCTTTATTGGGAGTTAAATTAACGAAAGGCTTCCCTGTGGGGAAGGTTAATTTTCTCGATCTTGCTCCCTTGAATTTTTTCGAATTTTTGATTGCCATGGGAGAAAAAGAACTAGTTATTATGCTTGAAGAGATGACTCATCCAAAATCTATTTCGGAGATATTTCACAACAAATTAACGTCTCTTCTAAAGTACTATTTTATTATTGGGGGTATGCCGGAAGCTGTCGCAACTTATTTGAAAACAGACAATCTTGAGCAAGTCAGGGTGGTGCAAAAGGAAATTTTGGACGCTTACATATTAGATTTTGCAAAACATGCACCAAAAGATGAAGTCATGAAAATTATGGCCATCTGGGATTCGGTCCCCAGCCAATTGGCCAAAGAAAATAAGAAGTTTGTTTTTTCAGCCATTCGCAAAAGCGCAAGAGCACGAGATTTTGAAACATCGCTGCAGTGGTTAAAAAGTGCAGGACTTATTATCAGAGCTAATCATATTTCAACGCCCAAGCTACCATTAGATGCTTATGCAGATAAACAAGCATTTAAAGTGTTTTTACTGGATGTAGGTTTGCTAGGTGCCATGAGTAAACTCGATCCTAGAATTATTTTGGAAGGAGATTTGCTTTTTCAAGAATTTAAAGGAGCTTTAACTGAAAACTTTGTAGCTCTAGAACTTCATGATAAACATTTTGATGAGCTCTATTATTGGACAAGTGAAGGAATGGCAGAAGTAGATTTCATTATTTCTACAGAGCACCATGTGTTCCCTCTTGAGGTCAAGGCAGGGTTTTCTAAGAAAAAGAAGAGTCTGACAGTATACGATGAGAAATTCTCAAAAGAAGAAAATTTTCCTCTAGTTTTATCTAGAGCTTCTTTAAGAAATTTTGCCACAGGTGGAAAGCTTGTTAATTATCCTTTGTACGCCATCAGTCTTTTCCCTCGCTTTCGCTTCAAATAGATGGTAGTAGTTCTCTTCTGTTATCCACTGTCATCTTCGGTAATCCATAAAGAGGAAATAGACTGTAAGAAAATTCCATCATAGTGAAACCTCCCGTCTGATTTAAATGATCTGTGTCGGTACGGGATGAGACAAAGAAGGAGGTTTTTTTTGCTGTTTCAAGGCAAGTTTCAATATTTTTTCTATCACTGTCAGAGAGAGTATCTTTTGTAAGTTCTTTATTTAAGAGATCAACCAGAGGATGAATTTGAGATTTTTTTGGTGTAAAAACAACCAGATCAGAAGGAGCTTCAGCAAATAACTGATAAATTAAACGCATAATCCTTAACACCAAAAAAACAAGTTTTGAGATTATTCCCATTATATGAGAATAAATAGTGCTAATAAGATGTGTTTTAGGATCTACTTTTGGGAGAGGTTGTAGAAATGCTTGTAGAGTGCCTTTTAAGGTGCGTGTAGTGTCTGTAAAAACAGGTTGCTGAAAAGAAGATGTTACTTTGAGATGGTTTGCGTAAAAAACATTGTACATTTCCTCTCTAGAAACTGTGAAGCAGTAACTTTTAGGATCAGCTACTAAATAAGCTTCTTTTAGCTTCTCTTGCTTGTCTTCTGGGAAGAAATGACCTATCAGATCACTTGAAAATGGCAGTTCATTGGTTGAGACTCTAATTGAATACATCACTGGATATTGAGAATCAGGAGTTTGTTGAGGGGTTTCTTTACAGTATGTATAAAAGGCTTGCTGTAAATCTGCATAACCTTTAAGTCGTGATGCGAAATAAGGGTCAAGTCCGTCCATCATAGCTCCTTGATAAGAATTTCTCTTTGGATCAATTGTCCAAATTGGCAAAATGGAAGCTTATCATAAACGATAATTTAATAGAGGGCTTAAGTGAAAAAAAAGATTGTATTAACAGGCGATCGTCCGACAGGTCCTCTTCATCTGGGCCACTATGTTGGTTCCTTGAAAAATCGCTTGGAGTTGCAGCACACAGCTGAGCAATACATCATGATTGCAGATGTTCAGGCACTCACAGACAATGCTCATGATCCTAAAAAAGTTAGAGAAAATGTGCTTCAAGTTGCCTTGGATTATTTGGCAATTGGGCTTGACCCAACGAAGACCACGATTTTTATTCAGTCTCTGATTCCTCAGCTACCTGAACTGACACTGTACTATTTGAATCTGGTGACATGGAATCGGCTCAAACATAACCCGACTGTCAAACAAGAGATTGTCCAGAAAGGGTTTGGAGAGAATGTGCCAGCAGGCTTCATGGTTTATCCTGTGAGTCAGGCAGCTGATATTACAGCATTCAAAGCAGATCTTGTGCCTGTAGGAGAAGATCAGCTTCCTATGATTGAACAGACAAATGAAATTGTCAGGAAATTCAACCAGATTTACAAAACAGATGTTCTTGTTGAAGCTCAAGCCCTTATTCCAAAAATAGCGCGTCTTCCAGGCACAGATGGGAAAGCTAAGATGGGTAAGTCTTTAGGGAATGCCATCTTTCTCTCTGATCCTGAAGATGTGGTCGCAAAAAAAGTGAAGGGAATGTATACCGATCCGAATCATCTACGGGTGGAAGATCCAGGACAAGTGGAAGGCAACCCTGTCTTTGAGTATTTAACAGCTTTTGATCCTGATCAGAAAAATTTAGAAGAAATGAAAGCTCATTATAGCAGAGGGGGACTTGGAGACTCTGTTGTCAAAAAAAGATTACTAGATGTTCTTCAGGCTTTTTTAGAGCCTATTCGTTCTGAAAGAGATAGATTAGCGAAAGACCCCTCTTACGTCTTCGATAATCTTAAAAAAGGGACGTTGCTAGCAGAGGCCGCAGCTGCACAGACTCTATCTGACGTTCGCAAGGCAATGTCGCTTGATTATTTTAATTGAAAACTGTCAATTTTTTTAGTATAATTCTCTACCTATGGAAGCTGTTAGAAGTCGCCCCTTAACTATAAGCGATGTAAGGGAATGTGTTTTATATTCTAAAGAAAACAATTCCTTTCGGCTTTCTCTATATAATCCTTTAAGCGATGCTGGGAAAACTTTAAGGGATAAGCAAATACAATTAACAGCAGATTTTAAAAACCTTGAACAAAGTTGGGCTGTCACAGCTGTTAAAATTTGCTTTTTGCCTCTTGGAATTGGAATCACGGCTGTATCGTTTTATCTGATAGCTGAAGTAGGGGGGATAATACTTGGTCAGTCTGATAATGCATTTTTAATAAAATTGCCCAGAGAAACCAATTCTCAATTACTTTTTAGGACTATCATTTTTAGAATGATTATGATGCCTTTTATTGTAGCGGGCAGTTTAATTCTTGCTACAAAAGATATTCACCCTTTCTGGGGACCCATACTCTCTCTTGTCTTTGTGGCAAGTGTCGTAAAATCCTTGTATGAGTCTGTTATGCAAGGCTTTGTTGATCGTCTCGTTCTGAGTAGTTATGATAAAAGATTTAAGGATCTTTTTATTGAAGAGGTAGCCTTGGCCTTAGAAATTAAAAAAGGCAACCCTACAGATGAAGAAACGGTTAAATATTTAGACAAGATAATCGAGCTCTATAGAAGTAACCAAGAATTCTTCAAAGGCTGTAAAGTTGTACAGCCTTTAGTTTTATGATTTCTTGTAAAAAAAACCCATAAAAATACAGAAAACAGCTATCGCAAGATGAAGCCATGAGTCTGCCATATTGTTTGCGACAACTCTGAGAATCATTTTATGTCCATGCACAAAACCTAAAAATCCAATGATGGCATAAAAAACGCCCAATACTTGGAATAACAATCTCGTTGCATTGAAATTGAGTCTGCCTACAAAATAAGCCAGTAAACCTGTCGCTAAGTGGATAAAATTGAGAAGTGGATTAACACGAAAGAATCCAAGGAACATCTCTTTTTCAGTTGCCCCTGGAATAAATCCTAGAAGTCCAATTAAGATCATCACGATTCCAAAAATTTTAGAATATTTTTTCAACATACAGAGTTTTCCTCCCTCTTTACTTGTTTAGATAATTTTTAAAAGATAAATTTTCAAGGAAAAAGATTGCGTGAAATTCTATAGATTTAGTATGTTGACCGCTTCCTTAGGTGAAAACCTAAGAGAATGCATGAACTTGGTTTATGTCTATTATATTGACAAAAGGATCTTAATTTTTAAGATTCAGAAGAGAAGTGAAGAGCAATAGTAAGAAGCTTGTGCGATTGTAGGTTGAGAGATT
>CAYUZN010000006.1:19734-32571 GCA_964449295.1 uncultured bacterium | reverse complement strand
TGTCACGAGTGCAACTGGTGTCTCTTTATTTAAAAGAGGGTGATTTGTCTCTTGTGCCATATGAAGGATACCTGTGAGAAGCTCTGTCAGATCTTTCTCAAAGTCAAATTCGATCAGATTAGACCCATAGATTCCAAAGAGAGTGGCTTTTAAAAATGTCTCAATTTTATTTAAGGGGACAAACATACCAGAATCTTTGCCAGGTTTGGGGATGTATTGTAAGATTTGAGAAGAGCCTTCATCGACCCAATAAGTGGGAACGCCAAATTTTGCTAAATCAAGAAGAAGAGATCTATCTTCATGTGAAAAGTAATCGCCATAGGTGAGAGATGGTTTATAAAAGTAGAGTCTCTTAAGGAATTTACGCACGATCGTGGAAAGAAGCATCGGCTTCATGGCAGGGGAGGGGAAGGTTCTTGTGAGCAAAATGCCTTCACTTGTGATGAGATCATTTTCAATTGCTTTTAAAAATGGGTAAGAGGGTTGATCTTGGATGTAATTTTCAACCATAGCAGCTTGTCTACTGGGATGAATGACTCCAGGAAAGGGTTTCATATGAGGTTCTCTAGAGATCCAATCTTTCGGTGTTAAGTGAAGCAGTTGCTCTCCTTTCACAATAAACACGGCAGCTAAATGGTGTTCAGGGCTGGGAGCTGTTTTGAAAGCATTGAATAAAGCCTTAGGGTCTTCAAGAGATATCTGCAGCTGATCTCTATCTGCAAAGAAGACGTGTTCTCTATGAGGTTCAAGTGTGTAAAATTCTAAGGGGATCTCTTTTAATTCTTGGGTTGATGAACCAAAGAATTCATAAATATCACCTGATTCTTGTGTGTTGGGCTCTAGCACAGAGGCTGATGTGTGGACAATACCTTTAGGAAGGAGTTGTTGTGCCACAACTCCAAAGACTGTTCGTACATGAAGAGGTGGTGTACGTACAAGAAGGATATCATCCTTTTTAACAAGAGGGGGATTTTTGCTTAAAACTTGATGAAGTTGCAAGATCTGCCTTGTCTGCATAGAACGTAGATGAAGCGCTTGGGCAATTGTAGGAAGTGCGCCTAGAATTTTTGGATCGTAAGTGACAGTGCCTTCTTGCAGTGATAGAAAAGCAACAGCTCTTCCTTCAATTTTTTTCAAAAAAAGCTGCTCATTATCACGTGTATGTCCTAGAGACAGCAATGGACTTCCAAAACGGTCAGCTCTTCCAAACATACGAGAGAGGTAGATGGGATCTCTTACCCGTCTTCGTTCATCAGCAGCAAAAAGTTTCCCAATATAAGCACCTGGTGTTAAAAGAGAGAGCATGTGGATAGCTGTTGGTCCAAAAGCTTCTAAAATAAGGCTTACTTCAGCTTTATGCATTTTAACATCAAGTTGAATCATCTCTGTTTTAGCATTTAATCCAAGTTGAGCTAGTGTGCTTTTTAAATTAAAAAAGACAAAATCAGTATCAATTTTATATCCCACAAAAGCAGGAGAAATATTGTCGATAGTGATTTGAGCTGTACAAAAAGTAGGAGAGAGAATTTTTAATGCGCTGATTTTTCCATCAGGTGTAATCAAGTCGTGATGTCTTGAAAAAAGAAAACTTTCCATAAAATTTCTATATAAGGAGTTGACAATATTAAAGCAATTTAAGATGAATAGTTTATGAAATTATCTAAATCTATTATTTATTCCTCTGTTGTTTATTTATCGCTGACTTGTGCTATTGAAAGCGCTGATACCCATAATTGGAATGGATCAGTAAATTCTAGTATGGCTAATCCAGCTAATTGGAATATTCCTCCTAGTTCAGGAAGTACTATTATATTTCCAAGCAATGCTACGAACTGTACACCTAATAATGATATAGGAGCTGGATTTGCTCTCACTAGTATACAGTTCACAAATCCCACCACCCTTGGGAATTACATGCTTTTAGGAAGTTCATTTGATTTGGGGACTATAGCTACAAATGGAACTTCTACTGTGACTATAGCAAGTGATATAACTGTTTCATCTGCATTGACTATACTAGCGAATACAGATCTTATGATTTCAGGATCAATCAGTGGAGCTGGTGGTTTGGAAGTTTCTGGGTCAGCTTTATTAACCTTGGCAGGAACGAATACTTATGAGGGGGGTATTGGGAGTAGAGGAAATATAGAAGGCTCTACAGATAGCTTGAAAGGCAATATTAATTCAGACAATCTTACTTTCAATCAGGCTAACGATGGAACTTATGCGGGCGTTCTAAATGCAGCTAGGGTCGTGACAAAAGAAGGAAGTGGCACGGTAACTTTTACGGCCTCAGATAATAGGGCCGCTAATGGTTTTCAGATTAATGAAGGGAAACTTGCTTTATCTGGAGCAGGTTCTTTAAATCCATTATCTCCTCTCGGAGTAGCAGATGGAGCGGAATTTGATATTTCTGCCACAACTTCAGGTGCTACTTTGGGTTATATAAACGGAGATGGAACTATACATAAAGGTTCTAAGCCCCTAATAATTAAGGGAGGGGACTTTGGTGGAGTTATCGACGGAACAGGCTCTGCGACTATTGAAGGGGATCTCTCTATTAGAGGCACTATTAATGGGGGTGTGATTATTGCTAATAATGGCATTTTATATGGAAGCGGAAACTTGACGGATAGTGTGGTTGTTAACTCTGGAGGAGGGATAGCCGGAAGGAGTCTTGGTGATTATTTTATAAAAAGTATGACAAAGCCTTCAGCACCTGCCGGTCCATTAAACGTAGGCTCTTTAGACCTGCAATCTAATTCAACTTTTGTTGCAGTTATTACACCAAATCAAGCATTTCCTATTATTGTCACAGGCACTGCTGGGGTTAACATTGCATCCGGAGTTAATATGTTTGTGTACGAGTCATTGAATCCAGGCGACTACCAGATTGGGACTCAGTATGCGGTTATAGTTAACACAGGTGGGGGAACAATCACAGGTGGAAATAATTTCACAGTCACAAGTTATTCAGGTTTTATTTACAGCTTAGCCTTAGCCTCAGGAGATACCACTCTTTTTTTAATTTTGGAATCAACAGGCTCTAAAGTTGTTTCACTGATTGTGCCAACAGCGGAATTAACAGGAAATAATTTAGCTATAGGTAATTATCTCAACTCTCTTACAGGATATGTTCCACTTCAGCCTGTATTAACAGATTTAAATAATTTATCATCAGAGCAACTGAATCAAGCGCTTAAATCAATCAGCCCTGCTCGTAATGCTTTTTCCACGTTTAGTTTACAGAATACAGCCTTCACCTTTAGCGATACATTGACATCTCGCCAAAATGATCAACGTTTTTTAAGACAGAGTATAGCTGAAAAGGGAAGCCAAGTGGCAGCGTTGCTTGCAGGCCCTATCATGAATCAAGCCTCTCAGTCACAAGATACAACCTACAGTGTATGGGCGTCTGCCATCGGCTCTTTTGCACATGAACATGCACAAAAAGAGACTCCAGCTTTTAATATGGACACGGGTGGTTTATTACTTGGCTACGATAACTACCGCTACCAAAATCTATTGCTAGGAGCAGCTGTAGGGTATGCCTATGTTGACATCCATGATAAGGGTCACTATGGCAAACAATACATATCTGATTATACCACATCTTTTTACAGCACTTTATATGTTAACAATTGTTTTTTTGATTTTGCTCTCTGGGGAGGCTATCACAGCGGTAAAAGTCAAAGAGATATTACATTTCCAGGATTTGATGAAACAGCTAAAGCAAACATTAAAGGATGGCAAATTGTTCCCCATTTTCTTTTCGGATATGATTATAAGGCATCGAAATGCACTCTAGAGCCTTTTGTACAATTTGATTGGGCTGTCAATTTTGAAAGATCTTTTAAAGAGAAAGGCGCTGGGGTTTTAAACATGCATCAAAAGGCCCATAACTCTTCACTTTTGAGAAGTGAGATAGGACTTTCATGCTTTCAAATGCATGTTGGCTCAAAAGATAATCATTTAGTTGTGAGAGAACAACTCTCATATGTCAATAAAAAAATGTTTAAGACAGGGCAAGTCCAAGCTGCCATTGTAGGAGCCCCCGGTGGCACATTTGTCGTTGAATCTTTAACTAAAACTCAAAATCTTATAGCACCTGGCTTAGAGATTTTCTATCACACCAGACACAAATCCTCTATCTCCTTAACCTATGAAGGGGAGTTTGGCAGCGGTTATAGAGCCAATAATATAACCTTAAAATTTGCAAAAGATTTCTAAAGCCTCTGTCAACAGAACCTTAATTTCGAAAGAGGTCCAATACATAGAATCTTGTAAGAAAAGCTCCATTTAGTTAAAGCCTTTGACTTAAAATGGAGTTTTGATGGTTCACCCTACATCTTCTTACCCTTTAGATACGATGTTTCCGAAAACGCAGTATGTAAAAGTGAACCCCAGGCCTTAAGGCCTGGGATTGTATTGGTTAGGGAGGGGCTTCGAACCCCTCCCTTCCCGTTTTTTTTAAAACACCCCGTCCTTAAGGACGGGGTCTTCTGGCTTCAGGATAAAAACAGATCAAGATTTAGAGACATCTTTAAATCAAATACTCAATTGCATCTTGCTTTTCGAACAATTATTTTATGCCTTAAAAGAAGATCGTGTCGTAGATAATTTGACTCTAAAAGAATATTTTCAAAAAACAAATCTTTCTGGAGAAGATATCCAAGAGGTTATTAATGACTTTCGACTAGTCTGTAAGAGCAAGGAAGAGATATTAGCAAGTTGGTTGGAGTTGTTTAAAAAGCCTCTTGAGAGTCAATAAGCAAGGTACTATACTAGTTTGTTTGCTAGAGGTTTTTCTATGATTCCACGTAGTTTTGGCACGCATAGCGGGACATTTCATGCCGATGATGTGACCGCATGCTCTTTGCTTCTTTTGTTCAATTTAATCGACAGAGATAAGATTTTTAGATCACGGGATCTTAATATTCTGGGGGCTCGTGATTATGTGTGTGATGTGGGAGGGATTTATGACCCGCAGAAGAAGAGGTTCGATCACCATCAAAATGAGTATAAAGGCAATTTAAGCTCTGCTGGCATGATATGGAAATACTTGAAAGATCAAGGATTTGTGGATGACAAGATATATGATTTTTTTAATCGCTCCTTGATTTTGGGAATTGATGCTCACGACAATGGTAAGAGTGATATAGAGCCAGGTGTTTGTACGTTTTCCCATGTAATTTCTAATTTTGTGCCAATTATACATGATGCCAGCGAAGAGGAGCTTCAAGAGGCTTTTTTAGCAGCTGTGGATTTTACTTACGCTCATCTTCAAAGACTTCTTAAAAGATACCGCTATATGGAAGGGTGTCGGCAAAAAATTATAGAAGCGATGAGTCCAAAAGCACACTATCTCTTCTTAGAGAAATCGATGCCTTGGCTTGATCTTTTTTTTGATCTAGGGGGAGAGACTCATCCCGCTCTTTTTGTCGTGATGCCCTCTGGGAAACACTGGAAGCTAAGATGTATCCCTCCTAATGAAAAAGAGAAGATGAAAGTCAGAGTTCCCCTTCCTAAAGCATGGGCGGGGCTCATGGATAAAGAGCTCAAAGAAGCGTCACAAATTCCGGGCGCTATTTTTTGCCATAAAGGAAGGTTTATTTCTGTTTGGGAGACAAAAGAGGATGCACTGCGGGCCTTAAATATGATACTGGAGAGCTTATGACAACTATTTTTGGAAAGATCATAGCAGGGCAGCTGCCTTGTGAAAAAGTGTTTGAAAATGACCGTATTTTAGCGATCAAAGATATTGCACCGGTAGCTCCTGTCCATATTTTGATCATGCCTAAAAAATCGATCGCTAGTTTACAAGAGGTAGCCCAAGAGGATTTACCTTTAATAGGGGAAATAGTAGAAGTGGCTCAAAGGCTTGCAAAGCAATTTGATATTGCAGACGGCTATAGACTTGTGACAAATAATGGGGAAGAGGGTGGTCAAGCTGTATTCCATTTGCACTTTCATCTCATTGGGGGGAGGCAGCTGTCTGGCAACTTGGGCTAAAACGTTAATTTTTGCATCTCTTTTATGGATGACATCTGTTAGAGGCGATGAAAAAAGCCTTGAAAAAAGAGTCTATGCTCATCTTCTGATTCAAGATCCCCTCTCAGCTGTGCAAGAGGCAAAAAAGGGTCTTGAGCAATTTCCAGGTTCGAAAGCTCTTCATTTAGCCTACATTAGAGCTCTCTCTGAAAATGGGAATGAAACGGCTGTTTTACAAGAGTGGAGTAAGACGGTGTCTTGCTTTAAAGAAGAAATCAATAATCGAACAGCTCTAGAAGTTCTGGCTTGGGGTGTGCTCAATAAAGCAGAGCGCTCTCCTCAGCTTGTGATCCAATTCAACTCTCTTTTAGGTGCTGCTTTCACTCATGACATTCAAGCTCTTCCTCACTTGATCAATGCAATGCGCGGCACAAACATCCTGCTTCGAATGATTGCTGTTAAATTAGCAACTTCTTATGGAGATGCGCCTCTGCAAGATGAGCTTAAGCGCCTATTAAAAGAAGAAAGAGTTTGGTCGGTAAAACTTGAAGTGATACGAGCCATTGGCTCTCTACGTATGACTCATCTCAAAGACAACTTGAAAGAGATTATCTGCAAAGAAGAGACGTTAGCAGAAGAGAAAGAAGCTGCTATTTTAGCCATTGTCAGTATGTATGACGCGGTAGGACCAGAGGAATTAAAGACGCTTCTTAAGAGTAATCGAGCAGGCTTAAGGCAACTGGCTTGTCAGCTTATAGCGCATCTTGATATGAAGACTTATTCTCAAGAAATCATCAAACTTTTTGCAGATCATAGCCCTGATGTTCGCATGGAGGCGCTCTACACTTTAGGTCTTCTTCGTGAGGCAGTGACGCTACAGCAGATTGAGCCTTGTTTACAGGATTCTTCCCCTTTTGTTGCTGTGACTGCAGCGTGGCTTGCTCTTTTAAATGGGCTACCTGAAGGAAAAACAACTCTTCAACACTTCTTACATGACGTGCATGCAGACTTAAGGAGGTTTGCGGCAGCAGCTCTGGCAACAACAGGAAAAAGAGGCACCCAGATGTCTATCAGTGAGATGAAAACCCATGATGATCCTTATGTAAAGGCAACTCTTGCAATCGCACTTATTGGACAAAGATGTCATGTGAAAGAGGCATGCGATACTCTCTATACCGTCTTTTCTGAGCAGCAAAACATTCTCTGGATGTGGCAAGAAGCTCTTCCTTTTCGTTTTCTATCACCTAGTCAAATAGGGCACACTTACCAAATTCCCAATTATCCTCAAGTGATCGATCAACTAGCAAAATTAGAGATTCTTCATATCTTAAATATCATGCGCTACCCCCATGCAGAAGAAGCGATGAGAATTTTTTTGAAGAACGATTCATGGCGGACAATTGGAGTGGCAGCAGGCATGCTCGTGCAAGAAGGCAACGAAGAATCACTTGATTTAGTGAAAGGTCTTCTCTCTGATGATGATCATCATATTCGGGTCCAAGCAGCTCTTATTTTAGCACTTGTTGGCAATGACTCTGCAGCTGTTAAGATACTGCAGCAAGCTTATCCTGATGTTGATCGAGAGATGAAAATCCATATCCTTGAAGCCATTGGACATGTCGGCAATAGAGACTCTGTGCCTTTTCTTATCGAAATCCTTAAAGAACCATTTCAGATGTTGCGCGTTGTGGCAGCTTCTGCTTTAATCCAATGTATATATCATTAGTATTCAGTTTGTTGTAAAACAATTTGATTTTAATCTGTTTTTGTAATAAAATTATTTGCAAAATTAAAAAAAAGGTTGATTATGTCTAATCCTATTGTCATTGTTTTTGAGCGCCACCAAGATCCCATTCCTAAAGCGGCGGTAACGACTGTACTAGATGATTTGGTCAAAAGAGCAGGCTACAGAGCCCTTGCAGTAGAATGTCCTCACGATCTGTCAGATAAATATATTTTAGCGAGATCTCAGTTGGGCTTAAAAAGAGCAAGCGACATTTTAAATCAAGCAAAGCCATATTTGGCCACTCCTCAAGCACAGGCTTATTTAGCTCAACACAAAATTGATGCAACAAATTTAAGTGCAATGAGTTTTGATGTACTCTCAGAAACCTTAAAGCAGTTTTTTTCTAGCAAGCAGTTTGTAATGTGTGCAGAGCAAATTAAAGGAGTGCCTGGTGCCCATGGTAATGTTAAATTACTCGCTTGCGCTAGCAAGTTAAACATGGTTATCAAAGGTGTTGATATTGATTCTAAACGATTTGATGCCATGATGGCACTTGACATATCAAAAAGAGTAGCTGTTATTCAAGAGTTAGATGATGAAAGAACAGACACGATATTTAGTAATTTATTAAAATTAAACAAAGAACATAATGGTGTTGTTTTTATGTGTGGATCTTCTCATGCAGAAAAATTAATAGATAAGTTTCAAGCAGAAGGTTTGAGTGATCAGATTGTCTATTATTTCCTCCATTCAAATGAGAGATATTTTCATCACGTAGATGATGTAGAGCTTAAGCTTCTGGAGAATCCGACTCTAATAGGTAGGTCTCATCAATTATCTGATCAAGATGTTTCAGCGTTTGCTCAAAAAATCATGGAAGATATAAGCAGCGCTAGACATAAACGAAACATAAAAAAATGCGCGTTTGTAATTAAGCATTGGAGCTGAAAAAGTCATTTTCTCATCGAAATCCTTAAAGAACCCTTTCAGATGCTTGCGTGTTGTGGCAGCTTCTGCTTTAATCCAATGTATATATCATTAAGAGCCGAAGCAATTTTACACGAAGGACTTTTCAAATAAAATGAAGAGACAATTGTCGCGCCACTAACGCGACAATCTTTTCTTCATGGTGAATCATGATCGAGAAAGCATTCTATTTTTCCAGAATAAAATTGTTCTATGTTATCATATGTAAATATATAAGTCATTAATAATAAATAACATAAAAAAATAATGATATAAAAATATGTGAATATGTTACAATTAGCTGAGCATTAAAGATGTGCAAGAAATGAAGTCAGACCAATTTTTGAATAACATTAAATTACGAAGTGCAATATTACAGCACATCGAAAATGGAACGTATAGGCTAACTAAGCACGCAGCAGAAGAACAGGCAAAAGATAAAATCGACTTGCAAGATACTTTGCATGTGTTGATGACAGGAACGCATGAGTCTGACAAGACACAATTTAATAATAAGTTCCAAAATTGGCGTTATGCTATCAGAGGAAAGACAGAAGATTTAAAAGAAGTTAGAGTTATCATTTCTTTTTCGCAGGAGATGATGATTGTAACTGTAATAGGATTATAGATATGGAAAGAAAAAAAAAGACGTTTATATATGAGGGATTGGGATTTCCTATTAAACTAATAGATACTCCTATGAAAAAAGTGTTTGGTGAGTGGGTGATAGATATTGATATGAATGCTCTTCAGCTATTTGTATTCAAAGGACTGATTCATAAGTCTTCTCCACTAACAGGGCAAGAATTGAGATTTATGAGAAAATTCTCAAAAATGTCTACAACAGAATTAGCAGAAAAATTCGGAGTCACTCATGCGACTATTGTGAAATGGGAAAAGCAGCAAGCAAAAATAAGCCCTCTTCAGGAAACTTATGTCCGCATGTTTTTTCTCGAATTCTTGAAAGATAGTGAGTTTCTTAAATTTTATAAAGAGATAACACCAAAAAAATTAGCAGAAGCAAAACATACAAAGGATATCCCATTTCCTGTCCTAACAAAACAAATTCGAGAAGCTATTTAAATGTACTCATAATTCTCAAAGAACCATTACAGATGCTTGCGTGTTGTGGCAGCTTCTGCTTTAATGCAAGTAGTATCTATCACTAAGGATTATATGAGTTTTCAGCGCAAGATTAAAGATGTACAGAAGTATTTACATGAGTATCACATCGATGGGTGGTTGTTGTATGATTTTCATAAGAGAAATGAGTATGCGTGTCATTTTTTAGAAATTCCTGAAGAGACTCATCTGACAAGACGCCTTTTCTACTGGATTCCTAAAACAGGTGAGCCCATAAAACTTGTTCATTCGGTAGAGCCACATGTTTTAGAGCATTTACCTGGAAAGAGAATGACTTATAATACGTGGCAGACATTCGACTCACAGCTGAAATCTCTTATTCAAGACAAAGAAGTCATTGCTATGGAGTATTCAGCTAGAGATCGTATTCCGTACATTTCAATTGTCGATGCAGGTCTTATTGAACTGATTAGAGAGGTGGGTGTCAAAGTTGTCAGCTCAGGCTCTTTTCTTCAATATTTCACATGTGTGTGGACGCAAAAGCAGCTTGGGTCTCACTTAGAGGCAGCAGAGCACTTAAGTCAGATAGCAGACAAAACTTGGCAATGGATCACTCATAATCTTAAGACAAATAGCGCAATAACTGAGTATGATGTGCAGCAATTTATTTTCAAGGAGATCACTCAAAGAGAATGTGTGATGGATGGACTCCCCATCTGTGCTGTGAATGAACATGCAGCTGATCCCCACTATGCGCCTTCTGCTAAAAATTCAACCCAGATCAAGCGCGGAGATCTCATTTTGATCGATCTCTGGTGTAAGAAAAAGCAGAAAGAGGCTGTCTATGCCGATATTACGCGTATGGCAATTGCAGACACAAAACAGGCTGATAAGCACCAAGAGATTTTTCAAATTGTAAGACGTGCTCAGAAAGCAGCAACCGATTTTATTGCACAGGCTGTGAAAGAAGGAAGAACTGTCAAAGGTTGCGAGGCTGACCGCATCTGTAGACAAGAGATTGAAAAGGCAGGTTATGGAAAGTTCTTTATCCATAGAACAGGGCACAATATCCACACAGAAGCACACGGCCCAGGTGCCAATTTAGATAGCTTTGAGACCTTAGATGAAAGACCCCTCATTGCTAAAACATGTTTTTCTATTGAGCCTGGGATCTATTTGCCAGGAGAATTTGGCATTAGACTTGAGTATGATGTCTACATTCATGAAACAGGAAAAATAGAAGTTACGGGAGGCTCTCAAGAAGAGTTATTTCTTCTTTTCTAATTTTCTGTTATTTTAAGTGAATGAAGAAACTACCCATTGGCATACAGACAATTGAAGAGATTATCGATAAAGATTATCTCTATGTCGACAAAACACAATCTATCTTGCATCTCATAGATGAAGGGAAATATTATTTTTTATCTCGTCCTAGACGTTTTGGAAAATCTCTTCTTTTGAGCACATTGAAAGCGATTTTTAGTGGCAATAAGAAACTCTTTAAAGAATGTCATATTTATAAAAGCGCTTATTTATGGGAAAAATTTCCCATTATCTCTCTTGATTTCACTCAAATGAGAACAAAAACTGCTAAGGTTCTTGAAGAAGATTTAAAAAAAGAGTTTTTAGCCATTGGTAAATCGTATGATGTGCAGATTAAAGATACATCTTCTATTCAGCAGGTTTTAAGAGATCTTGTCAAAGAACTATCTAAGATAGGTAAAGTGGTTATTCTTATTGATGAATATGACAAGCCTATCATTGATAATATCGCACATCTAGAAAATATAGAAGCTAATCGCTCTCTTTTAAAAGATCTTTTTGGAACTCTTAAAGGACTAGATGCTTATTTACGTTTTGTTTTTGTCACAGGCGTGAGTAAATTTTCTCAAGTTTCTTTGTTTTCAGGGTTCAATAATTTAGAGGATATTACTATTTCTCCCGCGTATGCAACGCTACTAGGTTATACAGAAGAAGAAATGCGGCTGTTTTTCAAAGACCATCTTCGTCTCATTGCTAAAGATAGCAAAAAAAAAGCAAAAACTATTCTTGCAGACATTAAAGAGTGGTACAACGGCTACAGATTTTCCTGGGATACACCAACTGTTTATAATCCTCATTCTACCTTGAGTTTTTTTAAAACATCCAGAGTTCAAAGTTTTTGGTTCCGCACAGGAACTCCCACATTTTTGGTTGAGCAAATCAAGAAAAGGCCTAAGGCTGTTGGCTATTTAAGTGGTACTAAAGCTGTTGAAACAGAACTTCTTGATATCAGCGATCCACAAGAGATGGATTTGGTTGCTCTCATGTGGCAAACAGGTTACTTGACGTTTCATAATTATGATGCTCTGACAAGACTTTATACACTTGATTTTCCTAATAAAGAGGTCCGGCTTGCTTTTTTTGAATCTCTTCTTCGAGGATTTACTAAGATGTCTTCGTCTGATGTAGGCAAGCAGGCGCTAGACTGTTGGAGTGAGCTGTCATCGTATCAACTGAAACCTTTTTTCGAGAGAATCCAAACCCTTTTTGCGAAAATCCCTTACAAGCTGTACACAAAAGCCAAAGAAGATTTTTATCATGCTAATTTTATCATCCTCTTAGAATCGATGGGCATTAAAGTACATCCTTTAGAGGCAACAAATAGAGGTGAGATCGATCTCGTCATAGAAACGCCTTCGCAGGTATATATCTTCGAACTTAAGTTCAACAAGACCCCCATTAAAGCGCTCAAGCAGATCTCACAAAAACACTATGCGGAAAAATATTTACAAGAAAAAAGACAACTTGTTGCTGTTGGCGTTAATTTCAGCTTTAAAACCCGCAATATTTCTAGCTGGAAAGCTACCATCTTGAAAACAAAGAAAAATTCAAAGCTTAAATTATTAAGAGAGTTAGTAAGACAGTTTGATTAAAGCTCTTCGTCCCATGTCAGTAAGACCGCTTAAAGTTATACTGAATAGCTTTGGTATTAAAGCACAGCTAGCACACGGATCTACAGAGCCTAGAGCCAATTTAACTCTATAAAACATTTGTTTCCCACCGACAAGAATGAGCCAATCAGTCTGCCA
>CAYUZN010000006.1:0-19724 GCA_964449295.1 uncultured bacterium | reverse complement strand
CGATTCAAAATGAGTGCAAGAAGAGGGGATAATAAACCAAGCATTGGCGATTAATTTCTGTACATGAAATTGCTCTGTATTCCTAGAGTGATACTCTACCTGAAGCCATCTTAATTGAGAGATCCTTAAGAGGGTAAAGCTTTGCAGGGCAGCACTTATAAGATGGAACTTATTGTAAGAAGATGAACCAAGAGTGATAAATAAACGGTTAATTGATAGAAGCTGCAATAGTTTATAAGACCAAGGAGAAGACCAACTAATCCTTGTGGTAGTATCGCTCAAACTAGGTGTAGGTTTTACATAGGCGTTGATAGCTAAAACAGCCAAACCTGACAATAGGAATAAGGCAGCTTTTTTGATCTTGCGGTTTTGGTCAACAGGTTCTTTCAGATATAAATGATAGTCTTCTACTATTATCACCCCAAAATCAACAAGCATTAAAGCACGCTGAATTTTAAAGATAGTGGATGTCCATTGGGGGTATGTTTGTAGATGGCTAAGCCCAGCTCCAAGAAAGCTATAGCTCGCAGAAAATTTGTCAACAATCGATAGAAGTGTCATTTATTTTTCAGATTATCTAATTGAGCGGGATCCAATAATCCAGTAAAATTCCTAACAAAATCATTCGAGTAACTCTTCAAATTGTCTCCTTTTTCAGCAATCAGCAGCTGCCGACACACCTCATTGACGGCCTTCTTCAATTCTTCAGGATCGATAAATTTTTGATCGCATTTTTTTAGCCAGGTAATTCTTTGATCGATGCATTCTCCTTTTGAGATAGCGCAAGCCAAACATAACGCAACGTTTGAGGCATCACTGAAATAGTTAGAAGATTGTAATTCTTCAAACAGAATTTCTCCTATGTGAAAATAAGAAGGGGTCTCTAAAAACTCTGTCAAGTTATTAAAGAGCTTACTAAAATCAAATATCTTGCGAGCTAGCATATGTAAAATATATCGTTTAGTTGGATCGGGTAATTCTGATTCTTTAAGCGTCTGGATATCTCTCAGAGTCTGATCTGTGATTTCCCCTTTCCTAAGATTTTCCGGTTGGGATTCAAGATCGTTTTTACTAATATGCTTTTTATAATAAAGAGGGAGGCTGTATTCTTTAAAGGGTGTTTGGTTTAGGGTAGCTATTGCTCTTTCCACCTCCTTATCATCAACTGTGGCTGCAATCCTTTCTAAACTAGTTCTTGCGCTAAGTGAATTCTGATAGAATTGTTTATCTATAGGTAATCTGTTAATCGATGTTGCAAACAACTCAAGTGCAAGTATCTTACAATGTTTTATATCACCTAATTTTTCAGCTAACTTGTCTCGTTGTTTATTAAGTTGAGAATCTTTATCTCCGTTATCGGCCTCTTGATCTATTTTTTTTTGGAGGGTTCCTGCAATTTCTAGAGACTCTTCTGAGATCTTATCAAGATCTAACTTTTCAAGTATTAGTCTCACTATATCTAAGCAACCCTTTGACTTCATAGATCTCTTTTTAATTAGTAATAGAGCTAATTCAATATAACCATTATTAACGAGATGTTGTGCTAATTCTATCTGATCTGATTTATCTTTTTCGTTTGAAGGAGAATTAACAAGTTCAGTTTGCTCTTTCAACCTTTCCATTTGAGAGGAGACAAGAGTTTCAGGCAAATTCTTTGTTACAACATGGATCCAGTTTAGTCTTAAAGAAAATACATAATTCTTTTCTATTTTATCTAAAAAATCAATCATAGTTTTATCAAAAATAATACAAATATTAAGATCCTTAATTTTTTCTCTTGTAAAAATAAAATGTGATAGAAGTTGAAAATCAGTAGGTTCTTTAACAGATAGAAACTTGTCAAGAATAAGCGAAATTTTGCTAGAAATATCAGTTGAATCCATTGAGAGGCAAGATTCACAGATCTGGTAAACAAGATCTGAACTTGTATTTGGAGGTACTTGACTAAGTTGCTCAAGTACTTTAGCAAGCGTAGAGCTCTCTTGCCCAAGCTTTTTTTGGGTAGCACAAAATGAGATCCAAGCAGTTCGGAAAGAATCTTGCGATGCTCCAGACAGTTCTTTTATGATTTGAAGAGCTATTTCATGGTTTTCATTTTCTGTTAGATTTGTCGAGTATATTCTTTGTAAAAAAAGAGATGAAAATAGAAAATCTGTTCTTAATGATTCTCCTAGGTGTGTCGCAACTTTAGAAAATGTCTCTTTTGTCGGATGTTCTCCTAAAAGATGTTGAACAGTTTGGTTAGCCACCTTTTCTTTTATATTTGATTGAAGCAGAGAGTAGGTCTTTATTATCTCTTCTGCCGTCTTTTTTTTTATCCATCTTAAAAAGATGGCAGCTTGATAGGCTTCAGGAATGTGTGAAATATAAGTCTCAAGAGTATTTTGAGCTTTTGTGTTTTTTTGAAATTCCAAATAGGCGGTTTTATCTTTTTCACGCAAATCTTGGCACGAAGTCCACTTGTCTTGGTTTGTAATTGAAAAAGTCTCCTCTCTGCGCATTAGCCATTGCGCTGTTTTCATAATTATTGGAATGATAAGAGTGACTAAAGACGCAACCTTAAGAGCTGTTATCCAGAAAGGAGGTTTTTCTTGGAGCTCATAACGAGCTGTATAGTCTTGACCACCATTATGGCCAATAAGTGTCACACATGTTCCACCCCAATTCCAATAGGCTTCGACATGCCTTTGGCAGGCTATTTTCAATCCGCAACTAGCGCAACTAGATAGTTGACTTAAATTAAGGGGCGTAGACAAAGGAAGAGAGGCTTGCTGTGTCATAAATGACCAATTTTTTCTTATTAATTCTACAAGGTATAAGTATTTTATGCTAGTTTTAAAATAATTTCGACCGCAGCTTCAATATCGGCCTTTGTGGTTTGCCTACTTAAAGAAAATCGTAGGCTGGATCTCGCAATAGAGGAGGGGATGCCCATATTGAGAAGGACTCTAGAGGGCTCAAGGCCGCCTGAGGAACAGGCAGAGCCGTGGCTGACGGCAATCCCTGCCAAATCAAGCTGTATGAGTAAAGACTCTCCATCAGCGCCCGGAAAAGCGATATAAGCTGTATTGCAAATTCTAGGACCTTGTCCATGAATAACGATATTGCCTAGCTTAACCATCAGATTATTAACGAGATAGTCACGCAATTTTGCCATTCTCTCAGAGGCAGCTGGCAGCTCTACTTTTAAAAGTTCGACAGCTTTTGCAAATCCGACAATCCCTGCGAGATTTTCTGTGCCGGCTCTTCTGCCATAGTCTTGTGAACCTCCGACGAGAAGAGGTCTAAATTTAAAATTTGATTTAACATAGGCAAGGCCAACTCCTTGAGGGCCGTGAAGTTTGTGGGCGGCAAATGTCATGGCAGAGACCCCCTCTGGGATGTGAAAAATTTCTTTACCTAAGTGGGAGACGCCATCTACGACAAGGAAAATATTGAATTTTTGAGCAATAGCCGCAATGGCAGCGATATCTGTTTTAACGCCTGTCTCGTTGTTGACAGACATGAGGACGATGAGCTTGGTTTTTGGGGTGATGGCCTCTTCAATTTGATGAGGGTGCAAAGCTCCCCATAAACCGACTGGCAGGTAAGAGACGGCAGCTCCCTCTTTTTCAAGTAGCTGAAGGGTATGATAAGTAGCTGCATGTTCGACGTTAGATGTGATAATATGGCAGCCGGGGTTGAGAGCGCAAAACCCTCTCAAAAGCATCGTCATAGACTCTGTGCCACCTGAAGTGAAGATAAGCTCTTGTGGTTTCACATGAAGGTAATGACTAATTGTGTCTCTTGCTTGCACAAGAAGGGCTTTTGCTTTTTGTCCGAAAAAATGGACAGAGGAAGGGTTCAAGGGGATAGGAGAGAGGACCTCATCCATCGCCTCTTTGACTCTAGGATCTAAAGCCGTTGTGGCATTGTTATCAAAATAAAGACGTCTCATGAGATTTTGATGATAACAAGAGTGATATTATCATTTCCACCTCCTAATTTAGCTTGAGAGACAAGTTCGATGGCAGCATTTTTAAGGCTAGTATTTTCTTTAAGAATTCGTTCAATGTCTGGGTCTTTCACGCAATCTGTCAGGCCATCACTACAGAGAAGAAAGAGATCACCTGGTTTTATAGGTAGGGTGTGTATGTCTGGAGTCACTTTATCTATGATGCCGATAGCTTTTGTGATCACGGTTTTAAATTTAACAAGGGGCTTTCCTGTTTCGTCCAAATTTTTACTTGATATGACGCGTTGTTTGGCAGAATGATCTTCTGTGAGCCTTTCTAATTTACCAGCGAACTTATAGATCCTGCTATCTCCTAAATGGGTATAGAGAAGTGTTTTCTGAAAGATTAAAAGAGAGCAGAGGGTCGTTCCCATACCTGAGAGTTCTGGATGGTTTTTGGCTAATTTTCTTACCCAACTATTGGCTGATGAAATCGCAGCTTTCATGACGTGGATGGCATCATCTATAGATAAAACATGTCCTTTTGAAAAAAAGCTATCGATCACATCACAGAGTGCAAGGATAGTTTCTTTGGCTGCCACTTCTCCTGCTTGATGACCTCCCATCCCATCTGCAAGTGCATAAAAATGGCAAGAAGGTAGTTCTATCCAGACATCTTCATTGTTGCCTCTTGCAAGACCTATGTCAGAAATACCGTAACTTTCAATCTCCATAAGCTGTAACATCATACACAAAAGTAATTTTTAACTCTCAGGAGAAATAAGAATTCTCAACGTTGAGATAAGGTTAAATGTCATATGTAAACCAATAGAGGCATATAATGATTGTCTTTTTTCATAAATAAATCCTAAGAAACACGCCAAGACAAAGAGAGAGGCTATCAGCGAGATATTACCAAGGCCTTGAGAGAAAGAGAAATGAAAGAGAGCGAAACAAAAAGCCGTTAGTAAAATTGCAGATCTAGTTCCTAAAATTTTTTTAAAGTAGTTTTGCAGGCATCCTCGAAATAAAAACTCTTCAATAACAGGTGCTAAGACTAAAATCATGAGAAGAGCTGTGATGATTTCAGAGAAAGAGCCTAGCGACTCTTTGAAATAACGAACAGGCACTTGCTCGTAATTTTCCATGCCAAAGATAAGATAGAGTAGAAGATCGAAAAATTGTCCCACAACAACAATGATGGGAAAGCTAAGACCCCATGTGAGCGCTCCTATACCGATATCTTGATAGATAGGAGTGGATGAATTTTTCCACACTCTTTTGATCAAGCCAGGTGCCTGCGATTTAAAAAATTTCCAGATCCAATAAACCATCGCAAGGAGTAAGATCAGCTGGACGATGCTTAAGAGCGTCATAGAAGGCATAAGAGGACTTGCCAGGTATTGCACGAGTCTAACAAAGAAGGGGAGAATAAAGATCACAAATCCAAGGTAAATGCCAAAGGCACCTGCCAGAAGTTTGAATGAAAAGTCAAAAGCTACCTGTTTAGCAGGTATTTTATAAAACTCTTTAGAGAAGGCCCACCAATTAATTAAAAAACCGAGTAATCCAAAGATAATAATGAGTTCAAGGGAGCTAGCTATCATTAGACCTCTTGTGTAGTTAAGGGTTCATCGCTTTTTTGGATTATTTTGGCCAATTTTCAATTTAAATCGAAGGGGTTATATATGCAAGTTGATATTACCCCTTCGATTTAAATTGAAAATTGGCTCAAAAGAACCAAAAAATCGACAGAACCTTAATTACACAAGAGGTCTATTTTAAAACCGCCTCTTCTATTTGATGTATGATGTCGTCTGTAAGTTCTGCATGTACAACTCCTATGGGAGAAAATGTGTACATAGGTTGTCCCCAAGCAACTTGTGTGAAATTAAAGCAGCTAAATTGACGAGGGATGTGTTGAATTTTTTCGAATGTCTTGTCGAGAACGATTTTAGGAGTCTCTTCTCTTAGATCAATGATTCGAACTTGCAGACTAATTTTTAGATCGGTAGGGGAGTCGGAAATAGAGACCTCTTCTTCTGCATAAGATGGTTTCTCACTGTGTTCGAGAAGGGTTGTGAAGCACACAAATTCTTGCTCGGGAAACAGCTGTTTAACCCAAGAAAGATCTGAGCTAAAAGGATCTTGGTTTTTACTTAGTTTTTTTAGTTTAGAAGGGGCAACTAATTGGTAGCAGTTCTTTTGTGCGAGACTCTCGTAAATATTCGTTGTGATTTCACTGGCAACATTCCAAGAGAGTCTATGTTTTGATAGGTCTATAACAGGAGCTACAGCGATACGTGCTTTTTTTTGCTCAAGGTGTGCTTGTGAAGAGTCTTCTTGTTTGTGGCAACCTGTTAAAGAAAAACACAGAATGGCAAAATAAGTTACCAAAAATGCACGCATAGACCCCACCTCCTCTTAAAATCGGAGTCTAGCAAAAGACTTCTTTTAACTCTTTATAATTTAGAGCGGATTTTTAGAGATTGTAAAGAGTCAGGAAATTCTAGCTGATTTGTAAAATAATTAACGGCAACATTTGCATTATTTAGAATATCTTGCATCTGAAGACTTCCTAAAATCATGTCGATTTTATTTCTCGATTGTCTGTTTTTATACCCAAAATTAGGGTATCTGATTCTAATTGCAGCAACTATTTGGCTGATTGTTTCTTTTGTTTTCTCTTCAAAAATATTAAACTCTAAAGCACTTTGCATAGCTTTTGAAAGCGTTTTTTGGCACTCAATTTTTGCAGCATACTCTGGAGTTAAAAATTTATCAAAGTCAACGGTTGCGGTTACTGACTGTTCATTTGAGATCAACGTCAAACCTAATACACTTTTTATGTTATCTTGTAGTAAAGCTAAAAATGTTTTTCTTAATGTCTCTTCTGTTTGCAGTTCTTTTTGTAGCAATTTTTTTAGTTTAAAGTCTCCATAGACGTAATCTTGGCTGAAAAAAGAAAAGGTAGGGAAAAATGGACGTCTATTATTCTGAGTTTTTATCTGTAATGATAGAGTATCTATAGAATAGCTGCTATTTTCAGATCTAACTAAATTAAATAAGGCAAGTTGTTGTCTAATAAGAAATTGTAAGACACCTTCATCCTTATTTTTTTCTGAAAAAGAAGGGAGATAAACATCAACTACTGTTTGCTCACTTATTCCTAGGGTGCTTAAATCTTCTATATTTTTTAAAGGAATATTAACATCAGAAGGATGTAAAGCAAATAGTTCATTTGTTGGCTTATTATATTCATATATAGGTAAATAGCGACCTGTTGTCAGGCGGATATAGGCTTGTGCTTCAAATAATTTTTTTAATTTATGACTTCTAGAGGTTCGGTCAAAAAAAGTGTCATAATACATTAAGCCTATCATGACATCTCCTCCTTTAGGAGAAAAAATAACCGTTTCATTGATGTTAAGACGATTAATCCCAAAATTTTGTTTTTCGCCTTTTTCAGGAGGTCTATAATTAAATTCCCACATGTCGCTGTTTATAAGCTTCTCTTCGACCCTGTCAATTTCGCCACCTGCTCTTACAACAGTATCAAGACTTTGTTGAAAGTCGCGTTGAGTTAATAGGTTCTTTGCGCCTTGGACGCGAAATTTTCCATTGTGAACCTTGTCAAAATTAGTCCAGGCCGTAAATGGCATTTTGTGGAAAGCTAACCCAAAGTCTTCTTGAGCGACTCTTAACGGATCACTGAGCAATCCGCTGCCCGGCATATACAGCCTTACTCTCAATACAGAGTTTTTTTCTGGTAATAGAGTGTGAGATAAAAGTTCATTTTTATCGGGCGCAGGTTTGTGATCAGCATGATTTTTTATTTCACTATCAGTTCCTATTCTAGCTAGTAAAAGCCCGTTTCGATGTAACTGTTCTATCCGTTGAATAGAAACTTCGTAGTGCATCTTCTGGGCTAGATCTAAGAGGGGGGCTTTGTTTTGCAAAGCTTTTTTATGCCCTAAATGAATTGCATTTCCCCATTCATCGATGTAATGGTCGGGATAGATATAAGTCGGAGCTCTATTTGCCAGAAAATCGGGGCGGTTGACGCAAGAGTGTGGCATATAGGGAAGAGAGAAAGCAATTGAATTAAGAGGCATAGAGTTGTCGCCCTTAGTCACCTGATCTGAGACTATTCCTTGCCCAGAGAGCAAAGCGCGCATGTCATGGGCATAACCTGCATCTCCTCCTGCAGCTACTAAAAAGAATAGATCTTTCAAGAGTGCCTTATCAGCAGGCGTCTCGGCTAACCTTGTCTTTAACAGGCTGCAGTTGAAAGATAGATTTTCATCACCAAGAGGGTATCCGTGTTCGTCTAAGTCTATATAGTTTTTTAGATAATCTATGAGAGGGGCTCGATTATTTAATATATCTAGAGGAGAGGGGGAAAGTGGTAGAGTGGTATCAAGAAGCAAAAATCCCAAGAATTCGAGCAGTTTAATGATTCTAATTGCTACGGAACTAATAATTGTTTGTTGTTTAGAATATTGTAATTCTTGTGCTTGAAACCAGTTATTAATTTCACTTCTAAATTCTGTTATTTTATTCATAATTATTAAATTATAATATAGATTATTAATATTTTTCAATGTAAAAATAGATTCGCAAACTATTGATAATTAAGATGTTATCTATTTGATGAGCTTAAAGGTGGGAACAACGCCTGCCCATTTATTGGCAGGGTCGTAAGAGACGCCAAATTCAAGGTGCCACTTACCTGTGACAAGAGTTGTGAGTTTGAGGTGAAACTCGTTGTACCTGGGTTCATTTCGTCTTCCCCAGCCGTGGTGGGATTCGAAATGACATGTCCAGAGAGGGGAAAGACGCAGTTGCATGCGTGTTAGGAATGTATCTCTGCCATCAGAGACAGGAGAGTGAACGAGTTCTTCAATGGGTGTTGCAACATCCAAGATGAAATTACGGTGATCTGCTTTTCTCCAATCATATTTGCTACGATGCCGCATTTCGATGCCGAAAGCAAAATTCTCATTCACGGTGACATCGGCTTTGCCATTTGTATAATCAAAGAGGCGCTCTTGAAAGTTGTAGGCAATTTCAGCTTTAATCGTTAAGAAGGATTTGCGAATGACAAAATCGGTATACCCTTTAGGATACGTTTGATGAAAAGCGGTTTTTCCAAAAAACCCGTAGGTATAGAGATCCCAGGAAAATCTCGGTAAAAAAGAGGGGCGCTTAAGAGAATAAATAGACTGATTGAAACCGTAGCGTATTTGATTGAGAGTTGTATAACCATCTTCAAGGTTGAAAATGTAATGGTTGTTGTTGGAGGCTAAAGGTTTTGTTAGCCCCTCATATGTGACATAAGGTTCAACGGTGTGTTTGAGAGAGGCGTAATTTCTAGAAATCTGCGTATTGAGCTCTCCACCATAAGTCACCATGCCTTGACCTATGCTTGCATGTTGAGGATTATTTGTGTAAAAAATACCGATCACACCTGCTTTTGGAGTGAGATTAACAGGCCCTAAATGAAGTGGGCGGTAGAGTGTATTTTGAGTTGCAAACCTGCCCGATTTAAGACTAGGAAGGACCTTTTCGATGCGTTTAAGAAAGACGTAATCGAGATAACCTGCGCTAAATTGATTCTCAGAAATAATTCCTGAAGATCCTAAGGCAAAAGGTCTAACACCTGCTTT
Source organism: uncultured bacterium (assembly GCA_964449295.1). Classification (GTDB taxonomy): domain Bacteria; phylum Chlamydiota; class Chlamydiia; order Chlamydiales; family Rhabdochlamydiaceae; genus CANJJB01. The sequence continues at coordinate 10,121 of CAYUZN010000006.1, read as the reverse complement.
AACTAAAGGCAGTTGCTGGTTAATACTTTGAAAGTTGTTAATTCTTGGCTGGAAGTTAAATTTGCCAAAATAGTTTTCCTCTTGATGAGAGACCCATAATATCGTGCGTTTTTGCGTATTGAGTTCAAAATCATCGCTCTTAAAGTCTTGCGGCATCTTATCGTCGCTGAGTTTATCATAGCGCATGTGGAAATGAGTTTTTTCATTTCTAGAGTGGGTTGTTATAAGTCCCTGAAGTCTATAGCGCTTATCACCACTTTCTTGAGGAACGATTTTATCAAAAGCTCCATAGGTTTTTGTCTGGAAGACCGTTCTTTGGTCAAGTGAATGGTAATCGGTTTCAATCGCAGCACCTGGACCATATTTAAATCTGTAATCGAGTCTTCCATACAGCCCAAAAGTCTCAGTGGAATAGAGTTGATAGCGTATCGATATTTTTTGTTTGAGGATTTGCTCCCATAAAAAGCTAAAGCGAACAGGAGCTTCTTTAATCCATTTTAAATTGGCTTTGAAAGAGGGCAGCCATAGTACAGGAAATTTAAAAAAGCGGAAGCTGATATTTTTAGCAGAAAGAAGATTGTTGTTTGAGATGCCAATTTTAGATGATTTTAACTCCCACCAGTTATCTTGCCCTTCGACTGTTGTTAAAAAAGCGTTTGTAATGACAAAGCTGCCATCGGCTTCTAGGAAAATTTCATCGCCCCCTAAAAACCAGTAGTCGGTACACGTTCTGCCATTCGATAGAGTTCCTGTATGAGAGTTAAAATCGTATTCGAGTTTACTGCCAACAAAAACACCCTCGTTGCGCTCGAGTAAAATATCTCCTTCTGCCACAACTTTTTTGACGGCAACTCCATTGTCAATTTTATTGATATACTCGATTTTTCGCGCTTGAATGCGTAAGTTATTGGTAGAAATAATCCCACCCTGATCTGTTGAAATGACACCGTGGTTGAACGTCGGATCTTTCAAGTTAATGGTGATCTCTTCTAAATCTTTGCGAAGATGCTGCTGTGTCTCATCTGAGAGAGCTTGCAGAGGCTCCTCTTGTTTACCTGCTGGATCTTTCCACATAGGATGTCTTGGTAGAGGCAAATTACTCCATTTAGCCTTCCAAGGATCCATCTCTGCAGCTTCAGCTTTATCTGCGTAACTAAGAGAAATGGATGAAAGTAGAGCAAGCCCTAAAAGTAGATTTTTTATCATGATTTGAAGGCATCATAGTAGAGCTTCAATTATTCTTCCATAGCCAGATGCATCTTGCTCACAAGATCATGCATCTCTTCAGCTGAAATGGGGCTTTTGATATTAGCGATATACATTTTAAGGATGAATTTGAGCTCAGACGAATCATTGGTCTGGCGAGGGATGTAATGGAAATGAACATGGGGGACTGTTTGTCCAACCTCTCTTCCATTTTTTTGTAAAAGAAGGTAAGAAGAGGTATCAAAGACGCTTTTAGCTGCGGTGTCGACTTTTTTGATCACTTGAAAGATGCGGAACGCTTCTTCATCAGAGAGCTCTTCATACCTCTCAACATGTCGTTTTGGAATGATTAAGCAGTGGCCTGGCAGAATCGGTTTATGAGTATAAAGGGCTAAGACAAGGTCATCTTCATAGAAGGTTTGATAATCGAGCACTTTTTGATTACAAAAAGCACACTCTACCTCATCGGAATAGAGGTTGCTGATGATGAGGCTCAAGCCTAAAAGAGAATAGATTAATCGTCGCATAATACCACATTTTTCAGAGTTTGAAACCACTTGCTAGAGTGCCCTAGAGCTGCAAGAACTTGCTTTTCAGAAATGCTGGGTTGTTGATTAGGTTGAGCCCACTGAGAGATAACTTTTTTAAGTTCATCAGCTGTAGTAACAGAAGGAATAACCCCTTGTTTAACAAGAGTATCATCATATCTCTCATGTGCAATCTGGACTGTAGGGATTCCGGCTAATAAAAATTGGGCATTCATAGTTGTTTGATGATAGAAGGCACCGTCTGCGATCACTTGAGCGTCATTCGAATTAAAAGTAGATAAGATAAGGGAAGGCGCGTTTGGATTATGAGAAGTCTCTTTTACCCAGTTTGCAACTAAAGGATCTTCGAATTTCTTAGATTTAGCACCGGGATGTTGTTGTATAACAATGGCAAATTGAGACAAATCCTGCTCTTGAATTGTGTCTGACAGAATCTTAAAAAAAGCAGGGAGCGCTTTCTCAAAGTAGTCTGAATTATTTCCTCCAAAATAGACGAGAATTTTTTTGTCTGCATAGTCTGGCAGCAATTGTGCACGTAAACTTGTTTGTTCAGCTTGTCTGCGCTTTTTCATCGCTGCGATAGGAGCTAGAGGGAAATAGCCAAGTCCTATACGTGGCTTATCTCCTAAACCCAGTGCTAGATGAGTATTGGCAAATAAAATTCTAGGAGCTACTTGCATAGCTTTTTCAGCTTCTGTGGAGTAGCCACCTGGAACAAATGATTCAGGGTTATCATAATAAACCCAAGTTCTGAGGTTATGAGCTGCAAGAGCTTCTAAGACAGCCGGCGCATAAGAGTGACCCAAATCAGTGATCACAGTGAATTTCTGGTAGTTTTTTGATGTGTTAAAAATTTCTTGAGCTAGATCTTGTATAGCCTGGTCAGCTTCAATAGAAAATTGGTGACTATTTTGATCTTTAAATTTATCAGTTGCCACTCCTGAGGCGTAAATTTCAACAGTTATGCCTTCTTTTGCTAATTGCGGTGCCCAATCTGCAAAGTGAGCGGCAGGTCCTCCATGAAAGGTGATAAAACAAACAGCTGCTGTTGCAAGTGTAGCCATAGTAAAGGTCTCCTTAAATAAGGGTTAATTTTCCTGTTTTTTACCCTTATTTTGCAATAATTAATGTTCAAAATATAAATCCCAATGGCTCTGGCACTTAGGATTAAAAGAGGCGTTGCAGGAAGGGCAAACGCTTTGGCAAGATAGTAGCCCCTGCAACAAAGCAAGGGCGGATGAGTGATTATTTACGGAGTTTTACGTAGCTAGCTACAAGGCAGGCTTTGAGAGCATCGCCTAAGATAAAGGGGATAAGTCCTAAGAGGAAACAGCGTTTGATGCCGACAAATTGGGCGAGCCAAAGGGATCCTGCAGTGAGTTGCAGGCCAACTGTGACACATAAAAAAGCTGCTGTTTTCAAGAAGCTCGCTTGAGAGTATTTTTGAGTAAACCAGCCAACGAGGTACGCTTGCATCACATAAGCGATAAGATAGCCACCTGTTGGTCCAAAAAGATGGGCAGCTCCTCCTGCTACTCCACCTGCCCAGACAGGCAGGCCAAGACACCCTTGCATTAAATAGCAAAAAACAGCGAGAGCGCCTCTGCGGCTTCCGAGTAAACATCCCACGAGCATCACGCCAATCCCTTGCACTGTGAAAGGAATCGGTGTGAAATAGAGAGGAATTTTAATCTGAGCACAGATGGCAATGAAGCAAGAGGCTAAAATGACTTGAAGAACACTTAAACTTTTTGTGTGGGGAAAAAACGTTGAAATGGCTTGATTTGACATAAACTTAAATCTCCCTAAGGTTTCATTTTGAGAGAAGTGTACAACGATGTCCTATCTATTTTCAATAAAAATCTTAGACGCCTTCCCTTTTTAAAACTAAAAAGTAGTTTACATTATGTTGGTTTTAGTTTAAAAAGAATGAATATGTTAGAAGTACTCTGCGGTAATAAAAACATTCAAAGAATTCTCCTTTTTCTATTTGTCAATGGGAAGTGTTATGGCACGCAACTTCATAGGTCTTTAAAAACGCCTCTCACCCCTCTTCAAAAAGCTCTGCTGCGCTTAGAAAAAGGAGGGTTGATCACAAGCTCTTATGAGGGAAAGACCCGTCTTTACCAATTTAATCCCGCTTACCCTCTGATAGCAGAAGTGGAGCATCTGCTCAAAAAAGCTTACACATTACTTCCTGCTCACGAGAAAAAGAGCTATTATGTCGTAAAACAAGATCAGATTTCATCTTCCTCTAATCCTATTCAAAACAGGCAAGTTCTTTTGACATTTTGGGAGAAATTGCAAAAAGTTAAGACTCTGATGTTCAATGCCAATACAAAAGTACAGCAAGAGGGTGGCTGGCATGGAAAAGGGCAAGGGGAGGTAACTATCATTAAAGAGAGTGATCATGCACTTCTTTTTCAAGAAAAAGGCACGTGGCAAGGCAAACAAGGAAATGAGCTCAATTTTAGTAACACATTTCGCTGGAGTTTTGATCGCTTAAGCGGTGTGATTTCTTTAGAGCATTTGCGCAGAGGGCCTGACCATCCTGTCTTTCTCTTTCACTTAGCTCCTTCTGGAAAAAATTCTCTATCTTCTGTTGATTCCCATCTGTGTGAGGGTGACACTTATTTTGGTCAGATCTATTTTGATCATCATGGCCTTCGTCTTAACTGGCGAGTCATTGGCCCTAAGAAAAATGAAGAAATCGATTATTATTATTCTTGATTACTACATCCTAATTAACTAAGATCTTCCACATTTAAATACCAGGGAAGGTTTTATGCAGCCTTTAGGCCGTTATTCTACTCATTATTCATATGCAGCACAGGATGCAAAAATTGACATTCATTCTAATAGTGGAGATATCTCCTGTACAATTAAAACAACAAAATTATCTTTGGAATCTATTAAAATTCCAAACAAACAGGGGCCTGCAGATTATAAATTTTATTCACAACTACTTAGCGTGTATGACAATGAAGAGGTTATGAAAAAAGTGGCAGGCGGCAAGCAAACAGCGGAACAAGTAGCAGCAAAAATCAACAGATGGAGCGCTCGCTGGTTTAATAATGACCCTTATAGTGCTTTTGCAATATGCAATAAAGATAACGAGTTTCTAGGAATTGCCGTAGCAGGTCATGGAGATAACAATTGGCAAACAGAGATTGTCTGTATTCTCGGTGATACTCACTGGAATAAAGGTTATGGAAAAGAAATCGCCCATGCTTTGAATACTTATCTTACTGCTATAGTTGATGCTGGTTTTAGATATGACGCTAACTCTGCTGTAACACAAGCTGTTGCAACGGCAAGAGTTGACAATCCCTATTCTTGCCGGCTTTCTCAACAAATGATGGGAGATCCTATTAAGACTGAAGAAAAATTTGGGAATCAGAGACATTTGTATCTAAAAGATATCCCTGAACGAGATCCGGAAATTTTGCAAAGGGAGATAGTTTCAGAGGTATAATGTTGATTCTTATCTGTGCGAAGATGATGCTTTACTCTTGATAAGATGAATTAGCCTTGATAACATACATGCCTATGGATTCTTCAACTCATACGATTGCTAGTTATAGGTTATCAACGGGCACTAGCCTTACATTTTGTCAAGATAATCAGGGCGCCTTAATGATAGAGGTACAGACACAAAAAATAGCCTTACGTTCTTTGACAAACACAGATTGTGATGATCAAGCAGCTCTTTATAGCAATTCAGATGTTATGTCACTGTTTGCCGATGGTGAAACTCAATCACAAGAGTGGGTTTCTGAGAGACTTCAACTCTGGCATAATAAATTAAAAGAAGCAGATCCTTATGTTGGATTAGGGATCTATAAAAATGATGAGACAAATGAACATATAGGATTAGCTGTTTTAAGCTGCCAGGAGGCTGGAGCGGTAAAAATAGATATGCTTTTTCATAAAAACCATTGGGAAAGATACGGAGAGTTAACTATTCAAACTCTAATACAAGGCTATATCCCTGCAACAGTTGCAGCTGGTTTTACACACAACGGACAAACTGTAAAAAAAATCACAGCCACAACAAAGCCTAATTCTGTGGCAGTAACTTTAGAAAAATTTATGAAACTGGATTACAGGTGTGAGCTTGGGTCTTGTAAAAATCCTCATGATGATGGCCTCAGATTGGTCTACACGAGTAATATTTCAATGATTAACTTTCGCAGAAATATAGAATTTCCAGATGATACTTCAGGCTAATAATCTAAAAGCCAGCTTATTAGACACGCCTATTGGCTCTATGGTAGCTATCGGAGATGACAAAGCACTTTATTTACTTGAGTTTGTAGAAAGAAAAAGCCTTGTGCACCAGATCGAAAGACTTAAGAAAAAAACAAACTTATCTATCACACCAGGATCGTCTCACTCACTTGTTTCTATTGAAAGTGAGCTTAAGCTCTTTTTTAGTGGTCAGCTAAAAGAATTTAAAACACCCACTCTATGTGTTGGATCTCCTTTTCAGATGCGTGTGTGGGAAGATCTCAAAAAAATTCCATTTGGAAGAACATGTTCTTATGCAGAGCTTGCCTTATCGGTTGGCAATAAGAAAGCTTGCCGTGCTGTTGCAAAAGCCAATAGCACAAACAAACTTGCCATCATCATTCCCTGCCACCGTGTGATCAACTCAAATGGAAAATTGGGAGGATATGCAGGGGGCATCTCCCGCAAAGAATGGCTTATACGCTATGAAAAAACGCTGTTTCGGTAATACACCGGGTAAAGAATTTTACGCAGAGTACCATGACACTGAATGGGGGATACCTGTTCATGACGACAGGCATTTGTTTGAGATGTTAATTCTAGAAGGCGCGCAAGCAGGTTTAAGTTGGGAGACAATTCTCAAAAGGCGTGCTGCTTATCGGAAAGCTTTTCACAATTTTGATCCTCTTAAAGTTGCGTCTATGACAGACTCTGAACTAGAGGCTCTACGCTCCAACGACACAATTATCCGCAACAAACTTAAGATTTACGCTGCACGCACAAATGCCAAAGTGTTTATAGATATTCAAAAAGAATTCGGTTCATTTGATCACTATCTGTGGCGTTTTGTGGATGGGCAATCACGTATCAATCACTGGAAAACATTTAAAGATGTTCCTGTCTCAACACCTGAGAGCGAAGCTCTTTCTAAAGATCTCAAAAAAAGAGGAATGACATTTGTTGGGAAAGCCATTATCTACGCTTACATGCAAGCAGTAGGACTTGTCAATGATCACTTGAGTGATTGCTGGTGCAGGGCAAAAAATTAGAATAAGTTGTTTGCAAAAAAACACCGAAACGAATTAGACTTTAATCGTGTCTTAACACAAGGAGTCTTAAAAATGAAAAACATTTATTTAAATCTAACTCTATTAGCTTTATTTACTACTATTGGTGTTCGTGCTGATGAAAAAGTCACAACCACTAAAGTAACAATTAAAACAGAGACTCTCGAAGAAACTCCGTTTATTGAATATCATAACCGAGCTATTGTGTTTATGCCTCTTCATCAAGGGTATGAGCGCATTAAAAATGATTCCTTATATTGGGGATTAGAAGCTTGGGTATCATGTTTACTGAATCACAATCACAAAAGAAACGACCTTTTAAATGGAGAGGTTCGTATGGGATACAACTTCTTCTACAATGGGAGAGATCATTTAACTCCTTTTGCAGGTGTAGGTTTTATCCAAAACTATCATATCAAGCATCATCACCATCACTACCATGTGCATCATAAAACAGGTGTTCTCTATGGAGCTTTAGGGTTCCTATATGATCATGCCTTTACATCTGTTTTCAACTTGGGACTCAATGCAAAAGGCCTCCTCGGAGGACCTGTTCATGATAAGCACCATGGTAGATGGGGATCTCCTGTGGTAGGTGCTGATGTTTCAATTCCTATTACATTCCGCTTCGGACGTAATAGACATTGGGATTTTAGAGTAGAGCCTTTTAATACCTACCTCTATGGGCCAGATTCTTCTGCCTATTATGTAGGGTTCCGTAACTCTCTAGGCTATCGCTTCTAAGCAAGCCTGATCTCTTTTCACACACTTCACGTCTGTGGAGTGTGTGAAATTATTCATTTCTTAAAAAAACATTTTCTTAATTTACACCACTCAGTTATACAGAAAATTACAATATCTTTTTTAAGGATGTGCTCTCATGGCAAGAAAAAATAGAGCTCTTTTTTTACTCAGTTTAGTTTGTTTATCACCTATTTTTGCAGATGAGCCACCTGTATGTACAAGCCAGCACAACTTAAACCGTGCTTCTCTTCGCCACATCGAATCAAATGGGCTTGGTTACAACACAGGTTACACAACTCTAGAAGGATTTTTTGTTCCTCTGCCCTCTCTTAACACACGTTGGATCCCTTTTTTAGATGTACGTGGACATATCTTTAACAATAGCAAGCCAGCTGCCAACGCAGGCATTGGCCTTCGCTATATTGCAGACACAAGAGTTTGGGGTAGCAATATCTACTACGATTATCGCAAAACTTCTCACCATAACTACAACCAAGTCTCATTTGGTCTTGAATCTTTGGGCAGATATCTCGACTACCGCGTGAATGGTTATTTCCCTTTAGGCAAGCACAAAAGTTCCCTCTACGATCCCCATTTTGACAGCTTTTCCGGACACTCTCTTTTTATCGCTCGAAAACAAGAACTTGCTCTTAAAGGTTGCAATGGAGAAGTCGGCGTTCATATTGCTAAAGTCAAAGGCATCGATTTTTATAGCGCCCTAGGTCCCTACTACTTTGGCAATGATCAAAAACATACCTTCGGTGGCCAGTTTCGCATAGGCATGGATGTGCTAAGCATCTTAAGACTCGAAGGCAACACATCTTATGACCACCTCTACAAATGGATTGGGCAAGGGCAAATCAGCCTCTCCTACGCCTTCACCCCCAAAACAATCAGCCGCAAGCACAAAAAAGGCAGCTGCTCCTTCCACTCATCTGTCCGTGATCGAGCCTTCCAGCGCGTCGATAAACAAGAAATCATCGTGACCTCCACCCAGCAAAAAAAGAGCATTGCCATTAATCCAGCTACGGGACTTCCCTACACTTTCTGGTTTGTCGACAATACCAGTCACTCACTAGGTACTTTTGAGTCTCCCTTTAACACTCTTGCAGATGCGCAATCAGCTTCCAATGTAAACGATATTATCATAGTATTTCCTGGAGATGGGACAGATCGAGGTATGAGTAATGGTATCACGCTAAAAAATGGCCAGAAATTGTGGGGCGCAAGTATTCCTCATCAACTCTCTACCAGCCTAGGAAATATCACGGTAAAACCTTTAGCAAATCAAATGCCTACTATAAGTAATTCTGGTATCACTTTAGATACGAATGCTCCACCTCCTGTCATCACCGCCGCAAATAGTAACGATATTGAAGGATTGAAAATAGATGCTCAGATAGGAAGTAGTGGTATTTTTATTAATGGAAAATCGGGCAGGTATGTTATCGAAAAAAATAGCATAGCGGTTGGGAATGGAAATGGTTCTAACGGTGGAATATTTTTTAATAATACAGCAGCAGAAGCTTATATTACAAATAATACTGTGAGTGGAGTTGATCAACTTCAAAATATAGGAATTGTAGTAAATGTGTGCTCTGGAAACTTTTGGATAAATAATAACACCCTATCGACTGGTTTATCTGGAGGAATTTCAATCAATTATAATCAAAATATCTTAAAATGTTTTATTCAAGACAATATATTAAATTTTAATCCAAGTGCTCAGGATACTGTGATTGGAATCCGCATAGGATATTCTAGTGTAGCTACAAATGCAGAAGTATTAGTTGCTAATAACAAAATCAATAATATTCCATTTGGATTATCGCGGGTTCTAAACGGTGGAATTGGAGTGCAAGTGGGAGGAAATGTTTTTGTTACTTTAAGAAACAATCAAGTGACAACATTAGATACTGTGAGAATGCCTGCTTATAACTTTCAAAATAGTGGAGGAGCCTTACTTTCGCAGATTAATTTTGCTCCCGATAATATTGGAAACTGGACATCTTCTGGTTTTTAAATTGAAAATTTATTCATAAATTTTATCTCATCATTTACAACCAAGAAGTCCACAGCCACCGGTTGTAGTTGTGGTTCTTGTTGTCGTCCGAGTTGTTGTAGTTGTGGTTTGAGTTGATGTTGTTGTTGATGATGTCGTAGTGAATAGAATTCCAGCAGATGAGCTAAGTGGAAATTGAGAAGATCCTACAGAGCTTGCTTCAAGGCTGGAAGAAGCTACACTAGAACTAAATGAGCTGAATAAAATTCCAGCTAATGAACTTGATTGAATTGGAGAAGAATTATAAGAACTTACAAAAGTTTG
>CAYUZN010000005.1:25972-35506 GCA_964449295.1 uncultured bacterium | reverse complement strand
GATTTTTCCGAGGGTTGTATTAATTCAATACTACCCTCGGAAAAATCTGCAAACCCCGAGGTTTTGGCACCGTCCAAAAGGCTATTTTTTAGCCGAGGCTGGTATAGGCTATTTCGAAACTGCCGATGTCACATTGACTCTTAAGGATCTGTTTTGTTAAACTTTAGTGCATTAAAATACAGTGTGAGTGTTTTTTAAAAAAACCCTATATCAAGATAAATATTTATAACAAACGCTATAACTTCTAACTCTCCAAATACATGTGGCTGGTGCTCAAAGCCTGCTTCCTTAGTATGTTCAACATGCAAAAAAGTAGCTTATTGTGGAAAAGAGGCCAAAGCAGGCACTGGCCTGAACATAAAAAAACACATCCAACAGCTAATTTATCAGCAAAAGTTACAACACCGTTATCTGGGAAAGCACTAAGAGAGTGTTTCACTCATTTTATTCAACAATTCTCAAACGAAGAATTCGAAGAAGGGCTTTCTTATTTAGATAAAAAAACACCCGCTATCTCAGTAGGGCAAGGAAATGGTGCTTTCGAACAGTTCGTAATAAATTTAGGATTCACTGTTATAGGTGTTGATCCACATCCAGAAGTTTATCGTCAGAAAGCAAAAAACACATCTCAAGTACGTAAGCCAGACTATCCCCTCTTAAAAGATGTTCCCCTGCAAAAAACACCAGCAACATTACTTCTGATTTCAGCACGTCCCTATGTACCCGGAGAGATAGGAAAGGCAATGGGAAGAAATCCTAGTGGCTATGATGCTGAGGCCTTTAAAAATCCTGATTGGAATTGGGAGAGTGTAGTCTATCTCGTAGAGAGAACCTCAACAGCTGGGGGTTTAGATTTTCTTAGATTTCTAAGTCAGCTAGAACAACAGGAGGACCTTTCTCAATTTTATAACTCTTTTGATCCATCTTTACAAGATAGGTTATCTGAATTTACAAAAACTATGTATTTAACAAGGGTCGAAACAGGAGGGATTCCAGATAACATGCTTAAAACTTATCATACAATCTTCAAACAGATAGTTGATACTGGAGAATTTTTGTATGACTTTGGCATACTATCAAAGACTAAACCAAAAGTACCTGTGATTAAATACAGACAAGGGAATCTTGAAAAATATAGTCCAGATATTGATAAAGCCACACTGGAAACATTTCTTAAGCTTTTGTCTGAATCAAACTCCTAGCAACTTGTCTATCATCGAACTCGATGGTTTGATGATCAAAGATTTGATAAGTTTCGTGTCCTTTACCGGCAATTAAAACGATGTCGTCTGGCTTTGCAAGAGAGAGTGCTTTTTGAATAGCTGACTTGCGATCAAGTTCTATGACAAATTTACTTTGGTCTTGAAATCCTGGCAGAATTTGTTTCACAATTTCATAAGGATCTTCTTTGCGAGGGTTGTCTGTTGTCACAATGACAAAATCAGAAAGCTTCTCTGCGATATGCGCCATTTTAGGGCGTTTAAGAGGATCTCGATTACCTCCGCAACCAAAGACAGTGATCAATTTGCCTTTTTTAAATTCCTGCAGAGTTTCTAGGACATTTTTTAAGGCATCATCGGTATGTGCAAAGTCGACAAAGACATGCACACCTCGAGGATGAGAAATAGCCTCAAGTCTTCCAGGAACTCTTTTAAATGCGCTTAAAGTAGCAACGCAGCTTTCAAGAGAAATGCCTCGAGCAAGACCAACTCCTAATGCACCTAAAAGATTATAAGCATTAAATCTGCCAAACAGATGAGATTTGAGCGTGACTTGTTTTCCTTGGTAACACACATCTAAGATAATCCCTTGAGATGTGTGTTGAAGATTTGCTCCTAAAAGCTCAGCGCCTGAGTTAAATCCAAACCCAATTTTTTGTGCCTTACACTCTTTGATCATCTGAACATGAGCAGGATCATCGTAATTAAATACAGCCCATGCCTCGTGTGACAAAGAGGTAAATAGTTTTGATTTTGCCTCAGCATAGTTCTCCATCGTCTGATGAAAATCGAGATGATCTTGTGTCAGATTCGTGAATAAAGCACAATCAAATGCGATTCCTTTGACTCTATTTTGAGCAAGAGCATGAGAAGAGACTTCCATCGATACACTAGTGAGCTTTGCCTCTAACATATCATGAAAAAGCTTTATCAAAGTGATTCTATCAGGTGTTGTATGAGTTGCTGGCAAAATCGTAGTGCCGACAATCCATTCAATACTGCCGATCAGTCCACAAGTCATCTGATGGTGATCGAAAAGATGTTTAATTAAGTAGGAAGAGGTTGTTTTCCCATTTGTGCCTGTGATGCCCACTAAATAAAGCTTATCTGCAGGATAGTTGTAGAATTGATTTAAGAGTGCAAGCTCTATCTCTTCAGGATTAGAATGAATAATTTGCACGACGTGCTCTAAAAAAGGATCGTAACAATCTGTTAAAATGCTGGCAGCACCTCCCGCGATGGCTTCTTTAACAAACTTCGATCCATGTTGGGTTAACCCTCTTTTTGCGATAAATAAATAGCCAGGGGCTGTTTGTTGAGAGTGACCTGTAATCCCTGTGATCTCAATTTCTTTTGAGCCTTTCACGTCATCTACGTTAATATCTTTAAGCAGCTTTTTTAGTTTCATTCCATTCATCATAAAGTTTTTTTAGTTGAGAGACTTCCTCTTTCCAGACTTTCTTATCAGGATCATCAGGAGGGGTTCCCAGATATTGAAGCGTTCTAAGCCCAATTTCTCTAAAACAAGGCGCGCAGCACCCTCCTCCCAAGTGATTTTTTCCGACACCGGGAATATATTTCCATTCAGGTTCATCGATCACAACGATTAGAACAAATTGAGGATCGTTAATGGGGGCAAATCCTAAAAATGAGGAAATGTGATTTTTCTTTGAATAAATACCATTGATTACTTTTTCAGATGAACCCGTCTTGCCCGCAAGTGTATACCCTGGCATAGCAGCTCTGGCAGCAGAGCCTCCTACTTGTGCTGTAAAACGCATCGCTTTGAGGACATCTTCGACAATATCTGCATCGAGGATACGCCGTCTATTTGTCAAAGTGTCATTATGCGTATGATCAAGTAAGACCTCTTCTTTCCCTTCACTGTTTTTCTTCACAATTTTTCGAATGAGCGTGGGCTGAACATCATACCCCCCATTAGCAAAGATCGCGTACATGCGCATCATTTGCAGGCCATTGGCCAAGATATTGTGTCCCATAGCTAGAGAATAAGGGGTAGCTTTTGACCATTCTAATGTGCCATTGGGATGTTTTTTACCAGGAGTGGGAAGAAGCCCTGCACTTTCTCCGGGCAGCTCAATCCCTGTTTTGATGCCAAATCCAAAGATATCTTTAAGAGCTGACCGATACCAGTCATCCCCCAATCTTTCGATAATCCTTTGAACCAACTTGGCCACATAGACATTCGATGATTTTTGTATAGCCATATACATGTTTAAGAATTTATGATGACGCAAATCTTTCAGAATTTTATTTCTGCCAGGAAAGCTGCAGGCAGTAGAGGCGATCTTCTCATCGGGAGAAAAAAGAGGCGGCTTTCCTTGCGCCTTAAGTTCTTTGTTCGCTTTCAAGGCAATAGCAATTGTGATGGCCTTCATAATAGAGCCTGGCTCATAAGGATCTGTGAGAGCTTTAACTTTTGTATGCTCTTGCAAGGTTTTATCATTAAAATAAGTACGGTAAGAAGCAAGATTGAATTCAGGGTACTGCGCAAAGGCTAAAATCTCCCCTGTTTTAGGCTGCATCATGATCGCCCAACCAGCCTTAGCACCTGCAGTATGGACTGCTTTTGCAATCTCTTCTTCCGCAATTGCCTGCAACGTATGATTAATTGTCAGATAGACATCAGCGCCAGGTTCAGGTGTGCTCACAACTTTGCCAGCATCTAACATATGACGCGGTGAGCGCATCACAAGACGTTTGCCTTCTTTACCCTGAAGATAAGGACTCAGAGTCATCTCCAAGCCACCTGTCGGGATATTTTGATGCGTCTCAAGATCTCTATCCTCTCTTATCGTATGTAAAACCTGTCCTAGCAATTTCCCATAAGGATAAGAGCGCTGATAATCTTGCACAAAAAAAAGAGCATTGCGCGGCAATTTTTTAGATTTAGCATAAGGAATCCACCACGCACTGATTTTCTGCTCCGTCTCTTGACTCAGCCATAGCATCAACTTGCGACTTCTTGTTTTTTTCTCAAATTGCTGCCGCAGTTTTAAAAACTCTGCAGGTTTTAATCCAAGAAAGGAGTTTAAACATCTAGCAACCTCTTCACGAGTCTCTACAGGAATCACACTGGGATCTGCATACAGATGAAACTTGGGAACATCGACGACAAAAGCTTTAGGAGATTCAGGATGGGCTGTTTTGATAGCGGTATTTGAATAAAAGACGCCTCTTTTAGCAGGCTCGAACACAACTAGATGATGCTGTTTAAGAGCAGCTAGCTGCCACTTCTCTCCTTGCACAATTTGTATCTTATAAAATTGAACAATCAAAAGAGCAAACAGAAAGGCCTGAAAAATAAATACTAAAACGAGCCGTTTGCGATCTTGAAAGAAAGGAAAATGAGCCACAAAAAGACCTCAGGAGAGCAGTCTACTTAATCTTATCTTAAAAGAACAGCATTTTCATCAGAGGGTTTATCCTGCAGAGCAAGACCTTCTCTTAACATGACAACATTAGGCATCAAAGGATGCATCAAATGGGAAAACCTCTCTTGCCGAGAAAGTTCCATGAGATGATCAGGGTTTTCAAAGCGATCGATTTCATATTTAAGTTGCGTATTTTTTTTTTGCACGACTTGGAGCTCTTTTGCAATTTGCGGTATAGCAATTCTCAGTTTTGTCAGTTCATTTTGTTTATTAACATAGGAGTAGAGAAAAAAACTTGAAAGACTCACACACATAAAAATACGTACAACCAATTTGATCATGTTTTCTCTGCAAAACGCATTTTGGCACTACGGGATCTCGCATTCATGCGAATTTCCTCAAACGTGGGAACAACAGGTTTTTTTGTCAGCAATCTAAACGGAGAAAATCCCTCGTCCTTCTTACTTCTAAAAGACGCTTGTTTAAACAAATTTTTCACGATTCGATCTTCTAAACTGTGAAAACTGATAGCACCGAGCCTTCCCCCTTTTGAGAGAAGATGAAGCGCTTTTGATAAACCCTCTTGAATAGAGGCAAGCTCACGGTTCACAGCAATCCGCAGCGCTTGGAATACAAGCGTGGCAGGGTGGAGTTTCTTTTTTCCGTGAAATCCTAAGGCTGCAACTAAAACATCAGCTAGTTGTGTTGTTGTTTCAATAGGCTCTTTTCGTCTTGCATCGACAATGGCTTTAGCAGCTTTTTTCCATTGCCTTTCTTCGCCACACTCTTTAATTAAAGAGCCGAGCTCTTTTTCAGAATAGCGGTTAACAATCTCTTTTGCCGTGACATCTCCATCTGGGTTCATTCTCATGTCGAGAGGACCCTCTTTGGAGAAGCTAAAACCTTTTGATCCTTTATTTAGTTGCATAGACGACACTCCCAGGTCAAAAAAAAACCATCGACCTTATTTATTTTTTTCTCTTTTAAAATCTCATCCACAATGGCGAAATTTGCATGCACAAATTCAACCTTATCTTTCCAAGGCTTCAAGTGCTCTTTAGCAATCTCAAGTGCCTCAGGATCTTGATCACACCCAATATATCTCTCTATCTCTGGGTGGGCCTCCAGCAGAGCTTTAGCATGACCACCAGCTCCTAAAGTCCCCTCAAAAAAAACTCTCAGTTCACATCCTGAAAAAAATTCAAGACACTCTTTTAATAAGACAGGGATATGTTCACTCTTTGTCTTCACAGCACTCATCCCCTTCTTCTAAAAGAGCAAAAGCCTCTTCTGACATTTTTGCCAGATCGCATTCGCTATCTTTCCCTTCTAAAATCGCTTTCAAATCATCTTCGTAACGATCAGCTGGCCAAATCTCAATTTTGTTCAGTACTCCTGCCACAACAATATCATTCTTGATATCGACCGCTCTCTTCAAAATAGGTGGCAGAACAACCCTGCCCAAATTGTCACAGGTTGTGTGGTGAAGTGTGGAAAAGAAGATTGTGAAAAACTTCTGATACTTTCCGATATGTTGCTTTGATTGGAATCTTTCGACGATTTTCTCAATATCTGATCTGCGATAAATCGCAAGACAGCCACCCAGTCCCAAAGCAATCGTAAAGTTTAATGACCCATTTTCAATAAGACCAAAGCGCATCTCTTGAGGGATAACAAATCTGTTCTTCCCATCAATTTTTGCTCTTGTAGATCCGTTGAAGAAAAACTTTCCCACGCCTTTTTCCACCTTTCGCCACAATTTAACACCAAACCCTAAACCTAGCAACTTTTTTCCAAAAAAAGCCCCTAATTTGATCTTAAAAACCTCCAAAAACCAGACTTCAAACGCCTTAAATTGAATGAATTATGGATAATCTAAAAAAAAGTGGGATTTGGTGGGAAAAGTTAAAAGATAAAAACTATCACTATAAAATAATCCCTGCTATACTCTCGTCTCTGTACTTGTAAATAGAAGTTTTGTATAAGAAAGATAAAAAGGTCTAATCTATGTCTGATCCTAAAACTGTCTCTGATCTTCCCGTCGATGTCTCTATACGTTGGGCAAACGATCAAAAGCTTTTAGAAGAAACACACCCGATCATTAAAGATTCGAGATCGATTTCACAGATCACTCAAAAAGATGTGTCAGCGCCTGCTAACCAATCTCAACTCGATATTTTACTCGATGTTAATAACACATCCCCTACGTGGGCTCTTTTTTCTCCACCGCTGGGTTTTTTTGATCAACGCAAAAGACTCTTTACGTCCCGTGTTCTTCCCTTATTTGAATCAGAAGAGCAAATCGATAATAAAATTCAAAAAGTCACCTCTGCCTTAGATCAAGAGGATGAAGGAAAAGACTCTCACGGGAAAAAAGCACTCATCAACATGCTCAAGCAACTCATCACCATAAATAAAAATTTGCTTTTTATTATGAGTCGGCGTAATCAGTATCAGAAAGGATAGATTATGGGCAAACCTAACTGGAATGAGATCTTAGGGTGGACATTTGAACAAATCGATGACTTACGCTTACTTGGCTTCTCTTATCTCAGGCAAGGCAAATACGATGTCGCAACACCGATCTTTGAGGCCCTTGTCCTTCTATCACACGACAATCCTTACGATCTTCAAACCTTAGGGGCTCTCTATTTAGAAACAGGCCACAATCTTCAAGCGCTCAACACCATTGAACAAGCCTTGAAACTAGACCCCGCTCATGACACAACTCTCCTCAATCGCACAAAAGCCCTCTTTGCCCTTGGCTATAAAAGGCAAGCTCTTGCGCAAGCAAAAGCTCTCGAGCTTCTCTCCAATCAAGAAGTTGCAGGTCAAGCAATAGCTTTGCTACTAGCTCATAGTTAATCATTAAAAACTTTAGTTTTTTCGATTTTCCTGCTATATTTCTATAACACTTGTGATTCGCACAGAGAATAATATCATTCCCTAATAAATTGTCACAGAGGCAGACAAAAATGACTAAAAGCGTTGAACAAATCCAACCTATAATTACAAAAGGATATAAAATTTTTCTTAAGGAGATTAAGGAAAGAATCCTGTCTTCTCAGGTTAAAGCTGCTTTAGCATTAAACCGAGAACTGATGACTCTTTATTGGGAGATCGGATCTAAAATCCTTTTGAAACAAAAGAGTGAAGGATGGGGCGCGAAAACAGTCGAAAATCTCGCAAAAGATTTAAAATCTGCCTTCCCTAGTCTGAAGGGATTTTCTCTTACTAATATCAAATATATGGTCCAATTCGCTAAGGAATATCCCGATTTTATAATTAGCCAACAGCTTGTTGGCCAAATTCCCTGGGGACACAATATCCTTCTCCTGCAAAAACTTACGACCATAGAAGAACGCCTCTGGTACGCAAATAAAACAATTGAAAATGGATGGAGCAGAAATGTTTTACTACATTGGCTGGATAGTCATCTCCATAAACGAGAAGGCAAGTCAATCACTAACTTTCAAGCCACCTTCCTTCTCCCCAATCAGATTTAGCTCAGCAAACTCTAAAAGATCCATATTGCTTTGATTTTCTTTCTTTAAAAGAAAAATTTAACGAAAAAGAGCTTGAAAATGGTCTCTTGGAACATACACAGAAATTTCTTATTGAGCTTGGAGCGGGATTTGCTTTTGTAGGACGTCAATATCTTTTACGAGTAAGTGACAAAGAGTTTCTTTTAGATTTATTGTTTTATCACCTGAAGCTGCGTTGCTTTGTCATTGTTGAGCTGAAAGCTAAGGAATTCACAGCAAGGGATGCAGGGCAAATGAATCTCTATTTATCTATTTTAGACGATCTTTTACGTCAACCTGGAGACAACCCGAGTATTGGACTACTGTTATGCAAGACAAAAGACAAAGTAATCGCTGAATACGCTTTGCGTGATATTAATAAACCCATTGGCATATCACAATACGAAACAGCAATCTTAGAGTCACTGCCAGCTGAATTCAAAGGCTCATTACCAAGTATAGAAGAAATTGAGCAAGAACTAGAAGACAAATCTTAGCAAAAATATTCAAGTTGTTGGTCTTAAAAATTTCCTCCGCTAGAGTTAATTTAAGAAACGTGTTACAAGAGAGATTATGCTCACAAAAAATCACACAGATGCGTGGAAAGAATTTCTCTCTTTTATCCAAGAGAGATGCTCAGCGTCTGAGTTCCAAAATTGGCTGGCACCTATTCAAGTGATTGAAGGTGATGAGCTCACACTTGAAGTGCCCAATATTTTTGTCCAAGAATATTTGCTCAATAATTACAAAAAAGATCTGAGTGCTTTTATCCCTCTCAAACCAAATGGAGACTTAGCTCTTCAATTTGTGATTACAGAAGAGAAAAAACAACTACAAGTTTCACAGATTCTATCTCTACCAAAAGAGTGTGACAATTTCGATGCATCCAAGCTCAAACTCAATCCTCACTATCTCTTTGAGAATTTTATCGAGGGACCTTCTAATCAGTTCGTTAAATCAGCTGCGATGGGAGTTGCCACGCGTCCTGGAAGATCTTACAACCCTCTCTTTATTCATGGTGGTGTAGATCTAGGAAAAACCCATATAATAAAAAAAAATTCACATCACATTAGAAGCCATCACAAAAAGCTTAAAATTCAGTGCATCACAACAGAGGGTTTTATCAACGATATCATCGATCATCTCAAAACTAAATCGATGGATCGCATGAAAAGGTTCTATCGATCACTCGATGTTCTTCTTGTCGATGATATTCAGTTTTTGCAAAGCAGGCTAAACTTTGAAGAAGAACTGTGTAATACATTTGAGAGTCTCATTAACGACAACAAACAAATTGTGATCACAAGTGACAAAGCACCCTCTCAACTCAAATTATCTGAGCGGCTTGTAGCTCGCATGGAATGGGGACTTGTTGCTAATGTAGCCCCTCCTGAT
>CAYUZN010000005.1:0-25962 GCA_964449295.1 uncultured bacterium | reverse complement strand
AGAAACACGAGTGGCTATTTTACAACATAAAGCTGAGCAAAAAGGGCTTCGCATTCCGAGCAAAGTTGCTTTTTTCATTGCAGATCACATCTACAACAATGTCAGGCAACTAGAAGGTGCCATCAACAGGTTAACCGCTTACTCTCGCCTTCTTAACAAAGAAGTCACAGAAGAAGTAGCTGAAACAACTCTTGGAGAACTGCTTCAAAGCGCTCCTTCTAAAATAATCTCCGTTGAAAATATCCTCAAGTGTGTTGCCTCTCTCTTTCAGGTGCGCATTTCCGATCTTCGCGGCACCTCACGAGTGAAAGAAGTTGCCCTTCCCCGTCAAGTTGCGATGTATCTGGCTAAAGAGCTCATCAACGAATCTCTCAACAAGCTTGCCTCCTCTTTTGGAGGAAAAACACACTCGACGCTGCTGCATGCTTGGAAAAAAATTCAAGAGCTCGCAGGAAAAGATGAAACCCTCAAGCGGCAGATCCAAATGGCCCGCCGCAATCTTGAAGAGTAGGTCTTAATTTGACAATTCTGCAACTTGGATAACGGGATCAAAACCATTTCTCGTCATCCAACAAATATACCCTTTGCCTGGCGCATAGAAGGTAAATGACGGAGCAATACAAGGCTGCCCTTCAGGAGAGAGACGTTGTGGCTCAGACCAAATTTCCGTTGTGGGAGAAAAGACAGCCCCAAAAATCGACGAGTGATTGCGTAAAAGACGGTGCCAAACGATGATAAAGTTGCCGCTTTTATCCACATCTAAGAGAGGATCTTCATTATCCCTATTATCATCTGAAAATACAACCGGATCCTTCCACGATTGGTCAAAAGGTTTATAGACCACCTTGACAGAGGAGGTGCGATTAGGCATTGGTTTATCGTTGTAGGATACTTTATACGTCACCATAATATTTCTATGATTATCGATGACAACAATAGGGCTCCAGGCTCTTTCATCTTGTAGTAAAAAACGATCAGGAGACGACCAGATGCCTCCTATTTTAGTGATCAGTTGACTATTGCTACCCATATCGATCAATAAAGCTAGGTCCCCTTGTTCGTTAAAGCTTGTTCTTACCCCATGAATAGAGTTTGGTAACTCACAAATAAACTCAGGATCTGACACAGCGCTACCATCTCGTATTTTTTGACAAAAAAGATTATGCTTAAGAAGTTGACTCTGCTGCCAAAACACATAAGTTGACCCACTCTTGTCTGCAGCCAAACTGATATGAGAAATAGACGTAGATCTATCATCTACATCTATATAGACATCAGATTGAGATTGGGGATGGTCAAGAGATTGAGTGCTAACGGTTATATTCCCTTTCTTTGGCTTATAATAAGAAATTTTTGTTTTACAGGCACAAACCAATTTTCCTAATGCATCAAATCCTATATCTGAATAGTAAGTAGACACAGGGCAAGATATCAAATTTAAACAAGAAGACCAAGACTGCTCTTGTTTTGTAGCGCCTTGAATCACATGTTCTTCTGTTGCACCTACCTTCCAAGCTGCTGATAGACCTCCATTTGAGCCAATAAAAGATTGAATACTTCCAATATTAGCTTCTAATCCTGAAATAATTTCAGGAGATGACCACGATGAGGTTTGTGTTTTATGCGCCACTGTGACAGATCTGTTATGTAATTGATCTGTTATCCAGAATACGGCAGCTTCCCCTTTCTCATTAGCAACAACATAAGGCATGAATCCATCTAAGCGCGGATCAGAAATAGTCACAGGATTAGAACAATTCAAAGCCCAAGCATTCAGTGAAAGCAAAAGAGCGCTTGCAACAGTTAATCTCTTAAACATGATATCTCCTTATTTGAAGAAGATATTCTGCACTCAATAAAAATAAATTAGCAAGCGTTAAATGCACAACCCAAAACCATAGAGAGCTTTAGGACATCCTTCTTTAAGACAAAGAGCTGCTGTTTTTAAGGTGGCGCCTGTGCCAATTAAATCATCAATGATGAGAATAGTTTTATGATGAATATCATGGGTATCTTGCCACTCAAAAACAAAAGGTGACAATTTTTGTCTCTCTTGCCAAGGCAGGCGTGTTTGAGGAGGGTAGCCCATCTTTTTTTTGAGACAAGAATGCACGGGAACACCGATGAGTTTTCCAAGCTCTTGTGCTAAAAGAAGTGAGGGATTAAATCCCAACGATAACCTGCGCAAGAATGTTTGCGGAATTGGAATAATTAGATCAAAAACGGGCCAATTTAACTCTGCAAGTTGCAGCGCCATAAAGGCTGCAAGTCCTTTGGCAAGAGCAGGGCGGTGACACGTCTTCCATTCTTTGAAAAGAGAGACACAAGCCCCCACATACTCAAAAACAGCCGCAACACCTTGAAGACCTAAAGGATACTTTTGGCATTTGCGGCAAAAAAAAGCCCCCTCTTCTTTCTCGGAAAAACATTTTGAACATCTGTCACTCGGATTAATTTTCTCCAAGCTTGCAAAACAAGTAGGGCATAAAGGAAACTTGGCTGATTTAGTTGGTTCATCGCAGTGAACACAGACGGGTGGAAAGATACTATCGAGAATCATCTAATTTTATATTTAAGATTACCCATGCCTCCATGAATATTCAAAGCAAAAGGCTCTCCCAATTTTAACACAACATCTTGCTTGAGTCTGAGATTGATATTCAGGTTGCCTGTCAGATCAATATAGGAAGGATCAGGCGCTAGATAAAATTGTGATCTGTGTCCTTCGCTATAGGTGTTTTTAAGATCTGAAAAACGAAGGGTGCCATTTTTAAGATGGCAGATAACTTGTCCACTGATCGGCGTAAATAAAGCAGGATCAAATCCAAAATTTTTAACGAGCTCAAGCGGTGCATCAAAAATAGAAAATTCTTTTTTATAAGCATTTGTGAAATTAAAAGAACCATGTCCTGTTAAAGAGGATAAATCACCTAACTCCCCCTGGAAATTTTCAAACACAAGAGAGCGAATACAGAAAGGTTTCTCTTGAGCAACCGGTGATTCTCTTGTGCGTAAAAAGCTGGGCTTAATATCTTTCCCTCGAATAAGAGGAGCTGTAACCATCCACTTAAGCGTTTCTTGATTTTGAACACAGCGCAATTGTCTGATAGAACAGACGCCTGATTTATCAGACAAGTGAATCTCTTTCATAAGGATAGTTGTTGGATTAAAATCTAACTTAGCATGAAACTCTTCAATCTGACATCCCTTAACAGAAAAATCTTTGCCAAAGACGTCACCTAAAAATGCCACTCCTTCATCTTTTTTTTGCCACAAACCTTTCAACTCAACTCTCTGAATATCTTTCAAAAAAAAAAGGTGTTTCGGAGAAAAAGCAGCCAGCTCCGAGCCATCCTCTATTTTTATAGTCCCTACAAAAAGAGAGGGCGTTTTCTCTTGGTGTAAATGCAATGTAAGACCAAAAAAATCCCCTGTAATTTCTTCACAATCTCCTCTTTTAGAAAAAGAGGCTGTCAGATATTTGTCTTTATTTGTGACTAGAATAGCCTGGTCTTGCCATGAAATCGTGAGAGGATCTGGGAAATTAAATCCTTCAACACTTAAATTGACTCCGTCTGCCTTCCAGGCATGCTGATTGTAGGCCACATGTTCTGCTGAGAACACCCCTTCCTTTTTTCCATCTTTGTAAGCTGTCAAATATAGATCTTTCAAGACAAAATCAGGCGAAAAAAAAAGATGGCTATAACCGTCTGAGCGCACATTGTAAGAAGCAGGCAGCAGCCCCTCTAGTTTAGAGATACGTATAGCCAGATTATCGAAATCATAGGAGGCATCTCCTTTGGCAACAACATCTTTCCATTTAAATTCCCAATAAGGGCAAAACCATTTTTCCTGCGCTTTTAAAAGAGATCCTTTGAGATTAAAATCTCCCACGCGCATCTTTTCTAAAATCCATTGATCTGCAATCTTTTTCCCCTTGAGCTCAAATGTAGAAATATCTTCTTGATCAATTTTAAGATTGTTTCCTTCCGCTTCAAATAAAAGCCCTATGTTAGGAGAAAAAAACAATTTCCCCGCCACTTCTCCTTCTAACATCGCTACCTTATCCAGAATGACTGGATCACACGAGGAAACGCCAATATCTTGAAGGAAGTTGAGCTGTCTTATCAAATCTTTCCCCTGAAAACGAGATGTAGAAGAAAAAGACGTCACTTCTTTGCCATCTTTCACATCAAATTTCACCTCATCTAACACCGCCCCACAAAAAACTCCTTTCAATGAAAAAGATGTGTGTGAAGAGCTCTTTTGTACACCTTGCCCTTGTAGATTTAAAATAGGCAGAAGCTCCTCTTTTTCTGTCAACTTCACATCAAATGTATACGTAGGAGATCCTTCTGTCAGATAGACAATAGACTCGGCATTCACTTGGTAGCGTTGATTGTTTTCAAAGGCAAAATCTCCTGCAAGATGAGAGATTTTACTTTTTTTCTCTTGAGAATCAAACGTGAGATCAAAGCGCAAATTGTCAAGCTGATAGTGGCTTGTCAGTGGCACTTTCACATTTTCACAAAAAACGGCCATCTGCATATCTATCTCGGGCTTATTCAAGATATTTTTAGCAGTGATCTGAAATGGCGTTTGTCCGCTCACAAACCACCCTGTAGCAGGTGTCTTGATGTCTGATAAAGCCAGCAAGGTCTCGAGTTTCCCCTCAACCCACTTTCCCTCTACAAACAGATCAACATTACCCGAAGAAACGACACACTCTGCCTCTAGTTGCATTTGAATATCTTTGTATTTTCCTGCTAAATGCGTTAGCAATAATCTATCTCCTTCAAATGCTGCGTTTCCTTGTAGATTTTCTAGTTCAAAACCTTGGCTTTTGATGGCAACTTCTTTAAAAGGAAATGTGATTTTAGGTTGTTTTTCAGCAAAAAGATAGGTGACATGAGCCCATCCTTCTGTATTTAAAAATTCAATATTTTTGAGCCCTAAACGGGGAAGAGAAATCTCTAAAGACTCTGTTTGACAACGAAGGTTACTGCCCTGGATAAAACAGTTAATAATCTCAGTATCAAATGTTCCGCAAAAACTAATCTCTCCCGAAATTGCTACAGGTGCAAATGGCTGCATGATTTTCTCAGTGCATTTTTGAGAGCAAAACCATCCCTCTTTGACATCTCCTGAAGGATCAAGTTCTACTCCCAGCTTAATCTCTTCTTCAAAAGCAGATAGGTGACCGCTAAAACTGTAGCCTTGCGGATGTTTTTTAGTCAGACCTTTAAGTGCGATGGGAAATGAGGAAATACCATCTGAACTCTCCCCCATTAAAAGCTCAAACCAGCTTTTAGAATCTCCCAAAAATTCCGTCGTCATTTCAAATTCATCAAGAGGACCTGCTAAAGAAATTTCAACCGGCATTCCTTTAAATTCCCCTTTCAAAAGACTCTTCTGAAACGCATGATCACAGATTGTAATTTTTCCATTTAAGTTACTGCTTGCCCAATCTTGAGAAGAGAGTGTTCCTTGGGTTAAATCACACTCAAAAGACGCTATTTTCCAACTCTCTTTTTGATCAAACGTTCCAGAAAAATTCGCTTTCTCAATAAACCCTTGTATCTGCTTTGATGGCAATTGAACATAGCCATTTAAGAGTTCAATATTGCGACATCTCAGTTGTTTCAAATCTGCATTTCCAACCACACCACCTAATTGACCTGATATCCCTTCACATCTAAAGAGATCTTTTACTAAACAAAGACTTGCCTTTTGTAACATGACATCTATTTGGAGCAACTCCCAAAAAGATTTGTTTGCTTGAGCAGAATACGTCAATAACGCTTGCAGAGACTCCCCTTCTAAAGAAAAATCTCCTGTCAAATTTTTAAGAGCTAGTGACTGCGCATGAAGCGATGTCGATAGAGAGCTAATCTCTCCTTTTTTATCTAAAAACAACACTCCTTGCAGTGTTATAGTCCCAGTTGCTTTTTCCCAACTAGTACATCGTTTCATCAAAATGTTGACATTGGAGTTGCGTGAAAGCTCCTGCGATTGAGTTGTCGAAGATGGGGGTTGTATTTCTGCAATACTACTCCCATCTTCGACAATCTCAATCCCAGGGCTTTGACGCAGTCCAATGTCAACATTTTGATGAAACGATGTACTAAGGCTATTTAAAAACGGCAGCTTTTCTAGCGAGACAGGTGGCATCTCCATGAGAACTTGCACCTGATGATCTGCGTGACTAAGGTTTAAAGAGAGAAGCAAAACCCCTTCATCATCATAAAGAGTCCATATCCCGATCTCTTCTTTCTTCTCTCCACTTAAAAAATTAAAGTTTAAAGATCTCGTCTCTCCTTGATAAGGCACTTCAAAAACGCCCTCATCCACCTTCCACTTAATAGCAAGAAAAGAGGA
Source organism: uncultured bacterium (assembly GCA_964449295.1). Lineage (GTDB taxonomy): Bacteria > Chlamydiota > Chlamydiia > Chlamydiales > Rhabdochlamydiaceae > CANJJB01. The sequence continues at coordinate 19,584 of CAYUZN010000005.1, read as the reverse complement.
GGGAATGACAAAAGCTGCCAGCCCATCTTTTTTCTGACCTGGATTGATGACAATTTTTGGATGAGATAAATTCACCTGGGTTTCTAAAGAAAAAGGCCTCTTCCACACAAAATCAATATCTAGTTGATCTGCAGACAAAAGATGACCAACTTTGACACCTCTCAAGGACAAAGAGCCATCTTTCCAGCTTTTTTCCTCATAGGATAAGTCTTCATGTACAGACCTCTTGATGATCCACTGCAATCCAACCGTTATGAGAGACCCTCTAAAAACAAATACAAGCCCTGCCACTGCACAAAGCACAATAACAAGACCTAAGATCGATCGCCTTTTTTTTCTCACGCTGACTTTCCCTGCTGAATTCCTTATAAATTTTATACCACAATCGGTTGAAAAGCAATCTTTCAAGCGATTGTAGCATAACTATATTTTCGCTCTAGCCTTTCTTCTTAAGGTAGGTCTTTTTACTTTCACTGTACCTTTTTTAACCGATCTAAATATACGACGATGACGAGGCATTACTCTAATTTCTACATTACATCCTAACAATGTAAGATAGTGTACAAGAGTATCATTGCTAAAGTCATTGATTTTACCAGTCATTAAAGCAGAAACTTTTGGTGCACTAATTTCCAAAACCTTAGCAATCTCTTTTTGACTAAGACTGCTGTTGCGAATGATGTCTACTACTTCTGACATAAGATCCGAACGCGCTTTTAATTCTTCAGCGTTCTTTAAACCAAGATCTGCAAAAATATTTTCGGTAGTAATAAATAATTTCTCTTTCATTTTTTCCTCTTGAATTCTTGATAATCAACTCTAGCCTGTTTAAGTCTTTGAAGAACTAAATCAATTTCTTTTTTCGGTGTCGCAATACCACTCTTACTTTTCTTTTGAAATACATGCAAGACCGCTATTGCATCCTTAAATTCTAACGTATAGATAGCCCTAAAAGTTCCTTCTCTTTCATCTACAATAATCTCAGAAATGCCTGGTTCTCCTAAATGTTTAAGAAGCTTGGTATTTCCTGGATCCCTGCCTTTCTGAATTTCTCTCAATGAGTGACCAAATTCTGATTGCACTTTCTCTGGCATATTTTTCAAGTCTTTCCGAGATGAGCCAATCCATAAAACCGGTTTCATTGAATGAATATTCTGCATGGAATCAATAATTACCAATATTGGTAATTATTGTACATTGATTTTTCATAGCGACACAACCTGTTTGCGAGATGCTTTGATAAAACCTGCTAAAATTCCTCCTACAACTAAGAGACCAAGAGCTAGCAGTCCAAAACCGTGGCTATATCTTTCAATATCAAATTGATTGCCAGCCAGTGTTTGACTAAACACTCCACCTAATGAGGCTGCTAGAGAAAATCCGAGAGGCATTAACGCCATAACTTTAGGATCTTTATTCACTAAAGCAGCTTCTGAACATGCGCTGTAAGTTAAAGGCCCAATAAAAAGTTCAGCAAAAGAAATGACTGCTATCACACACGCAACCAACAAAATACTCGGCTCTAATAAAAACAGAAGACCAAAGGCTCCTGCTGCTAGCACAAATGGAAGAAGAAAACGTACTCTATCACTTCTGATGTTTCTCAAGAGGATAGAAGATACTACTCCTCCGATCATGATGACAAAAGGATTAATAGCAAGAAGTATTGCAGACGGAATATGTTCTGCTCCTGTTCGCTCGGCAAGCAAAAGTAGAGATGAACTAATTTGCTCACCAGCAGCAAAGAAAACAATTAATCCTACCACTGAAATTATGACCTCTTTAGCGTTGATGTGAGCAAAAATCCAAATCAACACTCCCCCTGCCATCCAAGGAAGTATCGCTATAGCTACACTGTGTTGATGTAGAGCCAAGATAGCTACTCCCAGCGATAACACAAAAGCAGGGAGCAGTTGTTTTCTCTTCAATGGAGGCTCTCCTCTACCATTTAAACAAGAGCGAAAGACTAAAAGAGAGATGTTTGCCAGCACCATGCCAATGGCAGCCAGCCCAAATCCCGAATTCCATCCATACATTTTAGCTATGTAGCCACAGAGAAGAGTGGCTAAAAAAGCCCCTATGTTGATCGACATATAAAAGATTGTAAATCCTTGTTCACGTCTAGTGTCACCGGGAGGATAAAACTCTCCCAAAAGAGTTGCCACATTGGTTGTGTAAAGACTAGAGCCTATAATCAAAACGCCAAGCGCTACAAAAAAATCACAGTCTAATGCAAGTAAAAGATGGCCTATGCCAATCAACCACCCTCCTATCATAACTGCTAGACGTAAGCCTAGCATTTTTTCTGCCATATAGGCTCCAAAAACTCCACCTAACTCCACAAGGCAGCAGTAGACGGCAAAAATGCCAAGCGCTGTTGAATCTGACAATTTTTGTTCATCGATCATATAAAGAAGCAGCAAAGCTCTCATGCCATAATGACTAAATCGATTCCATAGCTGGACAAAAGTCAATAAAAAAACCGCATCTACACGCCAAAACGCATAGAAATAATTTTTTTAATTTTTTAATATTTTAGACCTTTTTAAAGGTCTGTGTTCAATCGGTAATGTTTAGGTAAAAAAGAAGGATTTGGCTAGAGCCAAAAAAAATAGAAAAAGAAAAATGACTGAGAGTTGATAGCAGCAGAAGAAGCGGGTCTTACCATACTAGAACTTAGCCTTTTGGGCACTTTGGTTAACATAATCAGTCTCCTTTTGCATATCTGATAATATCAGATGCAAATTATTCTAGCTTACTTTATCCTTATTTTGCAAGTATTAATGGAGATTCTCACATATGACTTCTTCTATAGCACGTTTGCGCGAGTCTATGAGTCCAGCTTTAAATGTAGCTCTCTCCAAGCCTTCCTCTACTCTTTCTTGTACGGCTGTTGCTTTAGAGGCTATTTTTCACTCTTGTTTTGTTGCTGCGATGAGCGGCTTAGTTTCTGGGAATCTTAAGCGAGACTCTTGGAGATTTACTCTTTGTGGAATAACGACTTCCTATGCTCATAACATACAATCCTTATTTAATCTGATGCATGCTGGATCTCTCTTTTTATCTTCCAAAGACTTACTAGAAATTCTTGCACGTGACTATAACATTTCGATTATGTCACCTATTAAGCGCATCTTTAAAGAATTAAATTGGCTGGGGCTCACTCATGTGACTTGTGGTATTTTAATTCTGGCTGCAACTAAGCTATTAAGCCGTCTGTCGACACTAGATTTACAAGCTCAAACAACTGAAACAATTCCTTTTCAACAAGGCTTAATATCTCTCTTACGAAAGACACAGATTGCATTTAATATCCTACTGTCTTGTCTAACAAAAAACAAATTTTGGCTTACTGTCCATCTTGTAGAAGCTACCTATAGTTACTTAAAAACAAGATCTAATTCTTGGTGTAATCCTTTTAGAGACACTGAAATGACTCAGCTCTCATTATCGGAGGAGGTTGACTATACACAAGAAGAACATCCACAAACATCTCGAGCTAAAATTATTTACCACTTTCTCAAGCTAACTCCCAAGCTATCCTCTTCAGACAATGACGATAATAACTGTGCGATTTGTCAAGATCCATTAATCACCTTAGACAGCACGGTAAACCCTGCCATATTTAGTTGTGCTTCTCATGTTTTTCATCAACAGTGCTTAAACACCTGGACTACTGAAAAATTGACAGAGTTAAAAAATCATATGAGCATTACCGCTTGCAATATAGACTATAAATTCTTTTTCTTTTTATCTCTTTTTGAAGGCCCTCTTTTTTATTTAGCAAGTATTGATCAAAACAATCTTCCTTCTTGCCCTACGTGTAGACAACCCTATTTACATGCAAAACTTGAGGTGATTGCTACCGATTGTAAGTATGGTTCTTTACAAGCCCATGTCACGTCTGGAACTGCCGAAGAAACTTACTACAACATTTACAATGTTGTGCAAGCAGCCCTTTCATCTCTCTATAGACATCACAAGTTAACAACAACTATTTTCAAAATTCAAGAATGGTTCATTTTGTTAGATTTCAACGAATGGAAATCGAAGCTACAGGATTTAAGAAATAAAATCTTTCAAATTATCGATGAAAAAAGTGAGGAGTCTCGAAGAGAAATTTTAAAAATAGCTGCAACTATCGGTTTGGTTTGCGTATCAGTCCTTCCTTTTTTGATAGTATGGAAGTCGAAATTTTTTACCCCATCCTTGGCCGTTGCTAGCCTTCTCAACACAAACTCCGATCTTCTAAAAAAAGCAAGCATTCTTTGGGATACGATTCCTATTACTCATAAAATCAAGCAAGCTTTGTACATCAATCGTATAATGACAAATCTCGCTCTACTAGCTCTTTCTCCTGGTAAAAGAAAGGCCTATCTCATCGATACTTTCTCCCAAATAGTTAGCTTTTCTCAGACCTATCAATTGAGATGGCTTAGATTGAGCGAAACTCTTGAGGGACCTACTAAAGAGTTAGCTCTCAAAAATGTTTTTCCTGATGCCCATTTGCCAACTTTACAAAAAATTTGGGGAGAGGCACATTTTATGGTGCCTAATACTCAGTCTCTATCACAAACTGTTCCATCTATTTATAATTACCTTCACCAAACATTTGCTCACGCTCACTGGGAACCAAGTTTGTCTAAACAAATAAAGGAAAAAAACTTATTAAAATTTTTCAGATGGCGTGAAGCGATTTTGGAAGATAATGGTGCCATTCCTCCTCTTCTTGAGAAAATATTTGCTGCGTACTCTTCTGTTTTTTAAAGCAAAGACTGGTACTGCGTCTCATCGAGAAGCTGATCTAGCTCTTCTGGTTGAGAGAGTTTGAGTTTAAAGAGCCAGCCTGATGTCTGTGGCTCTTGATTGATCATCTGCGTTGTTTCTTTAAGAGTAGAGTTCACAGCGATGATCTCTCCTGAGGCGGGTGCATAGATATCAGCTGCAGCTTTTGTCGATTCTAAAACACATGCTTCATCTCCCCTAACAACTCTTTTACCAACTTGCGGAAGTTCGAGATAAACAATATCTCCCAATTCCTTTTGAGCATGAGCTGTGATGCCAACTATGCCGACACCATTTTCTACCCGAATCCATTCATGAGAATCTGTAAATTTAAGCATGGTGTATACCCCTTCCGATTCAATCGCCTACAAAAGGACTGATTCAAAGCCTCGGGATTGAATTATTATTGAAGGGATTGTATTGAATTTAATACTATCCCTTCAAGAATAATCCAATCGCGAGAGCTTTCAATTCAGTCTTTTTGCAGGCGATTGAACCGGAAGGGGTATATCCTATGAAATAAGTTTTAAACTGCTCCAGAGCGCAGGTTGTTGTTCAAGTGCATACTGTTTGGATGAAATAGCAAAATGTTGAGGAGCACCTGACGATCTGTTGATGCGGTAGGTAAACCCCAATCTATCAAATGAGGCAGGATCAAAGCCATGTAAAATAGAAGCTGGCAGACCAATGCGCACGCTAAAGCCCTTTTTAGTAGGGGTCATCTCTGACACGATCTCATCGGAATCACAGAGAGGATGGGTTTCTTCAGCTCTGAATTTTGAGATCTCTTGCGCTTTAATCCCCTGCACTTCTTTTGGAAGAATGACAAAATGGTGGCAAAATTTCGTTGGAAATCCCGCTGTTTTCAAATCTCTCGTATCAAAAAAAAGCTCGATGCTATCTCCCTGTCTAAAATCAGGATAGAGCACATCTCCCAGTGATTTATGAATATCGACATCGACAAACAACCCTTCTTGATTCCAGGCCATGTAAAGATCTGCAAAACGCTCTTCTGCTAAATACTCTGATGTATCAGGGAGCAAGAATTTTTTCTTGAAAAAGAGCTCTTCACTATCTGCGAGATAATTTAAATCTGATGAGAGAGAAAAAAAATGAAGCGGATAGATAGCAGGTAAAGACTCTAATAAATCTTTCATAACGCTGCCTCGTCTATACGACTGAGAACTTGATTCATGAGAAGTCGTTGTGCATCCATGCTTAAAAATTTCTGACCTTCATTGATCTGCTCAGTGATAGATTCATGTGCCACTGTTTTTTTCAATAATTTAAAAAATGTCACATCTCCTTGAGATGACAAGAGAACTTGCGACCACTTCCCATCTTCTGTTTCAAACATATCTCCTTTAGCAAAAGTTGTCTTATCACTTCGTTTGATCTCTTGATCACATTTAATCAATTGCCACTGATCTTTCAAAGGATCCCCTTGAGAGGCTAGATAGGGTGATAAAGAGCCTTCTTTCATCACACTTTTTCTTGCCTCTTCCATGAATCCTGCCAATCTACTTGCCGCATACTCAGAAAAATGGGATACCTGATTAGGAGCAATTTTTAGAGCATCTTGATAGACAAGAGCGCCTACTTCATCATAGACATTTTTAAATGCTTTCCACGAGCCATTTGAAAGTTGAAAAAGAGAGGGATCTTTTTTTCTGACATCGGGGTAAGCCTCTTCCAATTTTTTATCGAGAAGTTTACCAATGAGATCTCCTTTGAGAGACTCTTCAAACGTCATGATCTCTTTTTTCACAGGTTTTTCTAACACAGTGACGACATAATAACTCTTCTTATCAGGGCTGTAAAAAGAGATTTTCTCTCCAATAGTGACACCTTGCAAAAGCTCTACTAATTTAGAGCCATTCTCGATATCATCAAAAGGAGTTGTTGCACCTTGCGTGCAAATATTCACATGCCGTTTTTCTGAATCTGTTTTTTGCAAAACTTCTTGTATCCACTCAGGATGTGCCTCTACAATATGCGCTCTTGCAAATGTGTCGATTTGAATTTTCAGTTTGTCATCAAGTGTGTCTAAAAATTTAAGACGATCAGAGCTGGCATTTTTTAAAACCGGGAACTCTTTGACAAGAAGGCTCCAGCCTAAATCACTGCTCTCCCATTCCCAAGTCTCTCTGAGAGTGATGCGTTCTGCCATATCTTCTTGTTTAACTTTACAGACATCTAAATAGAATTTGCTGGTGACGAGTTGTGGACAGCGCTTTTCTAATTCCTCAATATCATAAAATTGCAAAGGAAGTTTTGTGAGATGAGATTTGGTTTTAGGAGCTACCGCATCGACATAATAGTGAAATTTGAGAAAATCGCGAAAATTTTGAAATCTAAGTAAAGCTGGCAGCTGATACCTTTCAATAGTCACCGATTCTCCGGCATAATCTGCAAATTGATGGTAGACGAGATTATCTAAAAACATCCCCTGTCCCACTTCATCAAACAATCTGCGAAACAACATGATGTTTTTCCAAGCCTTGAGCGCTGAGCTCTCATCGATTTGATTCACATAGAGCTGATGACGCAAGAAATCTTGCGCATCTCGGTAAGTAGCACCCTCTTGATGAGCCGAAAATTTTAGAAAATCAAGCGTGTGCTTTACAAGATCTGTCTTGATCTCTTCTTTGGCAATCTGATACCCCTTTTCTTCAGCAATTTTAGCAGCGTTCATCACCATGAGGGTGACTTTCTCGAGATATTTAGGCCCAAACCAATCCTCTAACGACCTAAATCCAAAAAGAGTTAGCCTCTCTTCTGATAAAGAGGGATCGTTGTGGATCCATTCAAATTGCTTTTGCTGATAGAGTAAAATCTTTTGCAGCAGCGCAGGAGAAAACGTCGATTGATCCAGATAGAGTCTGCAAAAAAGAGCAAATCCATCAGGAGATAAAGGGCTTTCTTTTACATAAGCTACTCTAGTTGCCATCTCAGGTGAGAATCTGTGCCAAATCTCTTCAACATTGATAAACGGTGCTTCAGGGTGCGCATAAGGGCGGTAGTGTTTGGCTTTTTCAAGACGCTCTTTAAATTCACCTTTGATCTCATCAAAGTATTTCTCAGCTACAATCACCCCAAGACCTGTTGAGAGCAAATCTTTCTGAATAAAATCGCTACCTGTACATGAGAAGAATTTCAACATCGAGCGAACATCTTTTTCCATAATGGATGAGCCATCAATGGCTTTTGTCATCTCTTTATCAACCACTCTCTCTTCAACAGCCATTTGACTGACTGTGCCAAAAAACAAGAAAGACGCGATTGTGACAGTTGCCACCACCATGAAAAAAAAACGTTGATGCTTTCTCAAAAATGTTAACATAAACATTCCTTAATAAGATTTTGCATAGATAACTCGTCTTGGGCTTTTCTTCCCTGTTATGACGCACACACCTTCTTCTTCTTCACCTTCTAAAGGAATGCAGCGAATCGTCACACCTAAATCTTCTTTCACTTGTCTTTCGACTGCCTCATCTTCAGACCAATGAGCATAAGCAAAGCCACCGTGGATAGACTCTTGATCTTTGGCATTGAAAAAATCGTAAAAATCCTGTTTAGTGTCAATTTTATGCGTGTGTCTTTTACGAAACTCTAAGGCCTTATCATAAAGCGCTGTTTGCATCTCTTCCAAAATCTCAGAGAGTTTAGCAACCAATAGTCCTCGTGTGAAAGGCGTTGTCTCTTTATGAGGTCTATCTCGTCTCATGAGAAGCAATTGATCTTTTTCAATATCTCGTGGACCAATTTCAAGTCTTAAAGGCACTCCTTTTTTGATCCAGGACCACGTTTTATCACCGCCTCGCATATCTCGCTCATCGACTCTGACACTCACAGCTTTAACATCATACATTAAATGACTCAATTCCCACTCTAAATAATTGTAATAAATCATAACCGACTGCCTCATCTCTTCTTTATGAATGATGGGGACAATCACAAGATGGACAGGAGTGATTTTAGGAGGAAGAACAAGTCCATCATCATCGCTATGCGCCATCACAAGTGCGCCAATAAGACGTGTTGTCACCCCCCACGATGTCGTCCAGCCATAACAGACGTTCCCGTCTGCATCCCGAAATTTGATCTCCGATGACTTAGCAAAATTTTGCCCCAGAAAATGGGATGTTCCCCCTTGCAGAGCTTTGCGATCTTGCATCATCGCTTCAATCGTGTAAGTGGCAACAGCTCCAGGAAACCTCTCAGACGGAGTTTTTTCTCCCTTAATCACAGGAATTGCGAGTGTCTTTTTGGCAAATTCTTCATAAATAGTCAGCATCCGCAGCGTCTCTTCCATCGCCTCTCTTTCTGTCGCATGCACAGTATGCCCTTCTTGCCACAAAAATTCTGTCGTTCTTAAAAAAAGACGCGTGCGCATCTCCCATCTCACAACATTGGCCCACTGATTGATCAAAAGCGGAAGGTCACGGTACGATTCAACCCATTTAGAAAACATCTCACCGATAATCATCTCAGATGTCGGTCTCACAATCAAAGGCTCTTCTAAAGGCCCTGCTGGCACAAGTTTGCCATCTTTTCCCACTTCCAACCTATGATGCGTCACAACGGCACACTCTTTAGCAAATCCCTCGACATGTGCTGCTTCTTTCTCTAAATAACTCAGAGGAATAAAAAGTGGGAAATACGCATTTTGATGACCCGTCTCTTTAAATTTTGTATCGAGGATCTTTTGCATATTTTCCCAAATAGAATAACCCCATGGTTTAATCACCATGCAGCCTCTGACAGGTGAGTGTTCAGCCAGATCGGCTGCTTTTAAAACCTGCTGGTACCATTCAGGATAATTCTCTTCTCTCGTCGGACTAATCGCATTTTTTTGTTGTTTAGGCATGTTCATATAGATTTTTTTCAATCAGCTCCTTGAGTTGATGACGTGCAGAGTTCATATCGTCTTGAGAGGCTCCTTTTTCAAGCAAAGGAAATGTATTTTCCAAAATCGACTCTTTCACTTGAGACCCCGGTAGTAAAACAGCCTCCAAATACTCTTCAGGCGGCACGCCAAGCGCTATCATTCCTTGATGTAAAAACCCTTGTTTGCATTTTCTTTGCGCAGCGCCTGCAATTTTTCTCCCTTCCAGGACAACATCGTATTTTGTAGGCCCTGCCATGCAAAATCTGCTACACGCAGAATCTTTTCCTTGAAAATCAACAGCTGTGAGGGTCAAAGAGTGATTTCCTAAAAACTCTTTAGCCGCCTGACACACAATCTTATTGATAAAGGCATAATTGTCTAGCGTATTAGATGAAAAAAATTCAGATGTCGCCGGCACTAAAAACGAAAAAGCAAAGTCCCAGCTATGAAAAACAATCCCGCCCCCTGTCGATCTCTGCGCCAATGACAGCCCCTGACGAAGCACCCCTTGTTCGTTCAAATAATTTTTTGGCTCTGTCAAACAGCCGTACGTGGCACAGTCACCTTCCCACTCATAAAAATGCACAATTGGATCCTGCCTCTCTCCTAATGTCTCTAACAGATAGGCATCAATGGCCATATTGTCTTGTGCAGAGCGTCTGCCTGTATCCAGAATTTCCCAAGCCACTTGAAGAGTCTCCCCTTAAAGAATCATTAAGACCTATAAGTACGAAAGCAATAATAAGCACTCATTAAGAAGCAAAGAGCACCTATACCACCAACTGCTGTACGCAACAAGAATAATTTCCTCTTCCGATGTGATAGATTCTCTTCCAGTGTTCGACACATTTGATTATAGCTAACAAGATCACCTAATTTCAGGTATTCGCGCGCAACCAACAAAATAAATTTTTCACAATTGTCAGGGAAAGCAGTCATAATGACCCTCTCAATCCACTTGAGAACATCTCTCTTACGGGCAGCCGCCATCTTTTCAAGCCCTTTTTTGAAGGAAGGATAAAAGTAAAATTCGATCTCCCTAACTTCAGAAGAGTTTGCATCATTTTCTAATTCCTGTAATTTTGCTTCCAAAACAGCTGTATTATTTTGATTTGCTTCAACCATTGAAAAGAAGTCTTCGACACCAAGATGTGCTGCTTTACCATTTTTTAGCTCTTTTTCCTCTAATTGTTTTTCCACTAACTCAAAAACTTCTTTTGCTCTATCTTCTACGGCCTTATCTTTTGACTCCAAAATTGCTATCATTGAATCTTTTTGGTCTTGTGTTATAAAATCAGTTCGCGCACTCTCTGATAATTTTTGTTGGACAGTGAATAACATCATCCTAGCCGATTTTGACTGTCTATCATCTGTGAATTCTAACCCTGTTATAGTTTCCATCAATATTTTTAGAGTGTTGAGGTTACATAATCCCCAGTCAATAAATGCCCGCATAAGCTTATCCTCTTCCTCTGGTTGGCTTCTTTTTGGCAGTTTTTTATGATAGGCTACGAAAAGCTGAATATCCTGTTCATTGAACCGATAACTTTCCTCAGTCAAAGAATTAGACAAAATATTTCGTACCTTCAAAATCGTTTTAGGAACGTAGATCTCATCGATAACCTCAAATTTTTTGGAAAAAAGCGAATAAAAAACCATGCCAAGACCTGTTAGAGCAGCGCATGCAGCCCCAACTATTTTTGACACTTCCCTGCCTTTTACACTAAAAATTGTATTAGAAACCTGATTGGAGCCACTGACTGCTGATGCCATATTTCCCCTCCGAAGAAAAAATAAAGCAAACTATATCACAAATTATGGAATCTGTCATCCAGATTAAAGTGTGGATTGATTTTGAAATTTTCTCTCTTCCTCTGTGAACTTTGTGATCTCTGTGTTAAAAATTTTCTTGAATTCAACTTAAATAAAATAAGATGCATCACCACAGAGTTCACAGAGGAAGAAAGAGAAGGAAGAAGTCTCTTAGAAGACTCAAAATAACTTCTTAGGCCTAGAATCCACCATCAATACACCTGCGAAAAACAAAAATAAAGCTCCCCATTTTAAGGTTCTTCTCTTTTCCTGACGCGCCAAAATATTTTCAAAGTCATCACACATCTGCAACAACGCTTGAGTATCATCTAATTTTGCATATTCAGTTGTAACCAATAAAATAAAATTATCCATATGCTCAAAACGTTGAAGATGAGGTTTAATAATACTCCTCTGAATCCAATCAAGAACCCATTTTTTTTGTGTTTGATTCAACGTCGTCATGTTTTCTTCAAATATAGAACATAAGGGTTCTACATAACCATCTGAGTTGATAGCCTTTTCACAAACCTGGCTCGCTTGCTCAAACATCTGGGATTGATTATCACCCAAATCTTTAACAGATTGAAAGTATTGATTAACTTGATTCTTTAGAGCATCAGATGCCCAACTGTCTCTCATTCCTCTAGATTTATCTAGAATAAATTGCGTGACTAAATGAAGAGCTTCTTCTACTTTTTGTCGGTCACTCTTCGCTGCATCAGTTAAAATATTTTTTAATTCTCTTTGGGGGGAAAATATACTTCTTGTCATCCAAATTCTTTATTAAAGTTTCAAATATTCTTGGAACAAGATCTAATTTATTCAATTGTATCAAATCTCCAATAATCTCTAAGACTTTTTTTACACCCTTAGGATTTAGAGAATTATCCAAGCAAGCAAAAATATGTTTTTCAAAAATATGATGCTGATTTTTCAGAAGAAACAATCTCATGAAAACCAAACCAAGCTCACCTTCTTTTGGTATAACAGGAGTCAATGAGTCTTGCGATGTTATAGTCTTAGAACAAAGAGCACGTATCTTTAAAATCAGATCTAGGGTTCCCTCAGGTGCCAAGGCACCTAAAAATCTTCAATGTTTGTGGAAAAAAAACACTGGCAATCATAGAAAGACCTACTAGAGCAGCGCATGCAGCCCCAACTATTTTTAGCACTTCGCTACCTGCTTTAGAACAAATAATTGTTTTACAAGAATCAAAAGAGCCACAACTTATTGGAGAGACCATATTTCTCCTCCGAAGAAAAAATAAAGCATATTGTACTGCAAATTAATGAAACTGTCATTTTAAATACTACTTCGTTTAAGGAATAAATCCTTTAACATATAGCACCCTATGAAAAACATCACAACTCCTGCCTTTAAAAAAAGCTTATTTGTGTTATGCATGAAAGGGCTCTTGAATCTTTCACACATTTCTTGATATCCTTCGTAGTCATTCAATTTTAGATATTCGTTTCCAAGCAATAAAACAATCCATGCACAAGATTCAATCTGTTGATCAGATGTAAAATGAGGAATACAAATGGCTGTTTCAATCCAATAAAGAACTTTTTTCTTGCATGTGTCTGTTTTTAGAACACTAAGCCCTTTTTCAAATGTATCAGCAAAATCACCTATTTGCCGACCTGGACCTTTATATTTATTAATAAGAGTCTTCAAAATCTTAGAATTATCCTCAAACATCTGTTCTTGATTTGGAGAATTCTTAAGCACTCTTGAAAAGAAATAATGAATATAACAGTGATAATTATCTCCGAAATCATCCGGTAATAATATTTCTTTTGATTTTAACAACTGGGAAATTTGATCTTCATAACAATCAGCAGGACAGCTTGTCTCATCTCGGTTGTTTAATTGTTTTAAAAGAGTTAAAGCGTTGGTCATTTTATCTTCTAAATTGGTATCTGCTTGATTTAAAATGTTAAGAAACTGTGTTTTTTCTGCCATTTCCTTCTTCATGGTAGTTTTAAGCACATAGAAATAGCCGCGACCAAAAAAACCGTATTCAGTGAATATAGCGGCTAATTTTTCAAGTATTGATTCTGCTTTTTTTTGTTGGTTTTTTGCACAACTCTCTATAATCTTTAATATTATTTCTATCTGAACACCATTTAATCCTCCATCTCTTAACATATAATCCAAATAAACAGGTAACTTCTCTAACAACAAATCATAACCTGGTTTAGCCGCATTAACACACTTAAATAGGTGGGTTAAAAAAAGCATGGAACTACCTGATCCCATAAAAAAAGAAGGCATACCTTCGAATTGCTTTATGGAACCAGTCAACAAATGGTTGTTTATACAGAAAACAATTCCCAAACGATCCGGTACATCATTAAAAATATGACTAAGGTCGCTAAATTTTCTAGGGGACAAAGCATAGACAACCATAGAAAGACCTGCTAGAGCAGCGCCTGCGGCCATAGCTATTTTTGACACTTTCCAACCGACATTACAAATAGTTGTCGTAGAAGAAACAAGGGAGGGACAACTTATTGGACAGATCATATTTTCCCTCCGAAGAAAAATAAGGTGTATTATATCAAAAATTAATGAAGCTGTCATTTTTAAAAAATTTTCTTGCTATTCATTTGCCGATTTGCCAAAAAAGGCTCAAAAGACCTAAAATCCTACAGTAGGGGGCTTGGCCACATATGTTTGATAAATTTACCAATAGAGCTAAGCAAGTCATCAAACTTGCAAAAAAAGAAGCGCAGAGACTCAACCATAATTATTTGGGGACAGAGCACGTTCTTCTGGGACTTCTCAAATTAGGACAAGGGATTGCCGTCAATGTTCTGCGCAACCTTAATCTCGACTATGAAGTGGTGAGACAAGAAGTGGAAAGACTCGTAGGCTTCGGTCCTGAAATCCAGGTTTATGGCGATCCGGCACTGACTGCCAAAGTCAAAAAAGTATTTGAATTTGCGAATGAAGAAGCAGCTTCCCTCAATCACAACTATGTCGGAACAGAGCACCTTCTTTTAGCTCTTTTAAGACAAACAGATGGGGTTGCGACTCAAGTTCTTGAAAATCTCAACATCAACTTAAAAGATATCCGTAAAGAAGTCTTAAAAGAACTTGAAACTTTCAACCTCCAACTCCCGCCGATGGGTATTGGGAGCAACCCACAAGGACCTAACCAGGGTAAATCTCAAGATAAAGGGCCTCTGTCCGGTGATAAAATGCCGGCTTTAAAAGCTTACGGCCACGACCTCACAGAGCTCTGCAGAGAAGGCAAGCTAGATCCCGTCATCGGCAGAAAAGATGAAGTGGAACGCCTTATTTTGATTCTGTGCAGACGGCGTAAAAACAACCCTGTTCTCATTGGAGAAGCAGGTGTTGGCAAAACAGCGATTGTCGAAGGTCTTGCTCAAGCGATTGTTAAAGGTGAAGTGCCAGATAATCTCGCTAAGAAAAAGCTCATCTCTCTTGATCTCACACTCATGATTGCCGGCACAAAATACCGTGGGCAATTTGAAGAGAGAATCAAAGCTGTCATGGATGAAATTAAGAAAAATGGCAACATTCTTCTCTTCATCGATGAAATCCACACAATTGTGGGAGCTGGCGCTGCGGAAGGTGCTATCGATGCCTCTAACATTTTAAAACCTGCTTTGGCACGTGGTGAAATCCAGTGTATCGGTGCTACCACAATCGATGAGTATCGCAAACACATTGAAAAAGATGCCGCACTAGAGCGTAGATTTCAAAAGATTCTCGTAGCTCCCCCGTCAACAGAAGACAGCATTGCGATTCTCACAGGTCTTAAAGCTAAATATGAGAGTCACCATCACTGCATTTACACAGACACCTCCATTCAGTCAGCTGTCTACCTCTCTGATCGCTACATTGCTGGCAGATTTTTACCAGACAAGGCCATTGATTTGATTGATGAGGCAGGTGCCAAAGCCCGTATTGCCACCATGAGTCAACCGCAAGATATCGGTAAATACGATATGGAAATCGAAGAGGTGCGTTTGGCTAAAGAAGATGCGATTGCTCGGCAAGAGTATGAGAAAGCTGCCAAACTGCGCGACAAAGAAAAAACGCTCAGAGAGCATCTGCAACAAATCATTAAAGAATGGGAAAACAATAAAGAAGAGCATCAAGTGATTGTCGATGAGGAAGAGATTGCAGCCATTGTCGCTAAACAAACGGGCATTCCTCTCACACAACTGACAGAAGAAGAAACAGCCAAAGTCTTGAAAATGGAAGAAGTTCTCAAGAGTAAGATCATTGGACAAGATGATGCCATCAGCACTGTCTGCAGAGCGATCCGCAGAAGCCGGGCTGACATTAAAGATCCGAATAGACCGATTGGTGCTTTCCTCTTCTTAGGACCTACAGGTGTTGGAAAAACACTGCTTGCCAAACGTCTTGCTATCGACATGTTCGGTGGTGAAGATGCCCTCATTCAAGTCGACATGTCTGAATACATGGAGAAATTTGCTGTCAGTCGTATGACAGGCTCTCCTCCTGGTTATGTTGGACACGAAGAAGGTGGTCAACTGACAGAACAAATTCGTCAGAGACCTTACTGCGTTGTGCTCTTTGATGAGATTGAAAAAGCACACCCCGATGTGATGAACCTCCTTCTGCAAATTCTTGAAGAAGGTAGACTTACGGATTCTTTTGGCAGAAAAATTGACTTCCGCAACACGATCATCATCATGACCTCCAACTTAGGAGCTGATCTCATTCGCAGGTCAACAGAAGTTGGTTTTGGAGCGCAAGAAGGGATGCTCGACTACAAGAAAATGCAAGAGGCTATCAATACGGCGATGAAAAAACACTTCAAACCTGAATTCATCAACCGTTTAGATGGCACAATTATTTTCAAACCGCTTGATCATAAAAACCTCCTCCAGGTCATCGATCTCGAGATTGAAAAAGTGAAACTGCGCCTTGCTCGTAAAAACATTTTCATCTCTCTTGATGAAAAAGCCAAACACTTCCTCGTCTCTAAAGGCTTTGAGCCGGAGATGGGTGCAAGACCTTTGCGCCGTGTCATCGAGCAGTACCTCGAAGATCCTCTAGCTGAAAAACTTCTTCTCAATAAGATGGGTAAAGCCGCAGGGTCACTTCTTGCCACCGTTGATGGCGATAAAATCGTCTTTATCGATCAAGAAGGCGGTCTAACAGATTCTAAAAGCCATCTGGCGATTGCAGGTCCCTCCCCTGACAGCCAAGGAACTTAAATAAGATGGGCCTCCTCAAAGAGGCCTCCTTTATATTCTAGCATTTATTTTATATATCCTTTAAAATACTCCCTTTAAAACAAAGGGATCTATGGAAGCAATCAGATCAATTGGGCTAGGCTCCTTTACGGGACCACTGACTCCTGCATCTTCTCAAGCTTTTCATGAACTTGCTAAAAAAGTAGCTCTAATTGCTGTCATCTTTTTTGCCACAATGACTACACTTGTTATTGCAATATCATTAATCACAAAAATTAATACGCATGGAACTAATTTAACAACTCTCTGCCAAGAAGGGCAGCTGCAACCTGCTCTTGAAAGAGAGAAAGAACTTAAGCTATTGACTGATGCGCTTGTACGCAAAGAAAATTGCTTACTCTTAGGAGATCCAAGTGTTGGAAAAACAGCCCTTATCAACAGACTCATTCAAGAAATAGCTGAAACTCCAAATCATCCATTAAAAGGGAAAAGATTGATCGAGTTCGATCCAGTCAGTTTCCTGGAAAATACTCAATGGCAAGGACAGCTTGAAATGAAATTTCAGGGCTTGTTAAATAGCATGGGCAAAAATGACATCATGGTGATTGATAATATGTTTACAGCTATGAGCCGTGGTTATACAAATAATTCTTCGCCTCTTGTAGGTATGTTCTTGCCTGCTCTTGAAAAAAAGAGAATTCTCTGTATCGCCACCTCCACAACGCAAGATAACAAACCCTTGCAAGATTCTTATCCTGGTTTAGTCAAACAATTTATGACTATCCCTATCCAACCACTTTCTTCAGATCAAAGTCGTCAGATTCTCTTAAAACTCAAACCTCAATATGAAGCCTCCTACAAGTGTACATTGAAAGAGGAGGCTATTGAACAAGCCGTGTCACTCTGTGCGCATCATTTTCCTCATAATCCTGTTCTAGATCAAGCTATCAGAGTGATCAAGCAAGCTTGTTTTACAGCTAGTACTAATGATTCTTCTTCCACAGACTTAGTAACGTCTCCACCCATTGTAGATACAGCCATGATTGAAACGGTTGTGACAGACCTATCCGGCGTTTCTATTACAAAAACTACAAATGAAGAACTAGAGAAGCTTGCGCTGATAGAAAAAAATCTAAAAACAACAATCCTAGGACAAGACGAAGCAGTTAACGCTGTTTGCCAAGTGATCTTTAGAAGTCGTTTTAATCTCAATGCACCCGATACACCTCGAGGATTTATCTTATTGGCTGGCCCAACAGGAGTTGGAAAAACCAGACTTGCTCAAGAGCTTGCCCTTCAGAGCAAAGAAAACTTCCTCATACTTAATATGGCAGAATTTCAAGAACCACATAGTATTAGCAGACTCATTGGATCTCCTCCAGGATATGTAAATCATGCGGAAGGGGGGCAGCTAACAGAAGAAGTCCGCCGGCATCCTACCACCATTATACTTCTCGATGAAATAGAAAAAGCTCATCCTAATATCTTTAAGATTCTACTTGCCATCGCAGGACAAGGAGAAACTTCTGACTCTGCTGGCAAAAAAATCGATTTTCGCAACACAATTATCCTCATGACCTCTAATTTAGGGGCCAATCTAGCCGATCTAAATAATATGACAGATATGGATGCAATTTATAACACTATGTGTGAGA
This sequence comes from uncultured bacterium, assembly GCA_964449295.1. Lineage (GTDB taxonomy): Bacteria > Chlamydiota > Chlamydiia > Chlamydiales > Rhabdochlamydiaceae > CANJJB01. The sequence continues at coordinate 1,236 of CAYUZN010000005.1, read as the reverse complement.
ATATCGAAGTAGCAATAGAGCAACACTTCACCCCTGAATTTCGTAACCGTTTAAGTGATACTGTGATTTTCAATCCCATGGCAAGAGAGACGATGACTCAAATGATCGAATTAGAAATAACCAAAGTCAATGAACGCTTGAAAAAACAATCTATTTGTCTTTCTCTTGATGAAAAAGCTAAAGAGTTTCTCATCTCGGAAGGTTATAATATCGAGATGGGTGCAAGACCTCTTGCTCGTGCTGTACAAACTCATCTCACAGATCGTATAGTTGCTATGATGATGAAGAAAGATCCTCTAGTAAGCAACCGTGCTGAGAATGCTCTGATTTCCCTTAAGTGCTCAGCAGAAAATAATGTCATCGTCTTTTCTTGAATCGGTTCAAAAGAACCCGAAATTCGACTGAACCTTAGTTTCGAAAGAGATCTATTCATTAAAAATAGGATCATCCTCCGATGCATTCAAAACATCTCTAAGAGAAACAATGTGTTTTTTCATCTTTTTTTCTGCATTTTTATAAAACAAATGGAACTGACAGTCTTTTAAGCCAGCAGCGTTAAGATAGTAGGCAAGATTTTTCATATATACCGATTTGAGGCGGTAGTGCCCAGAGTTATTACTGAAAAAAGAGGGGGCACCCTCTGTTTCAATAGAAAAATCTCCGACACAGAGAACAGGATGTCCATGACTTAAAGAGGAATGTTTACAGATTACTCTATAAAATAAAGGCTCTTTTGTAGACGCATTCACAAAAAGCGAGGGATCTTTTAAGGTCTGATTTTTAAACCACTGTGTTAATTCAGAATTGAGATTGGAGCCACGTCGATTTTTTCTTAAGAACGCAAGAAGCTTTCCTTCTTGAGACAAGATGTACTCATAAGAACCAGGAGCAAGAGGGATGCCCTTATAAGTCAAAAGACCCTGTGCATTAACGGTAACAACGAGATTATCCAATTCTTCTTGAGAAAAATATTTTACTCCTATTTTCTTATATCTATTTCTCCAATGAATTTTTTCTGAGCCAACAGTGATACAATTAGCAATCTCTTGATCTTTCTCATATTTACTTAAGATGGATTTAGGAGGAAGGGGAAATTTATTTATATCTATAGAAAAAACAGAGGAAACAGTGAGAGTAAGAGATAAAAAAAGAATGTGATAAAAGAATTTCATAGTGTTTATAAAAAAAGACCTGGCGGCGACCTACTCTACCACACTCTTGTGTGCAGTACCATCG
>CAYUZN010000004.1:0-35940 GCA_964449295.1 uncultured bacterium | reverse complement strand
AGGGGCTATTTTTTTATCTTTGATCGCCATATTACCTATGTTAGTTGGTAGAATTTTAGGGGTCGATTCTACAATTAGCCAATTTTTTGGAGGGACCTCTCTTCTTATTTTAGTGGGTGTTGTTTTAGATACGACAAAGCAAATCGAATCACATCTGCTCATGAAAAAATACGATGGATTTATGAAGCGAGGACGTCTGAGAGGACGTTAATATTTTAGGAAAAGATTGTAATAAAACCAGTCTTTATAGTAGACTGTTAAGACATTTAAAAAAGGATTTTACACATGCCTCGAGTGATTGGGATAGATATCCCTGATAACAAACGATTAGAAATAGCTTTGACTTATCTGTATGGGATAGGTCGTAGATTGGCCAATCAACTTATTGCTAAATTAAATTTAGATCCTAATATGCGTGCTCATCGTCTCACAGAAGATGATATCGCCAAATTGAATGCTCTTCTTCAATCACAATACATTGTAGAAGGAGATTTGCGTCGTCAAATTCAAAACAACATTAAGCGATTAATCAGCATCCATTCTTATAGAGGCATGCGTCATCGCCTAGGATTACCTGTACGTGGTCAAAGAACTCGTACGAATGCTAGAACGCGTAAAGGAAAGAGAAAAACCGTAGCTAACAAGAAGAAATAAAAATGAAAGAACAGGCAAAAACCGATACTAAGAAACCAATCGTTAAAGCTCGTAAAAAAGTTCATCGCAATGTTCCGAATGGCATTGCTCATGTAAGAGCTACCTTTAATAATACAATTATAGCCATTACTGATCTTTCAGGAAATGTGATCTCTTGGGCATCGGCTGGCAAAGTAGGGTACGCAGGTTCACGTAAATCATCAGCATTTGCGGCAACTGTGGCTGCTCAAGACGCAGCAAAGACAGCTATGGCTGCTGGGATGAAAGAGATTGAAGTCAACTTGAAAGGTCCAGGAGCCGGCAGAGAATCAGCCATCCGCGGACTTCAGAGTTCAGGATTAAATATTACTATTATTCGAGATAAAACACCTGTGCCTCATAATGGTTGCCGTCCCCGTAAGAGAAGACGCGTTTAAAAGTTAATAGATTATTTTAGGAGATTTAAGTCATGGCAGTAAAGTATGGCAAGTTTGAATTGCCAAGTAAAATCAAAGTCGATGAAATGCAGAAGAAAAATAATTTCTGTCGTTTTATTGCAGAGCCTTTCGAACGTGGTTTCGGACATACTATTGGAAATGCGTTACGTCGTATCATGCTAACGTCAATGGAGGCCCCTGCAATCATGTCAGTACGCCTAGAAGGTGTCCCTCATGAATATACGGCCATCGAAGGGATCGTCGAGGATATGACACACATTATCCTGAACTTAAAAGGTGCTCTTTTAAGAAAACTTCCTACAGAAGAAGAAGGGATTTCACGCGAGCCAAAAATGGTGACAAAGCTTCTCGATATCACAGGAGATATGCTTGATAAAAATGGTGGACACTATGCTGTGACACTGAAAGATCTCATCAATCCTTCTGAGTTCGATGTCGTCAATCCAGATCTTTTGATTTTCACAGTGACAAAGCCGATGATGAAAAGAGTCGACTTAAGAGTTGCTTTTGGAAGAGGGTATACTCCTTCAGAGCGTCATGAAATTCGCGATAAAGTTGTTGATGAAATCATCGTTGACTCAGCGTTTTCCCCTGTCAGAGTTGTCAATTACTTCATCGAGAATACGCGTGTTGGACAAGACACTGACTTTGATCGTCTGATCTTAGAAGTGACTACCGATGGACGGATCTCTCCCGAGGAAGCGTTAACATTTGCAACTCAAATTGGAATCTTACACTTCCAAATCTTTGATGAGATTGCAGTCCATAAACTCTCTTTTGATCAAGATGAGATCGAATCGAATACAGATAAAGATGCTGTTATGCAAAAGCTGGCTCTTAAGATTAATGAGATCGAATTGTCAGTTAGATCGACAAATTGCCTGTCAGGCGCTAATATCGAAACAATTGCAGAACTCGTCATTATGCCAGAGCCTGAGATGTTAAAATTCCGTAACTTTGGCAAGAAATCTCTCAATGAAATCAAAGCTAAGTTAGAAGAAATGGGATTATCTTTAGGTATGGATTTATCTCGTTTTGGCATCACAAGAGACAACGTTAAACAAGTCATTACAGATTATCTTTCTCAAAAAGCAGGTACCGAAGTATGAGACACGGAAAACACACATTTAAAATAGGTAGAACAGCGTCTCATAGACGTTGTTTGATTGCTAATATGTTGAAATCTTTGATTGAACACGGGCGTATAGAAACATCCGTTGCCAAAGCCAAAGAACTGAAAAGACATGCTGATCGTCTAATCACACTAGCGAAAAAAAATACTCTAGCTAGTAAACGACAAGCGATTGCTGATTTGATGATCACCAAAGTAGCTGTCTCTCCAAAAACTGCACGTGCAGCTAAGAAAAAAGTAGAGGCAGAAAAAGAACAACCTCGAGGCAAACATCTTCTTATTACCAAGTTGTTTGGCCCTCTTGTAGAGCGCTTTGTAGGCAGAAATGGTGGGTATACAAGACTCATTCGTCTAGGCGAACGTGTTGGAGATAATTCTCCTACCTGTATCCTTGAGTTCATCTCTTAAATTCAAAGGGGAAAGAGATTTCCCCTTTTTTTTTCTTTACACTCCAACAAACTAAAAATTTGGCTTTTGGACCGATGCGAAAACTCTCTAGATTTGACGAGTGTGAACAGGGCAGTATTGAATTAATACAGCCCTGTTCACACTCGTCAAATCTAGAGGTTTTGGCACGGTCGAAAAACCAAATTTTTAGTTTGTTGGAGTATAATTGCTTCTTTACAATCTATAGAAACTCAATTATCATCAAAGAAAAATACTCTTAGTAAAAAATTAATTATGTCTATTAGGGTTGCTATTAATGGTTTTGGAAGGATTGGACGGTTAATACTTCGTATATTGGCTGACTCTCAGGCAAATAAACTTGAAATAGTTGCAATTAATGATCTTGTCTCTCCCGCTAATTTAGCTTATCTGCTAAAATATGACAGTGTCCATGGCAAAGCTATATGTGACATCCAAGCAGACAAAGATGGTATAATTGTTAATGGAAAAAAAATCCTTGTCTTTGCAGAAAAAGATATCACACAGTTGCCATGGAAACAGACTGCAATTGACTATGTAATCGAAGCAACTGGCCATTTTACTCATGCAAGTGATGCTAAGAAGCATTTAGATGCAGGGGCAAAGCGTGTGATTATTACAGCGCCTGCTAAGGGGGATTTACCCACCTTAGTCATGGGAGTGAATCACACAACCTATAATCCTGATAAGGATAGAGTGGTATCTAACGCCTCTTGTACGACCAATTGCTTAGCGGTGCTTGCAAAAGTCTTGCTAGACAATTTTGGCATAGATGAAGGGCTAATGACTACAGTGCATTCATTGACAGCGTCTCAACCGACTGTCGATGGCCCATCTAACAAAGATTGGCGTAGCGGAAGAGCTGCAGGGTTGAATATTATTCCAGCAGCCACAGGTGCTGCTAAAGCCGTAGAATTGTGCCTTCCTGCGGTGAAAGGAAAATTAACAGGGATGGCTTTTAGAGTTCCAACAGCCGATGTCTCTGTTGTAGATTTAACCGTACGTCTGTCAAAAGAGACAACGTACGAAAAGATTTGTGAAGCAGTTAAACAATCTTCTATGGGAGCAATGAAAGGATATTTGTTGTTTTCAGAGGAAGAGGCTGTTTCTTCCGATTTTATCGGAACATCCTATTCCTGCATATTTGATAAAGGAGCAGGAATAGCATTGAATAACCGTTTTTATAAATTAATCGCCTGGTATGACAACGAGATGGGCTATGCTCATCGTGTTGTAGACTTAATGAATTACATGGCGTCTAAAGAAAAAATAACATGAACACACTGTTCAGATATAAAGGAAAAATACCGTGAACTTTACTCGAGAACCTATTATTGAAACCATTATTACACCTAAAGATGGGTGTAAACTTCTTGTCAAAAGTAGTAAAAACGAAGGACAAGAGGAATATACCGTTGACGCCGTAGAAGTTGTCTCTTTTGGCCAAGCACTTTTTTTTAGGTCAACGGAAAATCCAAAATCTTTTTTAGTTCCAGTTGGTGACTACGAAGTTGTGGAAACTAAAGAAGCTAGAGTTGTCCTTAAAAATGCTTCATTTGAGCGCACAATTAAAATCGGAGGAGGAAGAGAAGCCCCTATCCGTAGAGAAGCTGCAGCCAAACAAGAAGAAGAAAGCACCACTCCAGAAGATGAGAAAGAAGGAGGACAGCAATTTGATCGCAAACGTGATAGAAGACGTCATCGCAGTAGACGCAGGCCCTCAGACGAAAGAGATCTCTCTCCTTCAAATTCTCCTGAAGAAACTAAATCGCAAGATGCAGAGCTCCCTGTAGAAGAGGCGTCTCTTCCTAAACCAAAAGAAGAGAAAAATCCTAACCACTTTACCTCTCTGATCCCTCCTCCTAAGACTTTGATTTCCGATAGCATTAAAAAGTATAAAGAGATGCAGTCAGAAGCCCCTCCTGCTCCTATAAAAATAGAAGAACCAACAGATGAAGGTGATCCTAATACGATTAGTCGGACAACCATTTCTCCATCTTCTGAGACTTTGCAAACAACGTCGACATTGTTTTCCACTATTGCCAATTGGGCAGGATTCTAACTTGAATCAAAATCCTCTATCAGAGTAGACTTCCTCCTTGAAGTCTACTCCTTGGCTCGGATGGTGGAATGGTAGACACTGGGGACTTAAAATCCCCTCCGTTAATAGCGGGTGCAGGTTCGACTCCTGTTCCGAGCAATTTTTGTAAAAAATTGAGAAGGAAAGTGACACAACAGTTTGTGTCACGTCGGGAGGCGAAGTGCCGCTGCTTACGGCAGCAAACCGGCTTTTAGGGCACCTAAAAGGACTCCTGCTGCCGAGCATTTCATAGATAAAGATTATTTAAGTACAAATTTCTTCTGGGGATCAAAGGCATGCGTGGATATTTCAAAAATAAGGCCTTCTCCGGTCATTTTCTTCAACCGGACTCTGGCAGAGCGGTCTGAGATTTTCCAAAAATTTGCAGCATCTTTGGGGGTGATTTCTTTCCGTTTTTTAATTAGACTCATTAAATCTTTTCTCCATCCATGGACAACGATTGCACTCTCTTTACGATTGAACAGCGTGACACGGAAAAAATGACCTAGTTCTTCAAATCGTGGAATGGCTATTCCTGATTTTTGGCATTGAGAGATCATACGCTTCAATCCTGATCCCCATAATTCGATTAACTCCAGTTCGCGAAAGCACCTACCGATGACTCTGTTTCTTAGCTGGGAGACTCCTTGTAGAGCGTCTTCCATATTGAGCCCAAAAGGAAGAGCTCCTGGATTGGTAATTTCAATACGATCATCAAAAATTGCGACTTGGATTTGGCTTCCAGTCGCACTATAATCTGTATGAATTAAGGCATTTGTAACGGCTTCTTTCACTACGACAGGTGGATATTCTGCAACGTTCTTTCGAACTGAGGGGCCGATCTTAGCGCTTAGCTTAGTGTTTCTCTGTACAAACGAGGTGATTTTATCTAAGGCCAGGGGCAGATAGTCATCCACATCTTGCTGATCTAAAACTTCATCTTTCGTAATTCCCAAAAAGCGAAGGCAACGAATGGTTGCATGAGGAAAAATGTCTTTTCGATTTTTGCCAAATAATAGAATTGCTCCTTTGCTCGGAATCAATTTAGACTGTTTTTTCAGATACAGATGAAGAGAGACAGCTGCAGCTTCTTCAAATCGTTTCCCTACTTTTTTAAAACAAGTTTGAATGGCTTCAAGATCAAGGTCTTTAATTGAGCAATCAGGGGCTTGCATCTCGTCAAAACATGCGTTTTCTCCTAGTCTTTCTAGCTCTGCTAAAACAGCAGCATCTGCTAGTCGATTTGTCGATCCTAAGCGAATATAGGTTCCTTTTTTCAATCCTTTAGATTTTAAATAGTAGGGGCCTATGCTATGAGGAACCTGAATGAGTAAAAATTCTTTATTTCTCCAAGACATCACTTGAATGTCGGGACTGAAGAGTGGATCTACAGAATCCGCAATAGCATTTGCAAGTCTCATCTCTTCTTCAATAGGATCTTTTACCCCTACGACTTCTTTCGTTTTATCCCTCACGCCAATGAGAATCTTCCCCCCTGCAGTATTTGCAAAGGCGATGATCGTATGGATGATTCTATCCAAGCTCTTGGTATTCTCTTTAAACTCTAAGGTTTTCCCCTCTTCTTGCTGAAGCACTTCTTCTATCATAGCCTTTTCTCAAAAATAACTACCCGGAAGATAACCCGGAAGCTACCCGGAAGTCAAGAACTTCCGGGTTCTATCTTAAAAAAATGAGGCAACATTCGGTAATCAGCAATTTCCGTAAAAGAAAAATTCCAATGCTTGCAGCTTTATAGTCTATCTTTTAGAGGCAAAAGCATGAAAGTTATTCCAAAAGATGGGATTAGATCGTTGTTTAATAGGTTCACCATCTTTTGCCGCTTTAAGTAATGCCACATTTCCTTTCGATTCTAAAAAAGAAAAAATCTCTTCTAAAGAATGCATTTTGCTCCATTTTAAAAGAGCAAATATAGAAACAGCTATAGAACTTCTGCCTCGTCCAGCTGCACAGTGAAAGTGGACCCATGAATTTTTTTCTTTTTGAGTGTGATCGTAAAGAGAGATAAGATCATCTATTTGATCTTTAGAAGGCATAGTGTGATCAGTGATAGGTAGTCTGACATAAGTTCCGTGCAGGCGTTCTACAACTTGTTTTTCAGTTTCTATAGTTTCTATAGGAATTGGATCTTTTGGGATAAAGCTAACAATTTTTTCTTTTATTCCATTAGGCAAGATCTTTTCTCTCCGATATAACTTGATCGTTTTTGCCTCTTGTAATTCCTTAATTACTTCTAATTCTTCCTCTTGAATTTGAGATAAGGATTTACCTACGTTTGGATTGTTATCCTTATTGGTCAAGCTTACGGGAACACCATTAACAAAAAAATGATGTTCTTCTCTTAAATCTACATAATAGACTTTCTTTAAGTAAAATTGCTGGAACATCTTCTCTATTTCGTGACTAAAAGGCTGTTGACTGGCTGATAGACCAGGACCTTCACCACCGACCTTGTCCCTAATGGTTATTGCACTCTTCTCCTCATAGATAGGGGAGGGCTGTTTGTCTTCATAAGGGAAAAAACGCAGTGTCTTTTCTTTCTCTCTTTCATCTATAAGAAACAAATCTGAATCCAATAAAAATTGAAACTGTTTTATTGCCATATTTCCCACCAAAAACAAATTAATTGAAAACCAGTATAGAGAAAATAACATACCTCTAAACACAAATATTATTTTTTAAAGGATTTTGTAAGGTCAATTTCTCTAAATTCTTGATGGGAAATGTGTTAAAAGTAAAAATGGATGTTTTTAGTTTAAAGGCAGATCATGAAAAGCAAGCGAGTAGCAAAAGAGCTAGACAAACTGGTTATTTTTGAAGATAAAAAGATTCGTCGTATTTTCTACGCAGGTGAATGGTATTTTTCTATTATAGATATCGTAGAGGTTTTAACTAACAGCGCAAATCCAAGACGTTATTGGTCTGATCTAAAAATACAACTTGTTGATAAAGAAGGCTTCAAACAACTGTATGGAAAAATCGTACAGTTGAAATTGATAGCTCCCGATGGGAAAATGCGGGAGACAGATATAGCTAATACAGAAACTATTTTTCGCATAATCCAATCTATTCCTTCTTCTAAAGCAGAACCTTTTAAAAGATGGTTTGCTCAAGTTGGATACGAACGTATTCAGGAAATTGAAGACCCAGAGCTTGCAACTAAGCGGACTCGTGCGATTTACAAAGCAAAAGGCTATAGCGATAATTTCTGGTTTTCTAGGATCTCCGTTTTGAGCAATGAGGTAACAGGCAAAACGTGAAAGGTGATAATCTTCAACCATTTGTGTGGTGCCTTTGCCAAATTCGATCTGCTTACCAGTCCCGTTAAAGTGATGCTCTGGACTATTTCCTGACATTTTGCATGATTCGATGGCCTTTTTGGCATATCCTAAAAGAGGTTGAAGGTCTCTCGCACTCCAATACTCTATTCCATGTTCATTGAGTTTCTTAAGAGACTCAAAGTATAAATTAGATGAAACAAGATCAGAATCTTTATGTTTTTCCATAGAAGGCCTAATGAAAAGATTTTTTAGATAAGCATAGGTGATGGGTGAAATATGTATCAAAATAAATATTCAACCAAGACCCCATTAAAAAGCAGGAAGAACAGCTCCTTTATACTTTTGCTCAATAAAGTCTCTCATTTTATCTGAGGTCATGATAGTTTTTAACGCTTGAATATCGGGTCTAGTTTCCTCTCCTATTCTAATGGCAATCACATTCACATAGGGAGAATCTTTTCCTTCAAGAGCTAAAGCATCTTTTATAGGTGAGAGCTTAGCTTCTAAAGCGTAATTTGTATTGATAGCAGCTGCATCGACATCTTCTAAAGATCTCGGCAACATCGCAGCATCAACTTCTATAAATTTGATATGTTTAGGATTACTTGTAATATTCAAGATAGTGGCTTGCTCATTATTAGAATTGTCTAATTGAATAAGCCCTTGTTTTTGCAAGAGAAACAAAGCACGTGCTTCATTTGTCGGATCATTGGGAATTGCAATCGTTGCGTTATCTTTTAGATCGGCAAGAGAGTGGATTTTTTTCGAATAAATGCCCATAGGCTCAATTTCAATTTTCGCCAAAGACTCAATCGGATAATGAAATTGCTTGATTTGCTCTTCTAAAAAAGGGATGTGTTGGAAAAAGTTGGCATCGATTTCCTTATCAGCAAGAGAGCGATTGGGCATATTATAATCATTTGTCACCATGATGATCAGATTAATTCCTTGAGCTTTGAGATCTGGTTTCACAAATTCTAACATTTGGACATGAGGAATCGCCGTCGCCGCAATTTTCAGTCCGTTTTTTGATTTTGATGAGCAACCACACACCAATCCTAGAGCACAAACAATTGATAGAGGTAGTTGCAAAACTCGCTTTGGAGTCCAAATTCGATGATTTTTGCATCTGATCAACTTCATCGCAAATAGACATATCTGATTAAAGATAGGCAATTTGCGATGAATTTGATTCCGATGCAAAAAGCGCGGATTTGGCCCCAAATTGGAGTTTTGCAAGTGCCTCGTTAATATATTTTTAATCATAATTTAAGTTTTTCCTCTTTTTTTTAAAATAGATTGAGCCATATAACCACCTAACCATTGCACTCCTTGTACGAGCACAATAAGTAGAGCGACTGTCGTGATCATAATAAAAGTATTGAAACGATTGTACCCATATTGAATAGCAACTTGTCCCAACCCTCCTCCTCCTACAAGACCTGCCATAGCACTGTAGTTGATGAGATTAATGATCGTCAATGTAGTGGCTGACATAATAGAGGGCAGAGCTTCTCTCAGCAATACTTTTGTGATGATCTGCCACGTATTTGATCCCATGACAATCACAGCTTCAAGAATATTCTTATCGATCTCTTTGAGGCTTGTTTCAATCAACCTGGCTATAAAAGGAGCTGCAGCCAGTGTTAAAGGAACGATAGATGCCGTTGTTCCCAAACTTGTTCCTACAACCCACCGTGTCACAGGAATAAGTGCTACCATAAGAATAGCAAAAGGAAAAGATCTGCCGATATTAACAATTGTTTCTAAAATTTTATAGATGTGCCTTTGTTCTTTAATATGTCCTTGGCTCGTGATTGTGAGAATCACCCCAACCGGTAGTCCTAAAACCAAAGCAAAAAAAGCAGAGGAAAAAACCATGTACATCGTGTGCCACAATTCAATAGGCAGCAGTTGCAGTGCTAATTGGATATTGTCAGAGTTCATTTTCAAGCACCTCATAGTGCACAGTTTTTTGAGCAAGATAATCGAGAGCCTGCTGTATGCCTTGAGACTCTCCCGTCAGCTCAATGATTAAAGTGCCGATAAATGACGTTTGCAGACGATCGAGCCAGCCGAGTAAAATGTTAGCATTGACATTGAATTGTCTCACAATTTCAGAGATGATCGGCTCTCCAGAGGCTTTTCCTCTAAAATGTAATCTTAACAGTTTTCGATTCGGAGAGACTTCCTTGAAAAATTCAGGAGGGATATCATGAGAGGTGTTTTGTAAAAAGTGCTTTGTGATGGCATGCTGAGGATCTGAAAAAACATCATAGACTAACCCTTTTTCGACAATAGATCCTTTTTCAATGACAGCAACTTTATGACAAATCTGTTTAATCACTTCCATCTCATGAGTGATCAGAACTATCGTCACACCCAAGTTTTGATTGATGGTTTTTAATAAATTCAAGATTTCTCTTGTCGTTTTAGGGTCAAGCGCAGATGTAGATTCATCGCAGAGTAATAGCTCAGGATGATTAGCAAGCGCCCGTGCGATGCCAACGCGCTGTTTTTCACCACCACTGAGTTGTGAGGGATAACTCTCTTTTTTATCTTTAAGCCCTACTAATCCTAGCAATTCACCTACCCGTCTATTTTGCTGCTGTTTAGAAACACCTGCAATTTCTAAAGGGTAAGCAATGTTGCCTGCAACTGTACGAGAGCTAAGTAAATTAAAATGTTGAAAAATCATGCCAATATTTTTACGAAATTCACACAGAGCACTTTTATCCATCTGAGCAATGTCATTATCATAAAAAAGAATTTGACCAGACGTGGGTGTGACAAGTCTTGAGAGAGCTCTAATGAGTGTTGATTTACCAGCTCCACTAAGACCGATAATTCCATAAATGTCGCTCTTTTCAATGACAAGTGAGACATCCTGCAGAGCGTGAGACAATTTCCCTGCATGCTTGTAGGTTTTGGAAACAGATTTGATAGAAATAATAGGCTTAGAGTTTTGTTCTGTCGTCATTTATTTAATTTTGCTTTTTCAAAAACATCCATTATACGAATTTTCAAGTTGTTTGGGTATGATTTTCTGATTGGGTTTTTCGGTTACTTGATGTATCTTTTTTTTAAAGGTATTGAATGGCAAATTTTTGGGATATCATTAGTGGAGCACCCTGGTGGGTCTATGTTCTGTTTGTTTATCTAGTCAGTATCGGTATTAAATCGACCAACCCGCGTACTGTCTCTATAAAAAATCATTTTACTGCCTTTACTGTTTGTTATTGGGTCTCTTTGTACTCTCTATGGTAAAGCTCAAAATTTTGTATCCCTGATTCCTATATGGCTGGCTTTTTTAGCTTTAGGGGCATATTTGGGGATAAAGGAAGTACAGCCGTGGCGCATTGCTAAGGATCATCGTAAAAAAGAAATTACGATTCCTGGTAATTACTCGACATTAATTTTAATCCTTTTAATTTTTGTCTTAAAATTTTTCTGGGGTTATTTTTACGCAACTCATGTAGATATCTCTTATTGGACTTATTTTGCTGAGACTCTAACATCTTCTTTAGTCACAGGATTTTTTGTAGGAAGGGCCTGGTCTTTTGTTAAAAAGTACCAGAAAAATTAAACACAGATTACCAAGCACGTTTATTTGCCTACGATATCAACTCTTATTTCTCTACCATTTTACAAGCGTCTGTAAAATGGTTTATATGAATTAAAATGCTAAATGTCTAATTTTAGAATGTGATGATAAATGTTTATAATATACATCATTAAGATATTAAGATTTTCAACACAGAGATCACAGAGTCGCAGAGGAAGAAAAAGAAATCCCTCTCTCTTCCTCTGCGACTCTGTGATCTCTGTGTTGAAAATCTTATTTTTTTACACAAGTTGTGAATTTTATGAGATTGTCTCTTTAGTAACCCAGTCTAGATAGTTACTACTGCCTTGAGCGACATCGATCTGTACAATTTCTGGAACTTCGTAGCTACAATGAGATTGAATATAGTTTTGAATAGCATCGAAGTGGTTAGTGGTAGTCTTGAGAATGACTTTGGTCTCAGAGCTTGTTTCGATTTTTCCTTCCCATCGATAAATTGATTCAACTAGGGGGAGAATAGACGCACAGGCAATCAGTTGTTGGTCTAATAAACCGTGGATGATTTTTCTTGCCTCTTCTTGATCACGACACGTCCAAAAGATGTAAATCATAGGGCTCCTTAAGGTAATGAAGATGGGACAGACGGTTTACATTTTGTTTCTTTAATCTTGAAGAGAACAAAAAGGGAGAAAAGGAGATAGACAGGCAGTGTGATAAAGGCAATTTTGTAATTGATCACAGAAAAGACTCTTGCTCCTTCAAACATCTGTCCATCCCATTTCAAATCTAAAAACCAGCCTGTTAAAGGATCAGAAATAGCCCCACACAGAGCATCAAAAGCATTCATAAATCCTATAGCGGTAGCCACAAGACCAGGTAAGTTGATCTCGCGCATCATGGTGAAGCATAACAAGAAACTACTGATGGAGAATCCAAATAAAAATAGAAGAGAAGCGAGCAAAGCACAAGGTAGAGCAGGCGTATAGATGATAATCGTGATGAGGATGAGAGACAGGAATGTCCCTAAGAACATCACAATCCACCGACGCTTAAGATAGTCAGACAGCCATCCAAACATAGGAGCGCCGACTGCAAATCCGATGAAAATCAAAGAGACCGATTGAGCTGCGATATGATGAGTTAGGTGAAAAGCTTCTGATATAAAAGAAACTCCCCAAAGTCCTCCAAAAACCATGACCGGTGCAAACGCAAGACCGCTATAGATAGACAACCACCATGATTGAGAATTGGTTAAAATTTGTCTCAAGCTATTGTAGATAGAAAGCCTGGGAGCTACAATATGTCTTTCTCTTTCATGATCTTCTGGTTTATCTCTGACAACAAGCCAAAAAATAATGGATAAAACAAATCCTGCAAGAGCAATTGTCTCCATGGCAAGACGCCAGTTGCCTACAGATTGGATGAAATAAGAGAGAGGGGCTTGTCCACCTGCAGCGCCTAGCATGGCAACTGTCATCATAAGACCTGTCATGAAGGCAAAGCGCCTTGTTGGAAACCAGTTTAAAATGAGTTTCAAGCAGTTGACGGCGGCAAAAGCAGCGCCTGCACCTGTTAGAAAACGACCAATGCCGGCAAAAAATAAGGAATTTGATTTTGCAAAAATTATGCAGCCTAAAGCGCATAGAGCAATCGCTAGAGTCGTGACTTTGCGAGGACCAATTTTGTCAATGAGAAGCCCTGCAGGAATTTGTAAAAAGAGATAAGCATAAAAATAACAGGCAGTCAAATTGCCCAGCTCAGTTCCGCCAATTCCAAATGTCCCCATCAGCGTAGATGTCATGACGCTAGGAGAGACTTCAAGCGCGTATTTATAAAACATAAATATAGCGCTGAGAAACCAAATGATCCAAGCCCTCATAGGTCTAGCAAAAGTATTTATTTCTGTCGTAGCTTTAGACATACGATCCTCCAAGAATCTTAGAAGATATGCTAAAAATGTCTATTTAATTGCAATGGTAAAATGATAGGCTCTTTATCTAAAGAAAATAAACGCCTGGTTTATTGGGGATTCTACTAACTATGTAGAACATTGTAGCAGAGGCTAAAACAGTTAATGCGATGCCTATGATTTTTTTTTGACTATCTGAGTAGGGAGAATAAGGTGGTGGTGGTGGTGCATCATAGGGAGCTATGTGTGTTCTATCTGAGGGTTCTTCTAAGGGAAGGTTGTAAAGAAGCGTAAAAACAGCCACTATTACTAAAGCTATTAAAGTTGTTTTAATTAAGGTTGTTTTAAATGCAGCTGGATCGGGAAATATGCATACAGGTCCTTTAAATGAAACCATCGATCCATCGATGGTAATGCGACTCGGGAAATCTCTTTGTAATGCAGATAAATCCAGCCACTCAAGAAAAACTGTGTGAATATCTGCTCGGAAAGCGAAAATAGTAGGTAACTGGGGTCTATCTATTCTCACGACATCTCTTATAGAAAAACTCATAAGAACCTATATTTAAGGAAAAAGCATATTCTAACTAGAAATACAAAGTCAAGATGATAAAGAGATAAATTCTATCATTATTTGAATAGATGTTTTATACTGTCTAATCTTTGAGGACTAAGAATGGGACATCAAGTGGCAATGGATGAGATTATATCGCTTTGTAAGAGGCGTGGGATATTATTTCAGAGTTCAGATATTTATGGGGGCTTGCAGGGGATCTATGATTACGGCCCTTTAGGAGTTGAACTTAAAAATAATTTGAAGGCTGCGTGGTGGAAAGCGATGGTCTACGAGAGGGATGACATCGAAGGGCTAGATACCTCGATTATCACTCATAGATTGACGTTGAAATATTCAGGGCATGAAGAGACGTTTTCCGATCCGATGGTTGATTGTAAGGCTTGTAAATGCCGAATGAGGGCCGATCATGTCGTAGATCACAAGTGTGATAATTGTGGCTCTAAAGATTTGACAGAACCACGCAATTTTAATTTGATGCTGCGCACAACACTGGGTCCTGTTGATGATGGCACAAATATTGCTTACTTAAGACCTGAGACAGCTCAGGGGATTTTTACCAATTTCAAAAATGTCATCGATTCGACATCGAGAAAGCTCCCCTTTGGGATAGCTCAGATAGGAAAAGCTTTTCGTAATGAGGTAACCCCCAGAAATTTTATTTTTAGAGTGCGTGAATTTGAGCAGATGGAGCTTGAATTTTTTGTTGTCCCAGGCACAGATGAGAAGTGGCATACAGATTGGGTTGACATGAGGCTTAATTGGTGGAGAAAGCAGGGGCTCACTTCAGACAATCTTCAACTCCAGCCTCAAGCTAAAGAAGAGCTGGCCCACTATGCCAAAGCAACAACCGATATTCTCTATAAATTTCCTTTTGGTTTTGAAGAGTTAGAAGGAATTGCCAATAGAACAGATTTTGACTTGGGCTCTCATTCGAAAGGGCAGGAGGCTTTAAAGTTATGGGCTAATGTTAAGCCTAACTTAGATTCGACAACGACTCTGGCTATCCAAGATATCCAAAATAAGCAGTATTTTGTTCCTTTTGTCATAGAGCCTTCTGCTGGTTTGGATAGAGGCGTGCTTGCTATTTTGGTTGAGGCGTATCATAAGGAATCTGTCGAGGGGGGTGGGGAACGTATTGTGCTTAAATTAAAACCCCATCTAGCTCCTGTGAAGGTGGCCGTTGTTCCTCTGGCTCGTAATAATGAAAAAATTGTCGCTAAAGCCAAAGACATTAAAAATAGCTTGCAAAAGTTGGGGCTTGGCAGGATCAAGTATGAAGATACGGGCAATGTAGGGAAAGCTTACCGTCGTCATGATGAGGTGGGAACACCTCTTTGCATCACAGTTGATTTTGATACGTTTGAAGGTCCTACAGAAACGGTCACCATCAGAGATCGAGACTCTATGAAGCAAGATAGAGTTGCAGTCAGTGAGCTTGAAAGTATTATTCAGAGTAGACTTTCTTGAAAAAATGTGATATGCGAGTTTTCCTCTAAGGAAAATTCGATCATCGCTTAAAAACAAACACACTCTAAAAAGAGTGTGTTTGAGCAAAAAAGATTCTCATCGAGAATCGATTAATGACGTGGATTTTTTGTAGGAAACTGTGGTTTTTGACCTGGATGCTGTGGTTTTTGACCAGGAAATTGAGGCTTTTGTCCAGGATGTTGTGGTTTTTGACCTGGATGCTGTTGATGATTTGCTTGTTTTTCCATTCTTTTTCTCCTAATTTATGAACGTGTCATAAGGTACGTCCTTCCTCTGGCTGCAAAAACCATAGGAAGATATATATATATCTTATGCTCCCTAATACTCACTTTACAAGGTTTGCTAAAAAATTAAAATATTAATTTTACTTTATATTGAAAAGGGGTAGATTTTTTTTGTTAAAGTAGTTAGATTACAGGTGTTTAGAAAAAGAGAGGATATATGCCTATTGCCGATTTTCACTGTGATCTTCTTTCTTATTTGGCAGAAGACAAGACCAGGACAGCTTATGACCCTGAATCAAGGGCATCTATTCCTTTCTTATTAGAGGGGGGAGTTACTTGTCAGACCCTGGCTATTTACACTCAAACGAAAACAGGCTCAGCACTGTCTGGTGAAAAACAGTTTCAAGCATTTACCGATTTGCCTAAAAAATATCCCGCTGTTTTCACAGATAAAATCAAGCTTGTTGTGTCTATTGAAAATGCATCTAGTTTTTGTGAAGAGAAAGAGCGATTAGAAGATGGGTTTAAAAGACTTAATGATTGGCTTAAAAGAGCTGGAAAAATTGCCTATATTAGCTTGACATGGAATGGAGAGAATCGATTTGGAGGAGGGTGCGGGGCAAAAATAGGATTAAAGCCTGATGGAGAAAAACTTTTGGAGTGGATGAATGGCAAGGGGATTGCTATCGATTTGAGTCACACAACTGATAAATTAGCTCATGATATTTTCAATTACATCGATAAAAGACACTTAAAAATTATCCCAGTTGCAAGTCACTCTAATTTTCGATCTATGTCAGATCATGAACGCAATTTAACAGATGATAGTGCTAAAGAAATTGTCGCAAGGCAAGGACTCATTGGTCTTAACTTTGTTCGTCGTTTTTTGGGCTCAAATGGAGCTAACGATTTTTTAGAGCAGCTTGAATTTGCTCAAAATTTAAAAGTCATAGATCACATGTGCCTGGGTGCAGATTTTTTCGATGATCGAGATTTTCCTGTAGAGTATGATGATTTAAGACCCTTTTTTAATCCTGGATTTGATACAGCTGCTTGTTATCCCAAATTTTTAGATCTCATCCAAGACACTTTAAGCCCTTCGGAAATAGAGGGCCTTGCTCATAAAAATCTCACCACTTTCTTGGGGCTAAACAAATAGACTTTTGATTCTATCAAAGAAGTTTTTCTTTCGAGGCGAGTTGTGTTCTTTTTCAAGAGCGGCAAAAGATTTTAAGATCTCTTTTTGCTCATCACTGAGGCGCACAGGTGTTTCGACAATGACTTTAATGAGGAGATCGCCTTTCCCTTGTCCATGGACATTGGGCATTCCTTCTCCTTTCACGCGCAAAACCTTATCGGTTTGAGTTCCTTCAGGAATATTGACTCTAGCGGTTTCTCCAAGAGGAGTAGGAATCTCTTTTTTACAGCCGAGAGCAGCTTCTGTAAATCCTAGAGGAAGTTCCACAAAGACATCATCGCCTTCTCTTTGGAAAAAATTATGTGGTTCAACATTGATATAGACATAAAGATCACCTGAAGGACCTCCTGCTTCACCGGCATCTCCATAACCTCCCAGGCGCAGTCTCATGCCATTATCAATTCCAGCAGGAACTTTAATGGTGACTTGTTGTTTCTTTTTAAGACGGCCAGCACCCCGGCATTCTGAACAGGGATCGGTGATCATTTTGCCAGCACCATGGCAGGTTGGACAGACAGATGCCATGCTGAAAAAACCACGACTTTGATGCACTTGCCCGCTACCTTGGCATCTGGTGCATTTTTTAATAGCAGATGCCGAGGCAGCCCCTGATCCATCACATTTGGAGCAAAGGACATAATTGGTGATCGAAGCCTCTTTTTCAACACCTTTTACAGCTTCTTCAAAAGAAACGGTAAGTTGCATTTTTTTGCTAGTTCCCTGGCGAGGTCCATTATGAGATCCTCCTCCTTCAAAACCAAAGAGGGACTCGAACATATCGCCAGAGCCACCTCCCTGAGAGCCTCCAAAGGCACCCATAAATGTTCGAAGAGCTTCTTCCATAGAAGAAAAACCGCCAGCTCCACCACCCATCCCAGCTCCTGCATTCACAGCATCGGCACCATACTGGTCGTAGATTTGCCTTTTTTTCTCGTCGCTTAAAACTTCATAGGCTTCTGAAATCTCTTTAAATTTCTTCTCAGCAGCAGGATCACCAGAATTTTTATCCGGATGGTACTTGATCGCATTTTTGCGGTAAGCTTTTTTAATATCTTCCTGAGAAGCATCTTTGGAGATGCCGAGAACTTTATAATAATCAGACATGATATTCTTAAAACTGCCTAGAGTAATTTTTTGGTTTTCGATATTTGAGAGCTGCTTTTGATTTAGCTCTACTTTTGACAGAAGGCTTATCGTAGAAACGATGCGCTTTTGCAGATTTCATGATACCTTCTCTATCAAGCTTTTTCTTGAGAGCTCGCAGAGCTTTGTCAATCGGTTCTCCCGAGCGGACCTTCACACTAGACATCTTATGTTTTCCCCTTCGTTTAGGTTAGATAGATTCATATTATCTTAAGGCGTTGGAGAAAAATAGACAAGTTCTATTTGAGCATCGGGCAAGTCTTTTTGTGATTTTTGATAGGAAAACTTTCCAATAGCCTCTAAATCGGGAAGGAGGGTAGAAGAAAAGGTGAAAACAGGAACTTCAAGGGCAAAACCTAGTGTTTTAGCCACAGTGGCTCCAATCCGTGTCCCTGTAAAAGATCCAGGCCCAATGCCCACAGCGATATAGTCTAGAAAGATTCCTTGGAGAAGGAGCTCAATATTAGGCAATAAAAATTTAGAGAGCTGTTTTGAATCTTGAATGATATAATTTTTTTTAATTATGCCATCTTCAGAGATGGCAAGAAAAGTTTTATCAGAGCTAGCGTCGATGATTAAAGCAATTTTTGACATGAGACGTAGTATACCTTTCATTGCCATATTTTAAAAGAGATGTTAGATTAAATCGGTTTAAATGAGGGTGTAGCGTGGATGATTTGAACGAAGAAGATGAGAGCCTAGAAGAGAGCATTATGGATTCTGTCAAGGAATCCCTTGACGCTAAAAATAAGTCACAAGAGGATTCTAAAGGTCCCGATCAAGTATTTATTATTCCTCTGAATAGACGTCCTTTTTTCCCTGGCATGGCAGCACCCGTTGTCATTGAACCAGGTGCTTTCTATGAAGTGCTAAAAGTCATTGCCAAAACAGAGCATAAGTGTATGGGTCTTTTTTTAACAAAACAAGAAGATGCTAATGTCTATAAGGTTGGTTTTAACGATCTGTATGAGTTTGGGGTCTTAGCACGCATTTTACGCATTATTCCTATGGAACAGGGTGGTGCTCAAGTCATTCTCAATATGGAAAAGCGTATCTCTATTGATAAACCGATCAAAAGTGGAAAAAACTTACGAGCTAAAGTTAAATATTACGACGATATATCAGGAAAATTATCTAAAGAGCTAAAAGCGTATTCAATTAGCATTATCACAACGATTAAAGAGCTCTTAAAGCTCAATCCTCTTTTCAAAGAAGAGTTGCAAATTTTTCTATCCCACTCCGATTTCACAGAGCCTGGCAAATTAGCTGATTTTGCAGTTGCTTTGACAACAGCAACCCGTGAAGAGCTGCAAGATGTCTTGCAAACAGTCGATCTGCATGACCGTATTAGTAAGGCGCTTGTTCTTCTGAAGAAAGAGCTAGATTTAAGCAAACTTCAAAGTTCGATCAATCAGAAGATGGAACAATCAATTTCTAAATCACAGCGAGATTTTTTCTTAAGAGAGCAGCTCAAGACAATCAAAAAAGAATTAGGTCTTGAAAAAGATGATAAGTCGATCGATCTACAAAAGTTTGAAGAAAGGCTTAAAAAAAGAGTCGTTCCAGACGATGTGATGACTGTGATCAAAGAAGAAATGGACAAACTCTCTGTGTTAGAATTGCAGTCGGCAGAGTATGCTGTCTGCCGTAATTACTTGGATTGGCTCACCGTTATTCCTTGGGGCGTTTTTCATGAGGGTTCACCTAATTTGTCACAAGCAGATAAGATATTAGAAGAAGATCATTACGGTCTAGAAGACATTAAAGAGCGTATTTTAGAATTTATCAGTGTGGGTAAATTGTCAGGTGGCATTAAAGGGAGTATTATCTGTTTTGTAGGGCCACCAGGTGTCGGTAAAACAAGTATTGGCAAAAGCATCGCAAGAGCTCTTAATCGTCAGTTTTATCGCTTTTCAGTAGGTGGCATGAGAGATGAAGCTGAGATCAAAGGTCATAGACGGACTTATATTGGAGCTATGCCAGGTAAATTGATCCAAGCTTTAAAATTCACACAGACGATGAACCCTGTCATCATGCTTGATGAAGTCGATAAGTTGGGAAGCAGCTATCAGGGAGATCCCGCATCGGCTCTTTTGGAAGTCTTAGATCCCGAACAAAACAAAGATTTTTTAGATCACTATTTGGATGTGCGCTGCGATCTGTCGAATGTTCTTTTTATCGTGACAGCCAATGTGTTGGATACAATTCCAGAGCCGCTCAAAGATAGGATGGATATTTTACGCCTCTCTGGCTACATCATGGAAGAGAAACTTAAAATTGCTCAAAAATATCTCATTCCGCGCAACCGCAAAAACATGGGTCTCAAAGCAGAGGATGTGACATTTTCTATAGGAGCACTTAAAGCTATTATCAATGGGTATGCTAGAGAAGCTGGCGTAAGAAGTTTAGAAAATTACATCAAAAAAATCTTGCGTAAAGTCGCTTTTAAAATAGTGAAAGCAGGAGAGAAAAAACGAAAGATAACTATTGAAGCACAACTTATCACAGAGACTAATCTCACTAAATTTATTGGTAAGCCCATCTTTACAAGCGATCGTTACTACCCTAAAACTCCCGTAGGAGTGTGTATGGGTCTTGCGTGGACATCTATGGGTGGTGCAACGCTGTATGTTGAATCAATCAAATGCGCTGCAGAGAAAACAGAGATGAAGTTAACAGGTCAAGCAGGGGATGTGATGAAGGAATCATCTCAAATTGCCTGGAGTTATCTTCAGAGCACATATCAAAAATATGCGCCAGACAAACCCTTTTTTGAAAAAATGCAAGTGCATTTACACATTCCTGAAGGAGCCACCCCTAAAGATGGTCCTTCTGCAGGTGTCACAATGATGACATCTCTTTTATCTCTCTTAAAGGGGGAGGCTGTACTTGAAGATTTAGCCATGACAGGAGAGCTGACGTTGACAGGCAAAGTTCTTCCTATTGGAGGTGTCAAAGAAAAGCTTATCGCAGCTAAACGCTCAGGTGCCAAAGTCTTGATTTTCCCCAAAGATAATAAGCGCGATTATGAAGAACTCCCTAAATATATTAGAAAAGGTCTGAAGGTTCATTTCGTCGAAAACTATGAAGAGGTTTACCATGTCGCATTCCCTAAAAAATAAAACATCTTATCAAGATTTTTTTGCACGTAAATATGTGAGTCCCCAAGATATCGAGCAAAAAAGTCTTGAGCTAAAAAAAAGTGGGAAAACCATTGCAACTCTCAATGGATCTTTTGATCTACTGCATGCAGGGCATTTGACGATGATCTATGAGGCTTCTTTGCAAGCAGATATCCTCATTATCGCCTTAAATTCTGATAGTTCGATTAAAAAATATAAAAGTCCTTTAAGACCTATTATTCCTTTGGAATATAGGTTGCAGATGATAGCAGCTCTTGAATTTGTGGATTATGTCACATCCTTTGAAGAGACAAATCCTATAGAGATTTTGTCGAAAATCAAACCAGATGTGCATGTCAATGGAGCTGAATATGGAGAGAATTGCATTGAAGCAGAGAGTGTAAAACGACATGGAGGACGTATCCATATTGTAGGTCTTGTGCCAGGATTATCAACCTCTAGTATCATTGAAAAGATAAAGGTTGTAATATAGCTGTATGCGTTTACTTGGTCATTTTACAGATGAGAAATTAGCCTACCAATTGCATTACTTTCTTTTACAGAAAGGGATTCAGAATTCTTATGATATTGCCGTTGACCAGGCAACTCAAGAAAAAACCTATCACATTTGGATCATCGAAGAAGAAGATATGACAGCTGCTTTAGAGTGGCTACAAAAATATGAGCCAAATCCACATGATGTTCAATTTCATTCACCACAAATATCTCCTGAGATTGCTCCAAGATTGAATGTAAAAATAGATGTTAAAAAAAAACACTCACATCAAAGAAGTCCGCTCACTTTATTGATTATTATCTTGTGCTCTATTTTGTTTCTGATCAATTCGATACAACAAGAGACTATTGAAAAAAAACAGGGGAAAATTGCTCTACAATTAGGTGTCACTCCCCTGCAAAAGAACCTGCTTTTTGATTACCCTCAGTATCTTGCAGATATGGAAAAATTTTATGAAAAAAATCCTGTGCAATCGATAGAGGATATCAAAGCTCTACCACAAGAAGAGCAAGCAGATTATCAAAAAGTTGTCACTGAACCAACATGGAAAGGGGCCGCAGAGCTTATCACAGAGCGCAGTTTAAAAGGATGGGAAGATCTTCCCCCAGGAGTTTTTTTTGGCAAAATTCGGCAAGGGGAGTTTTGGAGATTGTTCACACCGTGTCTTTTGCATAATGGGATCTTTCACATCCTCTTTAATATGTGTTGGGTCTGGGTTTTAGGAAAGCAAATAGAAGAAAGACTAGGAAAATTGCGGATGTTCAGTGTTGTTCTTTTGGCAGGTGTTATTGCCAATTGTGCTCAATACATTATGGGAGGTCCTATTTTTGAAGGTTTTTCAGGAGTTGTTATAGGCCTTGTTGCTTTTATTTGGATGCGTCAAAAAATAGCTCCTTGGGAAGGGTATCCACTTCAAAGATCAGTCATTCTCTTTATCACGATCTATGTTTTTGCCATGCTAGGGCTCGAAATTTTATCGTTTATCCTGCACTATTTTCACATCGTTGAGCTTGTTTTACCCATTGCTAACACAGCGCATGTTATCGGAGGGGTGGTAGGGCTTTTATGCGCACGCCTGCCATTTTTTGCTCGAGGTAAGAAGATATGAGTGCAAGAGATCTGGTTATTTTAGGCAGCTCAAGCCAGCAGCCAACAAGAAAACGCAATCATGGCGCTTATCTTCTCAGGTGGAATGAAGAAGGGCTGCTCTTTGATCCAGGAGAAGGCACGCAGAGGCAATTTATATTTGCCAATATTGCACCTCCCTGTGTAACCCGTATTTTTGTCAGCCATTTTCACGGAGAACATTGCCTTGGTCTAGGGTCGATGTTGATGCGCCTTAATTTAGATAAAGTCACACATCCCATTCACTGTTATTTTCCAGCCTCAGGCCAAACCTATTTTGATAGATTACGCTATGGCAGTATCTACCATGAAAATATCCAAGTGGTTGAGCATCCCATCACAAAAGAGGGACTCGTTGAAGATGATGGCAAGTTTCGCATTGAGGCGTATAGATTAGAGCATGGTGTTGACAATTTTGCGTTCCGCATCAAAGAAGCCGATACTCGTAAATTTGATGAGCAAAAATTAAGTGCCCTAAAAGTGCAAGGCAAGATGGTCACTCTCATGGAAAAAGAAGGAAAAGTCGTAGTTGATGGATCTACAGTTACCTTAGATCAAGTCAGCTCTTTGAGACAGGGTGATGTCTTTGCTATTGTGATAGATACTCTTCCTTGCCAGGGCGCTCTAGAGGCTGCCAAAAATGCCAAAATGCTTCTTTGTGAAAGCACCTATCTAGAAGAGCACAGACATCTCGCAGAAAAACATATGCATCTAACAGCTATACAAGCTGCAACAATTGCTAAAGATGCGCAGGCCCAAGAACTTATTCTGACACATTTTTCTGCCAGGTACCAAGAGCTAGACGCTTTTGCTCAAGAAGCCAAAACGATCTTTCCTAATACTTTTGTCGCAGATGATCTCAAGGTTTTCCCTTTTTCTAAGAATTAGCCGATATGGCGATGGGGAGGATGAATTTTATGAACCTCGTCAGCAATCAGCTTTAATTCATCAATAAGACGCTCAGCTGCAAAAGGGAGTGTCTGAAAAATCTCTAATGTCTCTTTCAAATGAGTCGTAGAAGAAGGGTCTTCTTTCTCATCTTCTTTTACGGCTTGAAGAATAGATAAATTAGGAGTTGAAAGAACGTGCAATGTGTCTTGAATACAGGCTTTTACTTTGTTAATAGTTGCTATGTCACCACCTGAATGCTCAATATCTTGAGAACATTTAACAATAGCATGAACAGCTGTAGCTATCTGTACAAGACCATCTGGACTGTCTATGCCAACTTTCTGCTTAATAAGGCATTGCACATTGCTTTCAAATGTTTTATGAATACTTCCAATAGAATTAGAAGGAGCTGCAAAGTTAAAAGGTGGTTGGTTAGGGGAAATAGGAGGTATCATAACGCATGCCTTCTTAAGTTTAATCAGATTTTCATAGAGAGAACTATCCGTTCCGGCCAATATACAACAATCGCTATATCTTTTAAAGTTTTTTTCACTTTAATCATTAAAAAAATTGTTGGCTATTTCTTAGTGCTAGCGCTGTTTTCCATAAACATGCAGAAAAGCACGATTAATCAACAACTTCAACAAGTTCTGAATATTTTTGCAGTATCGAATCACACGTTATCAGTGTGAGTGGCTCACAAATGGCTTGAGCAATCATGATCCGATCAAAAGGGTCTCTGTGGATAAGGGGTAAGTGATAGATAAATGCAGCGTGCCTTCCTGTGATGGGAAGTTCTGAGAAACCACTATTTGAGATTTCTTCTACTAGCTGAGTTATGTCAGCATTAATTTTTTTAAGTTTAATTTTAATAGCCAATTCCCAAATAGAGGCACTGCTGATATAAACCTCAGTTGCTTGTATGATTCTAGTTCGTACTTTTTTGGACAGTTTACGATTGTCTGTCACCCACCATAAAAAGATGTGGGTATCTAATAATAAGCGCATAATTATCCCTCAAAATCTTCAAGAATTTCATTGGGAAGGGGAGCATCGAAGTCTTTACTAATTTTAATTTTCCCTTTAAGATTACCGCACTTTCTTCGAGGCTTTTTCTCGATTGGTACTAGCTTAGCAACAGGCTTGCCTGCCATAGCGATTAGAATTTCGTGCCCATGAAGGACTGAATCTACAAGTTTGGAAAAATGGGTTTTAGCTTCATGAATATTGACTATTTGCATATCAATGACCCCTTTTGGTAATGACAGACTAAGCTTAGTCTAGTCTATTTTGTAATATAAAGACAAGAAATATTTATAGTCTTATCTTAACTTTGGCTTCATTATTCCAGATAAAGGCAGGTGTAAAGTTGTTTCTTAGCAATTTTTTCCTAAAAAATGTTTGATTTTGCGTTTACATCTATTGAAAAATACTATGTTTTATTTATCCAACTTCAATATAATTTATGATTAATTTTTAAACTTATAGGTGGCTTATGGATAATAATGTCTTTCTTGTACGTGTTATGCCTTTATTAAGAGAGTCAGATTTAAGAGCTTTAAGGTGTGTTAATCAAAAATGGCGAGTGCTAGTAGATAGCGCCCTTCCTAGACAATCTCGACTAGATGATATAGGCTTAAAGCTCTTTATAAAAGTTTTGATGCAAAATCTTAAGTTTCAAAAGAGAGAGAGAATTAAAGGTAAAAATTCCTTTAAAGAATCAACAGGAGGATTTATCAGCTATTTTCATACAATTAGTTTGTCCGAATTCTGTATGTGCTCCTGTGGAATCAGCATTCAAACGCCAACTCTTATCTTTTAATGAGACAGCTTTTACACAAGAAGAGTATCAAAAAAATTTAATTTTAGTTTTTAGAAAAGCTTGCCAAGAAAGAGGAGATTTTTTTTCTCATATACTCAAGGAGGCCTTATCTGAATTTAATAAAGCCGGAGGAAACATCAGTTTTGAAAACTGTCTTTTAAAAATTTTGAATACAAATCCCAAAATTGAAAATCATGAATGCAATCGCATATCAGATACTTTGCCATCAGAAAATCCAACAAGTTATTATCTTAATTTTAATCCAACATCACCCTATCAAAGAGATGTCACAACTAAAGAAGGTTTCACGCCTGATGAGACAAGACGTCTAGAGCGGAATTTTATGAGGGCATGCCGGGTGATTAAGCATCTTTTTCATTTTCAGGGCGAAATAAACTTTTATCTGCCTCATAATTTGTCTTTAGATGAATTTGAAATTCTAGAGAAAAAGATTAGCGATTGCTTAGATAGCAAGTCTTTTGAAGCATTCGAAAATCGATATGGGATTCAAAGAGAGGTTAAAGAGACGACTGGGCAAGTTGTTCTTGCTGTGAGAGAAAACAACCAGCTTCCTTTTCCAGAGTGTCCTTCTTTACATCTGCGTTATCTATGGACATTTATAAACTTTCAAAGAGATAGCTAGCTGATAGAAGTGCGCAGCTTACGCACCTGTAGAACTCAAATACTCTTCTAAAGGGCCATCAAAGAGCTTTGGGCCTTTGTCGGTAAATGAGATGATTTTTGTGACAGAGTTGTCGAGAAGACCTCTATCGTGAGAGGCGAGGATGACAGTGCCTTTGAAGTCTTCGAGGGCCCAGGCAAGGGCTGAGACGGCTTCTAAGTCGAGATGGTTGTTGGGCTCATCAAGGACCAAGAAGTTGTAATTGCAGAGCATCATGCCAGCAATGATGAGGCGTGCTGTTTCTCCACCTGAGAGGTGGGAGACGGGCTTGAAGGCATCTTCGCCGCCAAAGAGCATTTTACCGAGAACAGAGCGGACATCTTGATCTTGGACAGACTCTTTTCTTGCCTTTAGCCAGTCAAACGCTGTGATAGAGCTTTTTTTATCGATGACTTCAGAGTGGTTTTGAGGGAAGTAGCCCACTTGCACTTGATGTCCAAATTCGATTTTGCCTTTATCTTGTGGAAGAACACCTGCTAGCATTTTGAGAAGAGTTGTTTTTCCTCTGCCGTTATTGCCGATCACGCCGACTTTGTCTCCTTTTAAAAATTCATGAGAGAAAGATTTGATCACAGAGTTATCACCGTAGGCTTTAGCGATGCCTTCGGCTTTGACGACAACTTGTCCTGAGGGTTTTTCAGGAGGATAGAAGCGGACGTAAGGGCGCTGGATATTGGATTTTTTGAGCTCCATCGGTTGGAGGCGGTCAATCTCTCGAATGCGTGACTGAACTTGACTAGCTCTTGTTCCTGCGCCAAACTTAGAGACAAATTCTTGGAGTTGGGCAATTTTCTTTTCTTTTGATTTGTTCTCTTCTTCGGTGCGTGATCTGGCAGCTGTTTTGGCCACAAGCATGTCATCGTAATTGCCAGGATAAATGATGATGGTGTCGTAATCGATATCGGCAATACGGGTAGTGACACTATTGAGAAAGTGTTTATCATGGCTGACAACAATCAGTGTGCCTTTGTAGTTAGATAGGAACTTTTCAAGCCAGCCAATAGACTCCATATCAAGATGGTTGGTAGGTTCATCGAGAAGAAGAGCTTCAGGGTTGCCAAAAAGGGCCTGGCAGAGGAGGGTTCTAAATTGTGTATCTGTCGGAATTTCATGCATTTTTTTCTGATGGAGAGACGCTGGAAGGCCCATGCCGATGAGCAAGTCTTCAGCTTCTGATTCTGCGCTGTAGCCATCTTCTTCGGCAATCACTTCTTCTAATTCACCTAAACGAATGCCAATTTGATCTGTCATCTCTTGTTCGTAGAGAGTCTCTCGTTCTGCCAAAGCATCCCAAAGACGTTTATTTCCCATGATAACGGTATCTAAGACTTTCATATTTTTGAAACTTTCAATATTCTGTCTTAAGAAACCCACGCGTTTAGGTAGTGTGACGGTTCCTGATGTCGCTTCTTCGACACCCATCATGATCTTGAGAAGGGTCGATTTACCAGCTCCATTAGGACCTGTTAAACCGTAACGATAGCCGGGAGTAAATGTCGCATTCACGTCTTCAAAGAGAAGACGAGCACCAACTTTTTTAGAAATTTTGTTAAGAGTAATCATTGACGTAGTTTAGCAAGAAAAGGGATAGAATGAAAGAGGTAAAGATTAAGTTTTTAGATTATTTGAGGGTTGTCAAAAATGCGTCAGACCACACGATCCGCAATTATGGGCTCGATTTGAAGGCGTTTGAAGAGTATTCCCAAGGTTTAGCTTTAGATAAAATTGATAAAAGATCGATTAGAGGGTATCTGGCTGATTTAAATTTAAAAGGAGTGAAGAAAAGAACAATTTTAAGAAGGCTTGCGTCTTTAAGGTCATTTTTTAAGTATCTTATCAAAGAAAAACACTTAGTTCATAATCCTATGGAGGAAATTGAAAGCCCTAAATTAGAAAAAACGCTTCCTATCTCTCTTTCTTATGAACAAGTAGAAAGATTGTTGGAGCAACCAGATGTTAAAAATTATTTGGGCTTTAGAGACAGGTGCATCATGGAGCTTTTTTATAGTTCAGGATTGAGACTAAGTGAGTTGATAGGTCTTAACAGGGCTGATTTTGATGCTGCGAATTTAACCTTAAGAGTACGTGGAAAAGGAAAAAAAGAAAGAGTCATTCCCATCACAAAAAATGCGGCAAGCTGGATAGCACAGTACCTTAATCACCCTGAAAGAGAAGCAAAAGGAGACGATCATCAAGCACAAGTCGATGATAGAGCTATCTTTTTGAATAAATGGGGAAAGAGGCTGACAGTACGCTCTGTTGATAGAGGGTTTAAGCAGTATCTTCTGCGTTCAGGGCTTGCCATAAAGATTACCCCTCATACGATTCGACATACAATTGCCACACACTGGTTGGAAAAGGGGATGGATTTAAAAACGATACAGACTCTTTTGGGTCATAGTTCTCTTGTGACAACGACAATTTATACACAAGTCTCTCCCAAGCTTAAAAAAGAAGTGTATGATAAGGCTCATCCTTTTGCGAAAAAAGAATAGTATTGCAGAACGGTTATCATAAGTTCTGAAAGAGTTCCTTCTGTTTGATTAGTCTGGGTATAGTCATCTAAAATTGTATAAAATTCTTTAATCGCATCATGAAAGCGAGTGTTAGTCTGCAGCGTCATGAGCGCGTCTTGAGCCAAAATCAGCTCATCTGCTCCGACTTCTTTTTTCCCTTGGTCACTGAGGATATTGACAATTTGAGAATTGTATTTAAAAAGCAAAAGTTGTGAAAACTCAGATAGAGAGAGCGATAAGGTTAGATCTTTTTGAATCTCTTGGGCTAACCCGCGCAGTTGAGGAAATTTGTTGATAACTTGGGTTAAGTCTTGGTCCTGCTCTATATCAAATTTATACGATGTTTCGTTTTGAGGTAATAAAGCCTGCATCTTATAATTAGGATCTTTGACAGGAAGCAGAGCTTCTAGTATTTTAATAGAGTGAATTTCTTCTTCGCTAATTTCTACAAATTCTTCAGAAACAGTTAGAGGAGAAATTGTCTGCGATTGCCCAATGTCGACATTAGGTGGGTAGAGGATTTTAGCTATCTCTGTAAACGTCGATTGGATTTTGTCCCAAATACTCAGTTTATTCTTCGAAGGAGTCTGAGTAGCTGGCATCAATTTTTCAAGATTTTCATGGGAATGGTTTTTTTTAAAAAAAGCTTTGATTCTTTCCCAAATACTCAATTTGTTGTTAGAAGAAATGACTTTAAATTTGTTTTGAGTTTTTGGATTTGTAGGGTCTTGCGGCTTAAAATTATTGTAAGGATCGTTTTTATCTATTTTGTTCATATATAATAATATTTTAACACAAATTAAATTATATATAATATTTATTTTAATTAAATATATATGTGATTGAATATTAAGAGGTTATGATCAACTTGAAGGGGTTCTTTTAGATGCTAAGTGAAAAAATTGGGAAAGCGATAAGCCGGATTTTGTCGTGAGCAATCATTCCTCTAGGAGGTGTGTTGCCACACCTCTCAAGCGATATTTTGCACGTACCCGCGGAGAACGGAATTTGTACATACAGTCTCTTGCTTCAGATAGGGTTTATAACACTTTGCCTCTCAGCAAATGTGGCTAGTTTACTTAAACCAGCATTTTCAGCCTTACTGTTCTTGGAAGAACAGAGGAGTATTTTCTGTGACACTTTCCGTAGCTTATGCAGCCCCCAGTGTTTCACTGGTATCTTCTCCTATGAAGTCCGGACTTTCCTCTCTTCTTAAAAAAGAAGAGCGATTGCTTACTTTCCCAAAAGATGTGAATTTCTTATGCGCGTCTGCGTCTGCGTTTTGTAGGTGCGTCTCCTGTTGTAGGAGCTACGACTTCTTGCCAGTAGTGGATGCGTGAGCAGTGTTCGCAGAAAACAAGGTTTTCCCCTTTACGCACGACATTTTCATGCTGCGGAGTTAAAGCGATATGGCAGCCACTGCATGTGCGATTTTGAATAGGGACAATGACTCGATCTTTTTTATTTTTCAGAAGGCGTTCATAGATATGCAAAATAGCAGGATCAGCTTGTTTTCCGAGATTCTCTCGTTCTTGTTTCAAAGAAGAGCCTTCTTCGTTGATGAGCTGAATGCTAGATTGAATCTCTTTTTCTAGGTTGAGGCTGCTGGCTTCTGAAGATTCTAAACTCTCTTTAATTTTAGTGAAAATCTCTTCCTCAGCGACTCGTTTATCAACGAGATCAGATACTTTTTGCTCAACTGCAATTCTCTCTCTTTCTAAAGCGGTAGACTCTTGTGTGAGAGCATTAAATTCTTCGACTTTTTTAATCGAGCTTTGTTGAGACTCTAACTGCTTCATTTTGGCAGAAATTTCTTGAATTTTTTGCTCATACGCCTGAATTTGCTTGCCGAGTGTCTCTATGCTGGTTTCTTTTTCACCTAGCTGCTCACGTAACTCTTTTCGCAGAGCTTCGATTTGACCAATTTCTTCTAGCCTTTGCTTTTTCATGCGCATTAGGCGAAGCATCTTCATGTCAAGTTCTTGGATGTCTAAAATTGTCTTCATTGCGTCCTTTATCATTCTTCAATACCTTAAAAACTTACATATTATTATTTAGTTGGAGAGCTTATCTGGAAGAGAATTAATGCTCAAGGAAAAATTCGAGATGATGGGCAGTGGACGAAATTTTTCTGTTGTGTATACTGATATCTGGCCTGTGCTGTTCAAATAAGGAGGGGAAATGTCATTTTTAAATAAATATTTTTACAAAACCCCCGAAGAGAAAAGATCGTCTGCTGCGATTGCGTACCTGTCTGCTATTGATCACATTAAAAGCGTTTATCCTGCGATTGCAGATGCCATTGTGCAAGAGTTAAAAGATCAAAGATCTTTTTTAAAGCTCATTGCTTCAGAAAACTATTCCTCCTTAGCCGTGCAATTAGCTATGGGCAATCTTCTGACAGATAAGTATAGTGAAGGGCACCCTTTTCATCGATTTTATGCGGGGTGTGAAAACGTTGATTTCATTGAAAATGCAGCTGTTCAGGAGTTAAAAAATATATTTAAGTGCGAGCATGCTTATGTCCAACCCCATTCAGGCGCAGATGCCAACATGGTGGCCTTTTGGGCAATTCTTGTTCACAGAGTACAAAATAAGGAAATCGCAAGGCTTGGTAAAAAAAATATTGATGAAATGACGCCTGCAGACTATGAGCAGGTAAGACAGCTGCTTGTGAATCAAAAAGTCATGGGTCTTTCCTTAAATTCGGGAGGGCATTTAACCCACGGCTATCGTCATAATATCTCTTCTAAGATGATGGAGTCATGTTGTTATGATGTCGACCCTCATACGGGACTGATCGACTACGCCAAACTCTCAGAAGATGTGAAACGGGAAAAGCCTGCGATTTTAATTGCGGGATACTCGTCTTATCCTAGGCTGATTGATTTTGCTAAGATGAGAGAGATTGCAGATAGCGTTGGAGCTACTTTGCTTGTCGATATGGCTCATTTTGCAGGTCTTGTGGCAGGAAAGGTGTTAACGGGCAATTTTGATCCTATTCCTTTTGCACATGTCGTTACGTCAACAACCCATAAGACTTTGCGAGGCCCACGAGGTGGGATTGTTCTTTGTACAAATGAGTATAAGCAGGTCATCGACAAGGGTTGTCCGCTTGTTCTGGGAGGACCTCTTCCTCAGGTGATTGCGGCTAAAGCGATCGCTTTTAAAGAGGCTAATACTGTCTCTTTTCAACACTATGCACACCAGATTGTTGCCAATTCTAAGGCTTTGGCAGAGACATTTTTCTCACAGAGGGTCACTGTCACAACTAATGGGACAGATAATCATTTGCTTGTCTTAGATGTCGCAAAAAGTTTTGGACTCAATGGTAGGCAGGCAGAAACAGCGCTTAGAGAAGCTTTTTTTACCGTTAACAGAAACTCCATCCCATTTGATAAAAATGGAGCTTGGTATACATCAGGAATTCGTATTGGCCCTGCGGCTCTCACGACTTTGGGTATGAAAGAGACAGAGATGCGTCTTATTGGGGCTCTCATGATCGAGCTGCTCAAACATACAAAACCAGACCAGGTGAGCAAAGCGCAACCTATCATAGATCAGAAGATTTTGAAAAAAGTTCAAGAGCAGGTGAAAGATCTTTTGCAAGATTTTCCTCTCTATCCAGAACTCGTGATTGATTGAAAAAGGGCTAACTCGTAATAATAAAAATTAATAACAGGAAAAAGAGGTTATATGTACACACTGGAAGATGAAGAGGAAGAAGAAGTATCGAGCAAACCGCGTCTCAATGATAAAATCGATGAAGTTTTATTAAAATCGCGCAGAATTTTCTTATGCGATGCTGTCGATGGGAACAGTACAAAAGATGTCATTCGTAAACTCTGGTATTTGGATATTATAGATCCTGGCAAGCCGATTCTTTTAGTCATTAACTCACCAGGTGGTTCAGTCGATGCAGGGTTTGCTATTTGGGATCAGGTGAAGATGATTTCCTCTCCTGTTGCAACGCTTGTGACAGGTCTTGCAGCCTCAATGGGATCTATACTTAGCCTGTGTGCCTCTCCTAGTTTGAGATTTGCAACTCCCAACTCTCGTATCATGATCCATCAACCAAGAATTGGTGGCGTGATTCGTGGGCAGGCAACTGATCTGGCTATCCAAGCTAAAGAAATCATTAAAACAAGAACGGCTCTTGTTGATCTGTATGTGGCAGCTACAGGAAAAACTAAAGAAGTGATCGAGAAAGCAATCGATAGAGATACATGGATGTCTGCAGAAGAAGCAAAAACGTTTGGTCTCTTAGATAGGGTTGTGACGTCTTTTAAAGAAATTTAATGTACTTTAGTAAGTATCATGGCTCTGGAAATGATTTTATTTTGATCGATGATAGAGTGTTATCATTTCCTGTGCACGATAGTTACTTAATTGAAAAACTCTGTCATCGCAGATTTGGAATCGGAGCTGATGGGCTGATTTTACTTCAGCCCTCGTCTAAAGCAGATTTTCGTTTTCGTATTTTTAACGCCGATGGTAAAGAAGTTGCCATGTGTGGCAATGGGATTCGGTGTGTTGTTCATTTTGCACACACACTCGGCTATCACAAAGATCTCTATTTAGTTGAGACGCAAAATAGTGTCATCTCATGTCAGCTTAATGGCAATTCCGTATCATCATCTTTTGACTGCTCTAATTTATGCGGTGCCCCTGTGAAAATAGGCTCTCATGATGTCTATTTTGTCAATACAGGTGTTCCTCATGCAGTTGTCTTTGTTGCAAGTCTTGCTATGCCTGATTTTTGTCATCAAGCACGAGATATTCGCTATCATCCTTTCTTTCAGCCAGAAGGTGCTAATGTTAATTTTGTTAGGATAGATAAAGACCAAACACTCTCGTCTCGTACCTATGAAAGAGGAGTCGAGGGAGAGACTCTATCTTGTGGCACAGGAGCTGTTGCGATAGCCACTGTAGCCCATCATTTTTTTCAAGTTGCAAGTCCTATCAGAGTCATTCCTGCCTCTACAGAGCTTTTAGAAGTTGCTATAAGATCAGAAGAAATCTCTATGACTGGCCCTGTTTGCTGTGTCTTTCAGGGAAATATAGGGATTCTAAGCATATCTTGAACCTAATCAGTTTATTAATTAATACTAGAGGTTTTCAGATAAATAAAAGTTTCATCTGTTTGGATATAAATAAAAATGTTGAGATTTAAGCTGCTTTGACTTTATTCCAATGCGTCTTCTATTATCCTAATAACTTCTTTCCGGTTTTTTCAGGTATTTATATCACACCGTCATACTCTCTATCAATCTTTTTATCTGCCCTGCAATCGTGCCCGCTTAACCTACGCAAGTGTGAGACCCGCTGTTATCTGTCTAAAGAAATTGACAAATTAAAAAATAAAGAACATATTGTTATGGCTTATTAAAAAGGAGCAGTATATGGCTTTAAAATTACGTATTGGATCTCCTTGCTTAGAAAGCAGGTTACTAAATTCTTATGAAGAGTCCAAAAAAAACTGCCAGACTTCACAAGCTATAGCTCTAATTGATGAAAAAATAGAAAATTTAAAAAAATCTGTGCTTTTTAAACAACGCGCTCTTGAGAGTAGAGCTAATTCTTCTAAAAATGAAGAAGAAATTCCTAATCCTACCTTTCGCCATATGATGAAGATGCCTAAAGAGGAACAGAATTCTTTATCCAGTGCAGTAATAGAAGTTTGGTATGGTCGAAAGCATGGTCAATTAGATGGGTTATTGCTTTTTTCTTCAGCTCATCCTGAGAATAATAAAAAACTCTACAAGGAGATAGAAAAAGAGGTAAGAGAAAAAGTAAAAGAAGAGGAATATAATAATGCGCAAGAATGCTTTGAACATTTTAAAAAAACAGCTGAGTTTTTGAGAGAAAAATTTTCGATAGATCCTTACACAAATCAAAAAGAGAACAAAGTCGTCGTTTGTGTGTATGCTAAAGAAGACGATGGTAGTCCCAGTATGGCAGATAGTGCTACTTTTGATACTAAGGATGAATGTATTTATTTTGGCTATCCTTCAGAATATTGTATGCCTGCACTCAAAGTAATAGATTGTATAGCACATGAAATTACTCATGCAATCGTGTTCTGGACGATTCGTTGGACGTATCATGGTGAAAGTGGAGCTTTAGATGAATCTCAAGCTGATGTAGTTGCTAGCATGTTAAAACAGTGTTTATCTGGAGTTAATGATGCAGCAAAAGCTAAGGACGAAGATTGGTCAATAGCCCCAGGTTTTTTTCTTCCACACAAAGAATTTCCCAATTATCGAGAAAGTTTTAGCCTTCGATCTATGAAAAATCCCGGATTTGCTTATGAAGGACATAAGCATTATGGGTCCGATACTCAAGTTCAACATTTTAGAAATCTTGCAGATACTCGGAGATTTTCACAGCAAGAATATAATGATTATGGTGGAGTTCATGATAATGCGGGAATTCCTAGCCGTGCTTTTTATCTTGCAGCGTCAAAAATAGGAGGACCTAGTTGGGACATCCCAGGCAAAATTTGGATGCAAACTATGCAAAAAGCTAGAAAGGGTTATAGGGAAAATTTTAGTGATTACAATTTTTATGATTTTGCTAAAGGTACATTGAAAGAAGTAGGGAGAATGGGATTCCCAGAAGAAAAAAAAAATAAAATTTTGGGAATTGTAAAAAATGCTTGGCGAACAGTGGGAGTTTTTCGAAAAAAAGATTTGCGTGATAATTCTAAATTAATAGAATCACTTAGCTTGGATTCACCTTTAAATAATACCATGACTAGTAATAGTAGTGGTGTTGGAGAAAGTCTAGAAGATTCTCAAGATAGCAAAATTCAAGACAAAGATACAACCAGAACATTTATGTGCGATCGGTGTCATGGAAAAGAATCAAGCCAAAAAAAAATAACAGACCTGGAAGAAGAGAGTAATCAAAACGATGATGACTCGTTTTCTGATATTACTTTAACTTCTGATGATGAAGAAGACCCTCAAGAGAATGTCTTAACTGAAGCAAGTGAGCAACCAATTGAAGTTGAGAGAGAAGACCCTCAAGAGAATGTCTTAACTGAAGCAAGTGAGCAACCAATTGAAGTTGAGAGAGAAGACCCTCAAGAGAATGTCTTAACTGAAGCAAGTGAGCAACCAATTGAAGTT
>CAYUZN010000003.1:0-38138 GCA_964449295.1 uncultured bacterium | reverse complement strand
CATGGGAAATAACTAAAAAAATTTACCAAACTGCAGGAATCCGTGGCTTTTATGCTGGAGCAATTCCTAATGGAATTCGCTTGGCAATAAAACAGATGTATCGTTATCCAATGATGCTAGCCTTTCCAAATGTTTTCAAAGAATATTTTCCTGTCAATTTTCAAAAAAATCATAAAGATGCTGTACCTTTATCAACGGCGTTAAGTATTGCTACTTTTGAAACATATATTATTTGTCCTCTGGAAAGGTGTAAGGTTGTTTTAATGACTAGTCAAACTAAGGGCCATCCTCTTAGAGATTTTTTT
The DNA here is from genome assembly GCA_964449295.1 of uncultured bacterium. Taxonomy (GTDB): domain Bacteria; phylum Chlamydiota; class Chlamydiia; order Chlamydiales; family Rhabdochlamydiaceae; genus CANJJB01. Next base: position 37,833 of record CAYUZN010000003.1, on the reverse strand, counting down.
CGCTCTCATCAAGGGCATTTGCATTCTGCGCTTTTTCGCGGTATTACAACTGTTTATGTCAGGCAGATCGTTGCTTGGGGAAGTTTTCTTGTAGCAGATAAAAGAGTAAAAGATTGGGAGAGAAAACGCACTCAAACACAACAGCTTTCTTTTCAATCATTAATGCAGGTGAGCTTGATAGTAGGTTCAATCAACACAGGAGCTAATATGCCTTTTGATGTAGCAAAAACTTCCCTACAAAAGCGCGATCCTTTTCAAGATACAAATTTGTGGAAGACCCTCAAGAAAATCTATGAGCATCATGGACTTCATGGAATGTATGCAGGGTGGAAACCGAGAATGATTCAATATATGCTTCAATCGGCATTTACAGTAACTTTGTTAGATAGATTAGAAAGATCTTGGAGTGCCAAATAACTATTGAGATAAAAGAAAACAATGCAAATTAATCCTAATAAGGAACCTTCAAACCCTTTGTTGCAACGCTCTCTATTAGTTGGAAGCTTTGCTCATTCTTGTGAAGTTTTAACATTTGGGCATCTTTTGGATCGTCTAAAGGTTGAACAAGAAATTCATCCTGATTTAAAAGTTAAAAATGCTTTAATGGCTGTTTGGAAAAAAGGGCGATGGGAGGCGCTTTACCGAGGTTTCAAGTGGAATATAGCTTTAAGTGCATTTAAAGGGGGATTTGGATGGAGTATCCATAATTTTTCTAATAGTTCGATGATGATCTTTTATCCTCAAAAAGATCCTAAAAAACCTTCTTTCTTTTTTACTACGAGTGTTGGAGTCTGTACTGCTCTTTTGGAAACTAGTTTTATTTTATCTCCTTTGGAAAGATTAAAAACGGTTGATATGACTACGGGGAATAAGAAAATTTCTTCCACAAAAGACATAATAATAAATCAAGGGGCAAGATTTTTTTTCCAAGGATGGTCTTTAATATGTTTACGTCAAAGTTGTAGCTGGATTGTCTATTTAAATATTTATCAGCAATTGAGACAAAAGTTGCAGATATATAATGCTTATCAACCTTCTTCTTTGAAGCAAAAGATTGTGCTAGGTGGATGTACAGGTGGGCTAGCAGCGATTATTAATGCTCCTCTTGATCTATTGAAAACACGAGTACAAAAAGCTGGTACAGCTGAATCTAAAAACATACTTATCTCAAGCCAGGTAATTGTGAAAAAGTATGGAATAAAAGGTCTTTATAATGGATTAACTATGAAAATGGTAAGGCAAACTTGGTCATGTGCTGTTGTTCTAACGATTTTGGATCGTTTAGAGGCTTTGCCTATAAATATGAGAGTTTAAAATGAAACTAAATGAGAACCATACATCTACACTTGAAAATACTCAAGATGATAGCTTAACTTCTCTGCTTTATGATGATAATTTGAAGAATAAATTACTTATAATTGCCAATACAATTCGTGGTCTTACAATAGATGCTGTTCGAAGAGCTGGCTCAGGACATGCTGGTACCCCTATGGGGTGCGCAGAGATAGGAGCTTATCTTTATGGTTATTTTTTAAAGCACAATCCAAACAACCCGCAATGGACAAATCGAGATAGATTTATTCTTTCTGCAGGCCATGCTTCTATGCTGCAATACAGTTGTTTACATATGTCTGGATTTCCACTTTCATTAGATGATTTGAAAAATTTTAGACAAATTAATTCTAAAACTCCTAGTCATCCTCAGTATGGATTAACTCAAGGAGTAGAAACAACTACTGGTTTAGATGGTCAAGGTATTGCACATGCCGTGGGTCAAGCATTAGGACTCAAATTGCTTGCGAGTAAGTTCAATCGTGAGGAGTTTCAAATCTATAATGCTAAAGTTATTGTTCTGGCAGGAGATGGTTGTTTTATGGAAGGAGTTTCTCATGAAGCATCTTCATTTGCAGGTCACTTAAACTTAAATAATTTGGTTGTTATCTATGATCATAATCAAACGTGTTTAGATGGTTTTGTGTCAGAGAGTTGTTCAGAAGATACTAAAAAACGCTATCAGAGCTATGGATGGGATGTCTATCAAATTGATGGTCATGATCTGGATGCTATTCATCAAGTGTTTTTAAAACTTGTAAATCAAAATAAACCTGTCTTAATTATTGCTGATACGATCATAGGACAGGGAGCCCCTAATGTAGCAGGATCTTATCTTGTTCATAACGATCCTCTTGGAGATTTAGAATATAAAGCTACTAAAGAAAATCTAAAAATTTCGACTCAAGAATTTTATGTTCCAAAAGAAATTTATGATTTTTTTGAGAATAAGCAAAAACTTGAAAATATAAAAGAAAATCAGTGGCAACAGATGTTCTTAAAATGGGCTGAGACTTATCCCGATCTGTCTTTAGAATTTCAAAAAATGGCAAATAAATGGCTACCAGAAGAATTAGAAAAACAGATTAGGCAATTGAAGATTTCAGATTTTGTTTCTGGAAGGAAAGCTTCTCATGAAGTACTGAGCTTGTTAAGCAACATACTTCCTCGTTTGTATGGAGGATCTGCAGATTTAGCTCGCTCTGATATGACTCATATGGATCAACATGCTGTTGTGGCTCCAGGTCAATTTTTGGGCAGAAATATTAAATATGGTGTTAGGGAATTTGGAATGGCTTGCATAGCAATTGGCCTTGCTCAAACTAATATGATGAGTCCATTTATAGGAACTTTTCTTGCTTTTTCTGATTATATGTTAAGCGCTATACGTATGGCAGCTATGATGAAATTACCTATTATCTACATATTTACACATGATTCAATTTTTATTGGTCAGGATGGCCCTACTCATCAACCTATCGAGCAACTGGCACATTTAAGATCGATCCCAAATGTGCAAGTGATTCGACCTGCTGATGTTTATGAAGTCAAAATGGCTTGGCTTGCAGCTTTAATGTATGATGGTCCTACTGCTATTGTTCTTTCTAGGCAAGAGCTTCCCTTGTGTTTAGGAACGAATAAATCTTATGAAGAAGGGGTTAGCAAAGGGGCTTATATAATAAAAAAAACAAACAGTCATCCTGCTTTTACTCTAATAGCCACAGGATCGGAAGTTTCTCTTGCACTTGCGGTAGCAAGTTCTCTCGAATCTAAAAGGTTTTGTGTGCGTGTACTTTCTATGCCAAGCTGGCAACTTTTTGATAAACAATCTGAAGAATATAAGAAAGACGTTTTAGGAGAAAATAGTGGATTAAGAATTAGTATTGAAGCTGCGGCTGACATAGGTTGGCATAAATATGTATTGAATGGAATGACGATTAGTATGTATAATTTTGGCCAATCGGCTTTACCTAAAGATTTAGCTAAAACATTTGGTTTTACTGTCGAAGATATTGTCGAAAAAATTCTTTCTTTTAAGTCTCGAGGATTCTAATGACTCTGATACCATGTTCTCTTAGAGTTCCTGTTACAGGTTTCTTACGTCTTTTTAGTGTGAAAAGAAACGATGCTAAGCTACCAATTATTTATTTTGATAAAATCCATGCTCTTATTCAAAGAAAAACAGAAATAGTGAGCCAATTTCGTAAGCAAGGCCATGTAATTTTATCTGCTCCTACAACGGATCGTTCTTGGATAATCGATGTAGCAAGACTATTTGGGAAAATACAAGGTCACTCGCGTTCTCCCAAAGATGGGGTTGTAGAAGTTTATAGTGGGGCTGGAGAAATTCAAGATCATCAGATTAATTCTAATCTTTCTTTTTTTGCGCATACTGATGGACACTATTTGAACGGTCTTGTTTGTAAAAAAAATCAAACTTTTCGTATAGGCCCTCCTAAAATGGTTATTCTTCAATGTGTTAAACCATCTATGGAAGGAGGAGAAAGTTTTATAGTTGATGGAAGATCTATTCTTCTTAATATGCTTCAGAATAATCCAAAAATTATTTCAACTTTATTCTCGAATATCTCCACAAGCATTTGTCGACAAAATCATCTTATTCTAGATATGCCAGTATTCACACAATTACCCTCTGGTAATTTTGCAATACGATTTAGTTATGACCAAGATCTATATATTCCAATTCAGGCTCTAGAGAATATCGTTTTATTTAATAATAATTATGTTCTTAATCCTGCTTTTACCACTTCTTTTTCTCTTGCAGAAAAACAAATCCTTGTTTTAGATAATTATCGATGTCTGCATGGTAGAACAGCTGTAAAAGGGGAGCGGTTATTTAGAAGAATTTGGGTTTGTGATGAAGATTTAGTTGTGCGTATGCATCGTCCTCCTGAAGCAGAAACTGTTGCTTATTATACATCATCTAAAGGATCTCAAGAGGCTTTAGAACGTTATCAAGATTATGCTCCAATTGGTGATACAAAAGAAGGAGCTCTTAAAGATGTTCCAGTGGGAATTAATCTCCCTCTAAGACATAAAATGTTTCTTACAAAATTATTGAAAGCATCTTAGTTAATAAATTGAGTTGTTTGTCTATAAGAAGAAGCTAAGATATGGGAAAGGTTCTCTATTTTCAACAAAATGCTCAAGGCCTGCGTCTTTATCAAGACTTGAAAGAGGCTAATGATCCTCAGGCTAAAGTCTTAATTCAGTTTTATAATTAGGGATCTTTTAAACCTCTTCTGCTAAAAACTCAGAAAAATCTACAATTTGGCTAAACAGGTCATTATCGATGACATTTTGGCTGACTCCATTCACATGAATCAGAACAGGACGTATTGAATAGCCCCTTGGGAAGGAAAATCTCTTGATCTTTTGCTCAACGTCTTCTATAACCTGTTTCTTAATTTCTGAAATATTGAATTTGATCTCACACAGATAAAGAGTGTGATGGCGCGTTTGAATCAGCAGATCGATTTGGCATCCTTTTTGCCTTTGCGTCGCTCTTTGAAAAAAGGGACCTGCCATGACAATTTCGTGAGTCTCTATTTTCAATATCTTACAAAGCCCCTTTAGATTATTAAGCACTAAATTTTCAAATTGCAGACCCATAATACTTTCCCATCCCGATAAATTAGAGAGAGTGGAATCAAATAGATCTTTTGATATTTTTTCCTTATTTGGTTGAATATATTTTAAATAAAACCTGAGATAATTATCTTTCAGGCGAAACCGTTTCAGTCTAGAAATTTGTTTATTTTTTAAGTTCCAGGTTCCATCTTCGGATACAAAACCAGCCAGTATCAAATCAGATAAATACTTTGAAATCGCCCCACTTTTTTCTATTTGCAAAATTTTGCAAATCTCATCAAGAGTTAATGGTTTCTGAGATAAGGCTTTCACTATATTGCTGTATATGTGAGCTTTTTTAGAAAACAAATCTGAAAAAATCTGGTCGTATTCTCTAAACAACAAGCCTTTTGATTGAAAACATATCCTTTGAATATTAGCTTCAGCAGACTGCTTGAAAATGATTTCCTCAAGATATTTGGGTATACCTCCTGTAACGGATAAGATTTTAAATTTCTCATATGAACTGACTTTGCTTTTCTGAGTGTCCCAAAATTGCTCGCAGTCAGAAAGTGACAGCTCTTCCAATACCATGTCTATAGAGACTCTTCCTAAAAAACCCGTGTGACTTAAGATGTTTTCTTCTATCCAAGTGGAGATAGATCCGCATAAGATAAAAATAATATCTGGATTTTGAGAAAATTGATTATCCCAAGCTGTTTTTAATTGCCCTAAAAAATCTGGATCTTTTGACCCTATCCAAGAAATTTCATCGAAAACAATTACAAGTTTTTTATTTTTAGCTTGATTTCCAAGAAATGAAAATAACTCACCCCACTCCCCGACTTTTATAGAGGGCATATTCAAGTTTTGACCTATTTGAGCAGCAAACAAGTCCAATTGCCTTTGTTTGGTTATTCCTTTCACAGGAGGCAATCCTGAAAAAATCCAATTCTTTCTGCCTTTGACAAATTCTTGGATCAACCGGCTCTTTCCTACTCGTCTTCGCCCTCTAATAACTGCCAGGCTAGCTGATTTTTTTTTAAGTAAAAGATTTAAATCTTCAAGCTCTCTCTTTCTTCCTATGAATTTCACTTAAGGCTCCAATCATATAAATGACAAATGTCATTCTTATGATATAAAATTGGGGTCTTGTTTTGCAACATATAAATGACAAACGTCATTCTTGTGATGCAAAACATAATTTTATTATACAAATTGAGTGGTTTGTCTATGGGGAATTTGTAAGAAGGAAAAGACATTTTCCAGAGGGGTGTCTATTAACTCATACGAAAGCTGCAGGGCTGCTTTAAAATCATTCACCCATTTTTCTTTATTGGGACTATGACAAGAGAGCGTTGTGAGAAAATCTTCATGAGATCTTTCTTGCCTGTAGAGGGGAGTTTTTTTAGGATGTAGCAGTAGCTGCATGTGAGAGGGCTTAAAATTCCAGAGAAAAGAGGTGTGATGAAGCCATCTATCTTTTTTGATGTATTGAGCATTGCCGCCACATTTTTTATTGCCAATCACATAGTCGTTTTCTTTAAGAGAGATGAAAGGAAAGGCTTTTTCATAGAGAGAGGCTGACCATTTTAAAATAGGCTCTGGATAAGGAGGAAAAGGATGAGAAGCTTTTTGGCAAATAAAGGTGATAAAGAGAGTCTCTTCATCGACGATCACTGTCCCTCCACCAGAAAAACGTTTGATGATAGGTATAGCAAGTGCTCGTGCTTGTGAAAGATTGACGAGCTCGTCTTCTTTCCCAGAGATGCCCATCACAATAGCAGGCGATGATCCTTCGTTGATGAGGCAAAAATTTCTGGTGTCTTGGCGCAAAAGTGCCTCTTCTAATTGTAATTGAGAGAAGATGGGCATATTCTTAGTATGGATCAAATGAAAAGGTTGTTTAGGCATGTTGTTTTCTTAAGTGCACCATGAGAACAATGATATCAGCAGGAGAAATGCCAGAGATCCTAGCTGCTTGCCCTAAATTGGTAGGTCTAATTTTATCTAATTTTTCTTTAGCTTCACGGCCCAAGCCTTGGATTGAGGAATAATCGATATGAGGAGAGAGACTTAGCTCTTCGCTGGCTTTCAATTTATCAACTTCTTTAGATTGCCTTGCAATATATCCTGCATATTTGATTTCAAATTCAATAGAGAGGTTAATTTCAGAAGAGTGGTTTTTGGCGTAATCTGGATAGTTCTCTATCAACGTCTGATATGTCCATTCAGGACGCGCGAGTAGTTGAGATAAAGATGTTGTTTTACCATCAAACTGCACAAACTTTTTTTGCAGACTAGCTGTCTGATCAGCAATTGTCTGATTTTTTTGAATGAGTCTTTCAATTTGATCCTTGCTAATGAGACCAATAGTATGTCCATAAGGACGAAGTCTGATATCAGCATTATCTTGTCTTAAAAGTAAGCGATGTTCGGCTCTACTTGTAAACATGCGGTACGGTTCATCGAGTTCTTTTGTGATTAATTCATCGATCATGACTCCGATATAAGATTCAGAGCGTTTTAATTCAAACACGGGTTTGCCGAGCACTTGACAAGCAGCGTTAATACCTGCAATCAGGCCTTGCCCTGCAGCCTCTTCATACCCTGTTGTGCCATTGATTTGGCCTGCTAAAAAAAGTCCTGCAACTGATTTTGTTTCTAAAGAGGTCGTCAGTTGTCCTGAAATGACATAGTCATATTCGATAGCATAGGCAGGACGCATAATTTCTGCGTTTTCAAGTCCTGGAATTGTGCTTATCATCTGCAGTTGCACATCAAAAGGAAGAGAGGTTGAAATCCCATTGATATACATTTCATTTGTCTGCAGTCCTTCTGGTTCAATGAAGAGTTGGTGTCTCTCTTTATCTGCAAAACGCACAAACTTATCTTCAATAGAAGGGCAGTATCTAGGTCCTACGCTGTGAATTTTTCCTGAATACATGGGAGAGAGATGGAGGTTGTCTTGAATGACTTTCTTTGTAGCGTCAGAGGTATACGTGATATAGCAGGAAGTCGAAGGAAGCCCGGGGCCTTCAGGGGGATCGAAAGAGAAACGAACATTGTGATCACCGTGTTGCTCTTCCATCTTAGAAAAATCAAGAGAACGACGATTAACTCTAGGAGGGGTGCCTGTTTTTAAACGTTTCAGCTGAAAACCTAATTTTGAAAGGCTGACTGAGAGTCCTACAGACGGTAAATCACCTGCTCTTCCACCCGAAAAAGTCGTTGATCCAATATGAATAAGACCACGCATAAATGTGCCAGAGGAGATGATGACGGTTTTTCCAAGATAAGCAATCCCTTCGACTGTTTCAACGCCGAGTATTTTTCCATCTTTGACAATGAGTGACTCAGTGGTGCCTTGTTTAATAGAGAGATTGGGAGTTTCTTCAAGTCTTTTTTTCATGGCTGTTTGGTAAGCCAGTTTATCGACTTGAGCTCTCGGAGACCAAACGGCAGGTCCTTTGGAGGCATTGAGCATGCGGTATTGGATGGCTGTTTCTTCTGTGACTTTTCCCATGATGCCGCCTAGAGCATCAATTTCTCTCACAATATGCCCTTTTGCAGTGCCACCGACTGCTGGATTGCAGCTTAACTTGCAAATCGTGTCGAGATTCATGGTTAGAAGAAGTGTTGAAGCGCCTATTTTTGCAGAGGCGTGTGCAGCCTCACAGCCTGCATGGCCTGCGCCAACAACAATAACATCAAACTGTTCTGGATATGTCCACATATATAAACGTGGAATGATTATACACCTGCAACTGTCTTAAGTTCAACAACAGTTGCTTCTCTTCAGATTTTAAGTTTTATGACGATCTCTACGGCTGCGCTTTTTTCTTTTGTGTTTAGCCATTTTATACTTTCTTTTTTTCTTAACCGACGACATTCAAAATACTCCTATACATTAATAGATTTAAGTTGTCACTTCTTCTGCTTTTCTAGTCTCAGGAGCGAAGTCTTCTTCTGGGACAGCAATTGTTTCATGATGTTCAACAAGAGAATTAAATTGTTTGCCTAAAGCTACAACAGCTACCATCCAACCGCCAATTGCCAGCAGGAATATAACACCGACATAAGGGATTGTCGATGAGACTGTCCCAAAGAAGATCAAAAGAGCTTGGTACATAAATGCAGCCCCCGATTTTCCTAATCTTGATCCGACTCCGTCAATCGCAGCTTTTCCTTTTAATTTGGATTCTTTATTGAGAGGGATAAAGGCAAGTTCTTTTGTGGCATCAAAAATTGTGTATTTAGAGGCCCTAGAGAAGCAATGTTGTAAGGAGCCAAAAAAGACCCCAATCATTTGAGGCGTACTTCCTAATAGGCCTGAAATTATAAGCCCAAAAGTTGTATTTTTAAAGAGAAGGAATGAGAAAAAACCAATCCCTGCTACGAGTAAAATGACAGGTGGCACAAGGGCATTGGCAGTCCAACTCCATTTTCGAATGACAGTGGCAGATATAATGGCCACAAATGTGGCTACAATTCCGATCCACATCGTCACTTTGCCCATATAGGCATTAAAATCATTCGGATGAGGGCAAATTTGAAGCAATTGATCTTTCCAAGTGACTTCTGTGAGATTGATACAAACGTTATAAGCAACTACAATGGTCGCAATGCAAAGCAAATATTTTGATTTAGCTAGGTAGCTGAAATTCTTTCGCAGGCTCATTTTAAAATCAGGTTTGTCACTGAGGCTGCTTAAGTTATGAGAGAAGTCTTGGTGTGTCAAAATATTTTTATTAAGCCATCGAAAAATTCCTAGAATGAGAGCTCCGTTTAAGATAATCACAGCCGTGAGGACGATAAGAGAGTATTGCCAGGGATCTGAGCTATTCAGCAGTCCCCAATTGATCCCTGAGTTGGAGATAAAAGAAGAGAGGCTACCTGCTCCAATAGCTGATAGATTTCCTCCGACTAAAATGAGAACATAAAATCTTTTTGCCGTGTGTACATTTAAAATTTCATTAGCAAATCCCCAAAAAAGAACGGTCATAATTGTTGTTCCCCAAAGCTCTGCCATGACATAAAAAGCTGTGTAAGTCCAATTGCGTAAAAGAGCGACAAATCCTTTACAACCAAGGGGTAAGATAGCCTCCATTTTGTCGGCAAAATCATGGGGGTGTAAAAAATCTTTTAAAGGATACAAGACGCAGGAGAAAACGACAAAGAATCCTAAAAAGATACTCATCATGATATAAAAAACTTTTTCTCTATTAAAAGAATTGGTCAGCCGTGTGAATAGCAGTGTCATGAGAAGAGCCATGGGCAAGATAACCCAGAGCTTAATAAAAGGAAGAATTTCAGCTCCTGATGAGGGTGCTGTAATGACTAAAGAATCTTTGGCTGGTCTAAGAACGTTATAATTGAAGCAAATAAAAAAGAAAATTAACACAAGGGGAAGGAAAAGTTTTAGTTCACTTGCGTGGACAGGACAAAACAGAGAGCGGAATTTGCCAAAGCCTTGAGAAGAGGTTTTACTCATCTAACTCCTGTTGCCACATTAAAATCAAAACTATATGTACCCCACTCATTATAGAGGGATTTTCTTTATTTGGCAATCGCCTAATCAGGGGAGAAGGCGGCAAAAGCATCTTTGTTATCCTTAGACAAGGAAGGATTAGATGAGATGGCAGAGTAGTTGGCAAATTGAGCGACTTCTTTACGGAAGGTCAGATTGACGGTTCCAACACCTCCATGACGGTTTTTAGCAACGATCAGTTCTGCCATGCCAGGTTTGTCATAAGGGTCGTAATACTCTCTTCTCAATAAGAACATCACTAGGTCAGAATCTTGTTCGATCGATCCGCTCTCTCTTAAATCACTCATCATAGGTCTATGCCCTTGCCTTTCTTCAACTTTACGTGAAAGTTGAGAGAGACATAGGATAGGGATATTCAGTTCTCTGGCTAAAGTTTTAAGCATCCGGGATATTTCAGAGATCTCATTTTGCCGATTTTCTAAATTTCTCACATAACCTGAGCCAGAAAGTAGTTGCAAATAGTCAACGACGAGAAAAGCAATATTATGAGACTCTTTCATGCGACGTGCTCGAGCGCGCAGGTCGGTAATTTTCAACCCTGGCTGATCATCGATAATCAGTGTGTGTTTTTGCATGCGGTTAACAGCTGCAACAATTTTTTGAAATTCATTGCCATTTAAAGCACCTGTTTTGATTTTATCTGATTCGACATCGGCTTGAGAGCAGATCATGCGATGAAGGAGTTGATCGGCTGTCATTTCTAAAGAAAAAACACCGACAGCCAGATGGTTTTTAAAACAGACATTTTCAATAATATTTAGAGCTAGAGCTGTTTTTCCCATAGCAGGTCTGGCAGCTAAAATCATCAAATTGGAAGCACCTAAACCATTGATGAGCTTATCTAGATCGATGAAATGAGTCGGAATGCCTGTGATGCCAAGATCCCCTTCTGTTCTTCCTAAGAATTTTTCCTGCCTTTCTTGCAATTCTTTGAGATAAGGAATTTTAGAAGGGGCTTTTGCGCCTGATAAAAGATCTTTGAGTTGAATGCCGCCTGAAGGATTGGCTGATTGGCTGATAGTGAAGAATTTTTGTTGAGCTATATCAAGTGCGCTATGGACATCTTCAGGTTCTCCAAACGCTTCTTTTTCTACTTCCTGAGAGGCATAAATCATCCGGCGCAGAAGAGATTTATTTTGAACGAGATCAACATATTCTTCGATATAAGCTGCTGTCCCTGCGTATTGAGCAAGAGTTGTGACATAGCTCACACCACCTGCTGCTTTGAGGTTGTTAGAGCGTTTGAGCTCTTCACAGATAAGGTGAACGTCAGCTGGTTTGTCTTGCTTGTAATTATTGCGCAAGGCTTCAAAGATAAGTTTATGTTCATTGTAATAAAAATCAGACTCATCAAGAGCATCTGCTGCGACATTCAAACTGCCAATGGACGTGAGCATGCAGCCCAGCACCATCATTTCTGATTCTTTCGAGTTAGGTGGAATTTTAGTTTTTGAAGTTTCGCTCATAAAGTACAAACTAAGAGAAAATTTTGATTATTGCAATCACAGAAAATTCGGAAAGAGTGGGATTTGAACCCACGGTACCCGTAAAGGTACGCGTCCTTAGCAGGGACGTGCCTTCGGCCACTCAGCCATCTTTCCATAAGGATTCTTAAGGAATCGCTATACCAAATCCTCGGCGTTTAACAATCTCAAAGAGATTGATATTAGTCAATATGAACCTTTTTTGAAATGTTAAAAAAAACTTGATTTGATAATGATTTAATTTTATATTTGTTCTTCATCTTTATCTAAGGAGAGATGTATGAGGAACATGACTTGGTTGGTGTTAGTTTTATTTTCTTGTTTGTTTATAGTGGGAGATGTCTGTGCGGAGTCGGATATAAGGACTCTTAATATAGAAGGTGATGTATTTGTCAGTACGACTCCTACCGGTTGGAAGAGGGTAAAGGCTGAAGAACCCTTTGTATGGAAATTTATCCACGAAAGTGGGAAACGGGAGTGTTTTATAACATGTTCGTGTTGGAATGGTCAAGTTGGCAAACAAGATTTGTTGCACGAGCTGTTTGATATAGCAGAAGGATTATATGGAAATAATTTTTGGGATAAACCGAATTATCAAGGTGGTTCTATATACGATGAACAGACAGATAGAGTCTTTTTCTTTTTCGAATGGGATAAAGGTGATATTATAGAGCGTGTTCATATAGTTATCTTCCAAGATTTTTCCAAAAAGAATTGTTGTAAATCTATGGTGTTTGTTTCTAAATTAGAGAAACCTGTTTCGGCAGAAGGCAACGACTTTTTTTCAGAAGATTTTAAGACTTTCTTATATAACGTCTGGTAAAAGAGAGTTGAATATCTATAGTTTATTATTGCTCTCAGAACTAAATGGTGATGAGAGCAATACCAAACGTTTTCTATGTCTATAGTGTAATTAAGTGTTAGATTATGGCAAGAGGAATGGTAATCGCAATTCCCATGATAACAACAAGTGAAAAAATAAACATTTGTCTTGCCCAGAGTTTGTCATTGGAACATGAAAAACCTTTGATGCAGAAGATGAGCCAAGCTATTCCTAAGGTGAGAGATAGAACAAGATACCCATATCCCACGTAGCCGCCTATAAAGAGCGCTGCCACGGCTCCTATAAAAGCAATCATGTAGATCAACATTTGCACTTTGGTTTTAAAAATGCCTTCTTTAGCTGGCAAAACAGGAATTGATCCTGCGACATAATCATCAAGTCGGTAGATAGCAATCGCAAAAAAATGGGGCATCTGCCAAAAGACGACAATGGCAAACAAGATGAAAGCGCATAAATCAAGAGAGTGAGAGACAGCGCAGTAGCCGACAACGGGAGGGATGGCGCCTGCCACACTGCCAATTAAAGTCCCATAAACTGTTTTGTACTTTAAAAAACTGTATAGAAAAATATACACGAAAAATCCAGTAAGAGCGATTGCTGTAGCAAGCATACTTGTCCATAAAAAAAGACAGGCCATTCCAAAAATTCCTAAAATTGTTCCAAAGATAAAAGCTGCTTTTTCTGATATATGTTTTTTGACAAGAGGACGATTTTTCGTTCTTGCCATTCTGCTATCAAGCTCTCTATCGATGTAGTTATTAAAAACACAACTAGAGGCCATGATCAAAGAAATTCCTATTAAGGTAGCAAGAAAAAGTCCAAGGTTAAAGTGTTCTTGCGAAGCTAAAGAAAATCCTGCAATCGTGGTGGTGATATTGCCAAATATAATTCCTGGTTTTGCGAGGATCCAGTACGACTTAGCGGTAGACTTAAGAGTTAATGTAGACATATTTGACTAGTTACAGGAAAAGTCAGGAAAAATCAACTAAAGATTGAATGGCTTAGAAATAACAGAAAAGCCAAGATCGCTTAAGGGGCTGTTTACACTTTTGTGTTGGATTTATTGGGAGCGGTATGATATAGTCTATTCTCATTTTAATCGCCAAAACAGACAGGATAAAACATGAGTTTAACGCCCACTCTAGATGTAAGACAAACGCCCTTATATCCCTATGCAGGTAATCAAAATGTCCTATTAGGCTCAGCCCAAGTCTCAGTTGTAGCTGACCAAGTTTTTGGAGCTGACGAATGGAAAACATACTTCGGTCTAGATGTCAAAGAAGTGCCACTCCTTCCTGATAATATCAAGCAGATCCTGGAACAAGAGTGTCCAATCAACATTGGAAAACGAGTTGGAGAAACCCATCTTTTGATACTCATTCCCAAAGGCTTAAAACTTCCAGATCTTGCACGCCTCGCAGAGAATCCTTTAATAGGCAATCCGCTAGCAATTGTTAAAACATGTATAACTTACAAGGTGAAGGATGGATCTTGGTGTCAAACAGCAAACTATCCATCAATAGGTCCATGCCCGGATACCCACTGGCTGTTAATAACAAAAGATGTGGTCTTAGATTCTCTTAATAAAAAATTCGAGGACCAAAAGCAAATAGCTCTAACTTATATTGAGAAGGGGTATTGCTTTAAGTATGGGAATCTTGATTGGAAACATAAATCTTCTAAATGTGTATATGTTAATTTAACAAACGCCATTGACGTATGCGCCTCTATTGTAGCTGCACATGTGAGAACAGGGGTTCGATTGTATAGTGGATATTCCACACGATGCGTTGATGACAGGTTAGGGGATGTGTGGTGCGTTGGGATCGATGATACTGGCCTCCGCGTCGAAATGGACGGCGAGTGGGATGCCAAGGATTTGGTTGGAGTGAACCTAAGCACGGAGTTTTGGCAGTAGATCTTTGGTTTTTCCGTGCGTAAAAATTTTAGAGAGTTAATTTTTGGAACAGCTAGGAGTTCATGTTTTTGTCAAAAATCGCTTTTCTGTTATATCGAAATAAACTCTTACAGGGGAGATTGATATGCAGAAATCGGCTCTTTTTATAACTCTGATAACCATATGTCTTGCCATATCTTCGTGTTCTAAGCAAGAAATCAAAAAAATAAAGGAAGATTGCAATAAGATTAAGTGTGAATGTGAAGGGGTTTGTGAATGTAGTGATAGTTGCTCTTGCAAATCGAAGCCTTAGGAACTATCTAGACAGTTCCTTAATTTACATAGGTGGCATCATGTTGTAATCGAGATTATACATGATCCACAAAGATCCACCGATTACGATAATTAAGACAATCACGGTAAAGACAAATGTAATTAGACTCCATCGTGGATGAGATTCTGCACCTAGATTGAGAAAATACAGACATTGAATTAGCGCTTGGATGCAGGCTAGTGTTAAAATAGCTGCCATCATAGACAAGCCAGAGAGCAGATGAGATGTTGTAAGCCAGTAAGCACTTAGTATTAAAATGAGTGAGAGTAAAAAGCCTGTGATCAGAGGTTTTAAACTTCTATTCCATTTGTGTTCAGCATCAATCATGAGACTGCTCCTAGATAAACAATAGAAAATATGAAGATCCACACGATATTGATAAATTGCCAAAATAGGGTCAAACACGTCAAGCGTTTCAAGTGAGTAGACGATAAGTCATTTTTAAATAAGGGGATTAGAAGGACAATAATCCACAGAAGTGCAAAACTTAAATGAAGCATATGGGTGCCTGTGAGTGTGAAAAATGCCGAGAGAAAAGCACTTTTTTTCCAGCTGGCTCCTTTTAAGACAAGATCATGGGCTTCTGAAAATCCCATGCACATAAAAATGATTCCTAAGAGAAAGGTTAGAGCGTAACACAAGATGAGAGATCTTTTTTTATTTTGATGAGCAAATAATTTTCCAAGACCACTTGTAAAGCTAGCCGTCAGCAGAATGAGGGTTTGAATGAGAGCAGGATGAGAGCGAAATAAGTCTGCAGATGAAGGGCCTGAAGCTGTTGCCGTACGAAGAACAGCGTAGGTGGCAAAGAGGGCTCCAAAAAGGACAAAATCGCTTAAGAGATAAACCCAAAATCCAAAAATGGTTTTAGAATAATCCTCATTGTGGTGGTAAGAGAGACTCTTCATGTGACACTCGTATGTGTTTCAATTTTTTTTATCTCCTCTACAGAGACATAGTAATCGGTTTTTCTCTCATAAAGACGTAAGATAATGCAAGCCAGTATTCCAAGACCTGAAAGAGCTGCTAGAAAGAACATATACCAGACAACTGCAAAGCCAAACACAAAACTTAAAGCCCCTATATAAAAACCGTAAGGAGTATTTGTGGGCATGTGAATTTTCTCGTAAGGAGGATGAGATCCTCTTTTGACTGGTTGTTGTTTCATCTCCCAGAAAGCATCTTTTTCATCCACGCTAGGAATGAGTGCAAAATTATAGAAAGGAGGAGGAGATGTAGTAGACCACTCAAGCGTTCTTCCATTCCATGGATCACCTGTCAGATCTCTATTTTTATGACGCTCTTTAATGCTGACAAGTAGCTGCAGCACTTGGAGTCCTAGTCCTAAAGCAATTAAAAGTGCACCAAAACAGGCAACGATAAAGAAAGGCTGCCATTCAGGAACTGTATAATGGTTGAGTCTGCGTGTCGCTCCCATAAGGCCGAGAACATAAAGAGGCATAAAAGCTACTAAAAAGCCGATGAACCAACACCAAAAAGCTTGTTTCCCCAAACGTTCATTGAGTTTAAATCCTGTGAATTTTGGAAACCAGTAGGCATAACCTGCAAAAAATCCAAATAAGACACCTCCAATAATCGTCGAATGGAAATGAGCAATTAAAAATAAGCTGTTATGAGCTTGAAAATCAACACCTGGAATCGACATGAGCATGCCTGTCATGCCACCTAGAGTGAAGATGATAATAAATCCTAAAAACCACAGAAGTGGTGTTGTGAAACGAACTCTCCCTTTAAACATTGTGAAGATCCAATTGAATACTTTAACACCTGTTGGAATAGCGATGATCATCGTCATGATGCCAAAAAAGGCATTGACGTTCGGGCTTGCTCCCATCGTAAAAAAATGATGGAGCCAGACAATAAAAGAAAGAACGGTGATAGCCACAATGGCCCACACCATTGTTGTGTAACCAAACAATTTTTTTTGTGAAAAAACAGAAACAACTTCTGAAAAAATACCAAAAGCAGGCAGCACTAAAATATAGACTTCGGGATGTCCCCAGGCCCAAATCAAGTTGATGTACATCATGGGATTGCCCCCAAAATCGGCTGTGAAAAGGCGCGTATCAAATAAGCGATCTGTGGTGAGCATGGCAAGTGTTGCAGTCAGTATGGGAAATGCAAAAATAACGAGTGTTGTGGTGGCAAGAGTTGCCCAGACAAAAACAGGCATTTTCATGAGGGTCATGCCAGGACAGCGCATCTTTAGAATTGTGACAAAAAAGTTGATGCCTGATAAAAGACTGCCAACCCCTGAAATCTGCAGACTCCACAGCCAATAATCGACACCCACTCCTGGGTTATATTTGAGTCCTGCAAGCGGTGGGTAAGCCGTCCATCCTGTTGCTGCAAAATCACCTATGACTAAGGAGACGAGAATATACAAAGATCCTGCAGCAAACAGCCAAAAACTTAAAGAATTGAGGAAAGGAAAGGCAACATCTCTCGCTCCTATTTGTAGAGGCAGTACGAGATTGATGAGACCAAAGACAACACCCATCCCTACAAAAAATATCATTGTCACACCATGGGCCGTAAAAACTTGTTGAAAGTGATCAGCTTCTAGATACCCCATCGAGTCTCCATAAGCCATCGCTTGTTGTACGCGCATCATCACCGCATCAAATAGACCTTTAAAGAGCATGACTCCAGAGACGACGATATACATAACGCCAATTTTTTTATGATCGACGGATGTGATCCACTCTTTCCAAAGCCAGGTCCATTTTTTGTAATAGGTGAGGAGAGCAAATAGACCAATTGCTCCGACAATCATGGAAATTATAGCTCCATATTCAATAAAATCGTGCTTGAAGGCATCTAGTGTCAATCTTCCCAACATATTATTCCATATATTTCATAATGATTGAGTGAAACAGATCATCTTGTTTAAGCTGATAAAAAGCAGCTGGATTATACTGACTTGGTTTGACTAAGTCGTTATAGGTCTCAAGAGTTAACTCTTGTCCTGAAGATTTGGCTTTTTGCACCCAACTCTCAAAGTCTTCTTCAGAACTTGCTTCTACTGTGAAAATCATTCCTGCAAATCCTTCTCCACTGATATTTGATGAGGCTCCTCTAAAGACTCCTTTTTCATTCGCAATCAGATGGAGCTCAGTTTTCATCGCAGGCATAGCATAGATTTGGCCGCCTAGCTGCGGAATCCAAAATGAATTCATAGGAGCATCTGCTGTGATTTCAAAATTGATCGGCACATTTTCAGGAATTTGCACAAAATTGATCGTGGCAATTTTCTGTTCTGGATAGATGAAAAGCCATTTCCAATTCAGCGCTACCACTTGGATTGTCATCTCTTTTTTATCTGTGTCAATGGATTTGTAAGGATTCAAATCATGACTTG
The DNA here is from genome assembly GCA_964449295.1 of uncultured bacterium. Lineage (GTDB taxonomy): Bacteria > Chlamydiota > Chlamydiia > Chlamydiales > Rhabdochlamydiaceae > CANJJB01. The sequence goes on along the minus strand of CAYUZN010000003.1, from coordinate 19,418 downwards.
ATGTCCATGTAATCAAAGATAGACATAGCACAATCACACAAGGAACTCCCCACCAGAAACACTCAGCGAGATGACTAGAGCACCAGTTAGGTTGGTAATTTGTTTTTTTATTGCTCTCTCGGTATTTCCACGCAAAAAGAAGGGTCATCACAAAAACAGGGACAACGACAATCAGCATAAGCCATGTGGCTGTGATCAAAAGATTTTTCTGCTTGAGTCCGATCATCCCTTTCGGATTTAGCACCACGGCGTTTGGGCTATTTAAGAGCCAAATTGTGAGAGCTGTGATTCCCAGAAGAAGAGCGGCGATGAGAATAATCTTTGTTTTTTGCATGGGCTGTTAAGTTCCCTGAGAGAGGCGTTTACCATTAAGAGCATTCCAATGGCTGATGTGTGTTGAGTCATCGGGGTTTTGGACAACAATGCTATGGACTGGAAGGTAGACATAGGTGATTTTGCGGATAGCAAAATCTTGCCCGAAGGCTGCTTTAGCAACTTTTTCAATTTGCATAGAACTGAATTGTCTAGGAAGGCGGATGGCTTTTTTATAGGGTTTTGTCACGAGCCATTCATCAATGCGTGTTTCAGGAATGGTACGCAGGCGTGGAGTTTTAAGATGAAGGCGGTAGTTATTGCCTGATTGAACGATGAGTTTTTTTCTTTGACAGCTTTGAATCCAACTATCGAGGATTTCTTGATCTATATTCAGAGATTTTGACAGGCCATCTCGATCGACGCTGCCTCCTTTTTTAGCCAAGAGATTCAAGATTTTAAATTCTTGGACATTTGTGTCAGCATAAATGCAATCTCCAAACCCATGTGTTTTCTCCCACTCTTTTGTGTTGATGACCATCTCACCATCTGTGAGGTCCCAGAGGACAACGCTCTCATGTGTTTTATTGTCGTTCAGTGTGTATTTAACTTCCATCAGGAGATAAGGGTAAAATTCGATGGTGGGATCTAAATATCGGTGTCTATTATCTTTCAAAAGCTCTTTTCTATGTTTCTCCATGATTTGGTTGGAAGTATACCGAATTTCAAGTGTATGAAAGTGTCCGACATCGAGAACTTCTTCGACTTTTGTTTTAAGATCAGGATGGTTGCCAGATATCCAAAAAAGGCCATAGCCTGCAACTAAAAGGGAAAACAAACTTAAAATTAAGCGCATAAATTACCATATAGCATGCGCGTTGTTTTCTAAAAAATATTATTTAATTTGTAAATGAGAATAGTCGAAGACACCATTAGATGATGTCTCATAACCAGAAATATGAGGTTGAACCATGAAAGCAGATGACCAATGGTAGAGCGGGATTAAAGGCATTTCATCTACAAGAAGAGCTTCAGCTTGTGTGAGTGTAGCAAGTCTTTCTTCAGGAGTAGAGGCAAGAATGCTTTTTTCTAGTAGCTCTATATAAGTAGGATTTTCCCAGCCAGAATAATTTTTAATGTTAGTTGTATATTTAAAGCGCTCTAGAATATTCATCGGATCGCGGTATTGAGCTACCCAAAAAGATTGTGCAAATTCAAAGTTGCGTGAGGTCAATTTATCTAAATGAGTCTTGTAATCGGATTTATCAAGTGCAATGGCAATTCCCAAATGTTGCTCTAATTGTTGTTGAAGGGCTTGCGCAAGAGCGTGATTAGAACCGGTTGGTGTATAGCTATAAGTAATAGTTGGAAAATCTTGAAGGGAAAGATTTAGTTCTTTAAGACCTGCTGCCAAATGTTGTTGCGCTAAGAGAACATTGCCATCTTCCAATAAAGAAGCAGACATATCATTTTTTAATCCAGGAGGAATGATGTCATAAGCGGTGATCCCTTCTGGGCCTACAATATTTTGAGTGATTTCAGCTCGATCAAGAGCATAGGCAAATGCTTTACGGATATGTTGGTTATGAAAAGGGAATTTGTGAACGTTGAAACAGACAATGGTTGTTCCAGGAAAATGGTTAACATGAAGAAGCCCTTGTTTGGCATATTTTATCAGAGCATCTGCAGGGATAGGAGAAATTCCAAGGCCAATGATATCGAGCTTCCCATTTTCGAACATATGTAAAGCCGTATTGCCATCGGCGATCATATCTATGTGGATTTGCTCCAACTGTATCGCTTGTATATTCCAATAGACAGGGTTTTTTTGAAAGACAATTTCATTGTGATGTTTCCATTGCTCTAAAACGAAAGGCCCATTACAGACAAAAGAAGAACCAGCATCGCAAGCCCAATTTGGAAGTTGAGAGTCAATATTATAAGGTACTGGAAAAAATGTGGCAAAAGAGACGAGATTTAAAAAATAGGGAGTGGGATGTTCTAAAGTAACAACGAGTGTTTTATTATTGGGGGAATAAACGCCGAGCTCTTCAAAAGACAGCTCCCCTTTTTTTACTTTCTCTGCGTTTTTAATAGGATATAAAAGATGAGCATTAGGTGCAGGGAAATGAGGAGAGAGAATTTTTTTCCAGCTCATCTCAAAATCTTGAGCCGTGACAGGCTTTCCATTAGACCAACATGTTTCTCGCAAGTGAAATGTATAAACAAGCAGATCTTCAGAGATGTCAACGGAGTGGGCTTGTGCGGGCGTTAAAGAGCCATCAGGATTAAGACGCATCAATCCTTCAAAAAGATTAAAATGCATGACACTGCTGATCCAATCACTGCCTTTACGAGGATCCATCGTTGCCGGTTCTTGATGGATATTCATGTGCAAGATTTTTGGTTTTAGAGTAGGTGGTGCTTGCTTATGGCATGATGCAAAACACACCATAAGAAGCAAAGAAAAGCTAAGACAAATTTTGACTATTTTTGACATGTGTTATAAATCCTGCTTTCTACTCTCTTTTATCTATGGTTTTTGTGCAAGATGTTTCATAAATTAAAAATTGGCCTTGAGTTTTGTCATCGCTTTTTTTGAACAAAGATGAGATTATATTAATTTTTGGTAGTTAAAAATGTTTAGCAGCTTACAGAGTCTAACTAATTTAGAACATCTTGAAGAGATGATCCAGCAAGGGGAATCTGAAACTGTAGAATTCAAAAAATCAACAGCCTCACTTTCTAGCACAGGAGAAACGTTATGTGGTTTCTTGAATGGTAATGGAGGAACAGTTGTTATTGGGGTATCATCGGATAAAAAAATCATTGGGCAAGCTGTTTCTGATAATACTCTTAGAGAAGTTGCTGACATGATCAAAAGATTTGAACCACCAGCAGAAATTAAAATGGAACAAATAGACCTGGAAAATGGGAGAGCGCTGCTTATTCTAAGAGCGTGTTCAAGAAGATCTGATGTTCCTTATATTTTTAATGGTCGCTCCTACCAAAGAATAGGATCAACAACATCTCAAATGCCACAATCAATTTACCAAAGATTGCTTTTGGAACGCAATCATAATAATCATCGGTGGGAGACAGAAATAGTTGATCAGTATGATATTGATGATTTGGATACAGAAGAAATTAGACGCGTTGTTCGAGCGGGGGAGGAAAATGGGAGATTACCTGCCCACCAAGGAGAGACTATTTCTGCTATTCTTGATAAGTTTAATTTAAAAAAAGATGGCCGTTTGCTCAATGCGGCTGTTGTTTTGTTTGGAAAAAAAATTCTTCCTAATTTTGCGCAATGTCAGTTAAGACTAGCCAGGTTCAGTGGTATAGATAAGGCAGAATTTATCGACCAGAATCAATTATTTGGTCATGCATTTGAATTGTTAGAAGAGGCTATGATGTTTTTAAGAAGGCATTTGCCTATGGCAGGAAAAATCATGCCAGAATTTTTAGAGAGGCAAGAAGAACCACTATTTCCTTTAGAGGCGTTAAGAGAAGCCTTAGTGAATGCTTTTTGCCATCGTACCTATACATCTCCAGGTGGAAGTGTGAGTGTTGCCATTTTTGATGATCGTTTGGAGATCTGGAATGATGGCGTTTTGCCATTTGGACTCACTCCGACAGACTTGAAAAAAGATCATGTTTCACATCAAAGGAATCCTCTCATTGCCAATATTTTTTATATTAAAGGGTTGATTGAAAAATGGGGACGAGGGACTCAGCAAATAGTTTCACTTTGTGTTAAAGCAGGTCACCCAGAGCCAGAATTTTTTGAGCAGGCAGGTTCATTTGTTGTGCGTTTCTTGCCAAGTGGGTACATCGCTCCACATCGTATATCACATGGTCTTTCAGATCGTCAGCGTCACATTTTGCAGTCATTATCCGACTCTCTCAGTAGGGGAGCTACTTTTACAAAGATTAAATCTAGATTACTAAGCCCGCCAGCAGATCGTACGTTAAGAGATGATTTTCAACACCTTAAGCGATTAGGACTTATTGATGTGTTAGGTCATGGGAGAGGAGCTAGATGGTTTTTAAAGAAAGAGAATAAGGCGGAATAAGGCGGAATAAGGCGGAATAAGGCGGAATAAGGCGGAATAAGGCGGAATGTATCCGCCTCATTTGTTATTCTTTCATACTTAATAGAAACTCGATGTTGTTATTGCTCTTTTTCAATCTACCTGAGAGCAAGTTCATCGCATCTATAGACGAGAGATCAGCAAAGGTTTGCCTTAGGAGATAGATCTTTTCAAGCTCTTCGGGGTGATAGAGAAGTTCCTCTTTACGGGTTCCGCTCTTGCCGAAATCAACAGCAGGCCATAGTCTTCTGTCAGCTAGCTTGCGATCGAGTACAAGCTCCATGTTGCCTGTGCCTTTGAATTCTTCAAAGATAACCTCGTCCATACGAGAGCCTGTATCGATAAGAGCTGTGGCAATAATCGTGAGCGAGCCGCCTTCTTCGACGTTTCTAGCTGCACCGAAGAATCGTTTTGGTTTGTGAAGAGCATTAGCATCGACACCACCGCTGAGGATTTTTCCAGAGTGTGGTTGCACGGTGTTGTAGGCTCTAGCAAGTCTTGTGAGTGAATCAAGAAGAATCACGACATCATGGCGGTACTCAACGAGACGCCGTGCTTTTTCAATGGCCATTTCAGCTACTTGAACGTGTCTTTCTGGTGGCTCATCAAATGTTGAAGAGACAACTTCTCCCTTAACGCTTCTCACCATGTCAGTTACTTCTTCAGGGCGCTCATCGATGAGAAGAACGATCAGAAAAATTTCTGGATTGTTTGTCGCAATCGCATTGGCGATACTTTGAAGGATGACTGTCTTTCCTGTTCTTGGGGGCGCAACGATGAGTCCTCGTTGCCCTTTCCCAATAGGGGCTGCAAGATCCAAAACCCTGGTGATGAGTTTATCTTTGGTTGTTTCCATCACTAGACGAACATTAGGGTGAAGAGGAGTTAAGTTTTCAAAGAGAATGCGATCTTTGGCAGCCTCAGGAGGTTCATTATTGATTTTATCAACCTTCAAAAGGGCAAAATATTTTTCTTTGTCTTTAGGCGCTCTTAGCGTTCCATAGACAGTATCTCCTTTTTTCAGATCAAATCTGCGAATTTGAGCAGGCGAGACATAAATGTCTTCAGCAGATGATAAATAGTTATAGTTGGGGGATCTTAAAAATCCAAAACCATCGGGAAGAATTTCTAAAACACCTTCTCCTACTAGGATCTCATTGTGTCTTTCTGATTTGGCTTTGACGATCTCAAAAACCATCTGCGATCTAGTCAGCGCTCCGAGATGGCGAAGGCCCATATTGCGAGCATATTGATTAAGGGCATCGATATCCATTCTTTGCAAATCAGCAATTTTAGTGATTTCTGCTGGTGCTGCTTGCTGTTCTGGAGGTAGAGGTTGTTTTAATTCAACTTCATTGGAAGGATCTGAGACGGAATTATGATTGTCTTCTGGTTTCATTCGGAAAAATGCTCCTTTAATTGATGGACGATAGACGCAACATTTGTTTTCAAAGCTGCGAGATCTCCGTTGTTGACGATAACAAAATCTGCTTTTGTTTCTTTTTGTGAAGGGTTTTGTTGATAACTCATTCTTATGTTAAAATCTTTTTCTAATAGGTCTGTGGTTTTCAAATATCTAGAAAGAGCCACACTCTTATCTGTGCTAATAACTATCACCTTATCAAATAACTTTTCCATTCCCGTTTCATAAAGAAGCGGTATTTCTGCTACAAAAAAAATATAAGAAGGGTTGTTTTTTACCTGTTCATACTGCTGGACAATTTCCTTGAAAGCCGGTGGGTGTAAAATTTTCTCCAGTTCTTTTAATTTAATTGGATCGGAAAAGACAGTTTTAGCAATTTTTTTTCGATCGATCTGGTTTTCAGTCAAAATATCTGATCCTAACAACTGGACCACTTTTTCTTTGACTGACACATCAGAAGATAACAACTGATGGATAATAGCATCGGCACTGACAACATAAGCCCCGAGCTCTTTTAAAAAGAGACACACAGTCGACTTCCCTGAGGAGAGTCCGCCTGTTACGGCAATTTTCTTCAACGTTAACACTCTCCCCAATTTTTTCCAATTGAAATATGAACTTGAAGGGGAATTTTTAATTTAATGACATTTTCCATAGAGGATTTAACCTGAGAGGAGAGCTTAGAAATTTCGTTATCTGGTGATTCAAATAAAAGTTCATCATGGATTTGAAGTAGCATATACCCCATGTGTCTATTGGCTTGCAGATAAGAGTCTATGTGAATCATGGCTATTTTAATGAGATCGGCAGCCGTTCCTTGTAGAGGAGTATTGACGGCGAGCCTTTCGGCAGCAGCCCGTATCATAGGGTTTTTGCTGTCGATATCAGGAATAGGGCGTGTTCTTCCTGTGATTGTGACAGCAACACCTGTTTTATGAGTGCTTTCTTTGCAAAACTCAATAAATTCTTTAACTTTTTTGTACCGTTTAAAATAGGTCTCAATGAAGCTGGCAGCTTCCTTATAAGGGATGCCAAGACCTTGCGAGAGTCCAAAGGCTTGCTGTCCATAGAGAATGCCGAAATTGACGGCTTTGGCTTTTTGCCGCATTTCAGGAGAGACCTCTTTGAGAGGGACATCAAAGACTAAAGAGGCTGTGTAGGCATGCACATCTTCATCGTCTTGAAAAGCTTTGAGAAGAGCAGGATCATCTGAGAGGTGAGCCAAAATGCGTAGTTCAATTTGTGAATAGTCAGCAGAGAGAAAACTCCAACCAGACTCTTGAGGTTGAATGGCCTGCCTAAGTTTCTGTCCTAAAGAAGAGCGAATGGGAATATTTTGTAAATTGGGATCTTGGCAGGCAAGTCTTCCTGTGGCAGCTACCGATTGCGTGAATGTGCAGTGAATCCGTTTTGTTTTTGCATTGACCGTATGAGGAAGAGAATCGACATAGGTCGATCTTAATTTTTCAGCTATTCTGTAAGCCAAAATCTCTTTAATAATAGGATGATCTTCTGTGAGTTCTTCTAAAACATCTGCACTTGTTGAATAACCTGTTTTTGTTTTTTTAGGAGGCTTGATGTTCATTTTTTCAAACAGAACATGACTGAGTTGTTTGGGTGAATTCAAGTTAAAGTCTTCACCTGCCATTTGGAATATAGTTCTTTCTAGATTCTTTATCTCAGTAGATAGGTCATGAGACATTTTTGTTAAAATGCTTAAATCGATAAAAATGCCTCTTCGTTCCATCGAGAGAAGAATAGGAATTAAAGGGATTTCTATGTCTGAAAAAACAGACATAACATCTTTTTCTTTTAGCTGTTTTTCAAAGAGTTGCTTAAGGCGTACGGTACAATCGACATCTTCACAGCAATAAACGCACACTTTTTCCAAAGGAACATCACTCATGGAGATTTCAGATTTTCCTTTGCCTAAAAGATCGGAGATAGGAATTTTCACTTTGTGTAATTTTTCTAAAGAAAGTACATCAAGATTATGTTTAGAGTTGTGAGGATTTAACAAATAAGAAGCCAGCATTGTATCGAAGTTGATGTAGGGTAGTGGCAGATGTTGGTTGCTTAAGACGTGCAAGTCGTATTTCACATTATGCCCGTAGAAGCTTAAGTCGGGATTGCTAAATAAAGAGGCAAGAGTTTCGAGGATAATTTTTTTTGATATAGCGCCATTAAGAGGAAGATACCAGGCTTTTTGTGAGTCTATAGAAAATCCGATACCGACTAATTCAGCGTTCATGGGCTCAAGACTGGTTGTTTCAGTATCAAACCCTATGTCGGAGGCTTTTAATAAAGATTGATACATCTGATCGAGGGTTTGCGTATCATTCACAAGTGTGTAAGATAGAATTTCTTCTTGATTATGTTTCTTAGAGGGAGCAAGAGTGTCTAATTCTTTTAAGAGAGATAGAAAGCGCATCTCTTGATAAAAAATCGTCAATTTTTCGATATCAGGTTCTTTCAAATGAAAGAAAATTTCCTCTTTAGGAAAGTCGACATCGGGGCTAATGGTAGCAAGTTGTCTACTTAAGAGAGCAATCTCTTTCCCGTTTTTTAGGGTCTCTTGTTTTTTTTCACCGGGAACTTGTTCAGGATGATCTAAAATATAATCTAGGGTGCCAAATTTCTGAAGTAAGCTGGAAGCTGTTTTTGGTCCAAATCCTTCAAGGCCCGGGATATTATCAGACGCATCACCCGTGATTGCCAAATAATCAACCATTTGTTCAGGTTTGATACCATATAACTCTTCAACGGCACGTCTATCGATTAAAGCATTATCTTTATGAGGATGGATAAGGAAAATATTATCGCTGACAAGTTGGCATAAATCTTTATCGCTACTGCAGATGTAGGTTTTGATTTTTTGTTTTTCTGCCCATACAGCAATGCTTCCTAGTGTGTCATCAGCCTCAACACCAGGTATTGAAAGAGATGAGATCCCTGCAAGTTCGCACCATTCAATCGCTTGAGTCAATTGTGGCACAAGATCTGCAGGCATTTCTTTGCGGTGGCTTTTGTAATCTGCATACAGATCGGTGCGTGTTTTTTTATTATCAGGACCGTCGAATACAGCCACTAAATAGTCAGGAGAAAAATCAGCGATAATTTTGTAAATAGAGCGAATAAACCCAAAAAGAGCATTTGTAGAGGCTCCTTGAGCATTTGTCATAGGTCCAATCGCATAATAAGATCGAAAGAGAAAATTGACCGCATCAACCAGATATAAGGTCTTCATGGCTGATAAAGATAGAGCAGCTTGCCTGATAGCTCAGGACTAAACTGATAAGGAAGATCAAGCTTATGCACAATTTCCCCTGACTTAAAGACTGATTGAGCTAGGCCAGAGAGGAATGGTTGTGAAGGAGAAAGCTCGATAACTTGATAAGGTGCTTGCTCTGCAATACCTGCTGCTTGCGTGAGTGCCATAAGAGTTTTATCATAACTGCCATGAGCATCATCAACGTATCCAAAGACTTCAGCTTGCTGTGCCATAAAGACATGGGCTCCATAATCTTCGATCAATTTCTCTTTGTTAAGATGAGGCCTTGCTTGTGTGACAATTGTCACAAATTGATCATAGAGAGCAGACACTATAGCTTGTATAGAGGCAGCTTCATCAGGTTTCCAAGGGCGGAAAGGATTTAATTCATCTTTGTCTTTCCCAGCTGTCAGAGTGAGTGCAGAGACACCTATCTTTGTCATGGCATCAGTAACATTAAAAGTGGGCCCTAAACGCACGCCAATTGACCCGATAACACTCGCAGGCGTCGCATAAATTTTATCGCTCGCAGCTGCGATATACATACCCCCTGAGGCACACATCCCCTCGACAAAGGTATAAATAGGCACTTTGTATTTAGCTTTATAGTCGATAAGAGCTCTATAGATAGCATCTGCCTCAGAGGCAAGCCCTCCCGGTGAATCGATGTAGAGAAGAACACCTTTTACCCTCTTTCCTTTCAACATATCTTCTTGAGAATCGAGAAGAATGTTCCTGGTTTTTTCAGCCGTCAGATCTCCCATCCCAATTGTCCCTCTGAAATTAAGACACAAAATGACAGGAGCATGTCCAGGAAGTAGTGAGCGATTTCCTTCGGCATCAGGACGAATCACGATTTCTGATTGAGGAGGAAGATATTGAGGGCCTGTCAGCATCATCGAGCCGATAAGAACGACCACCGTTCCTAAAGCTAAGCCTAAGATAATAGCAAACGAAGAGCAAAATGAACGAATAGCTCCCACAAAAACAGACTCGCGTGTGAAGTGCATAGTAAACTCCCAATATTATATAAACATCTTATGAGAGACTAAGATTTTGCTCCAAGTGTTATCTAATAACTTCTTCTTATAAAGCTAAGTAAATCTTTAATGCTCTCTGAAATTCTACAGACAACACAACTTTATAAGATAAACCCTCTTCTGTATCTTTCTCTCTTTGCTTAAGTAAGATCTCCATAGCTTGTCTTAATATAACTCGGTCTTTTTCTGGGAAATAGTCAATGGTAACCTTAGGAGATAAGTGTTTTTTGTTAACATCCGAAATTATAGAGAGAGCGTCTTTTATAATAGGAGCTGCAACTAGTTGAATAGATGTCAAATGTTGATGAGAAATAGGACATATAGATTTTTTCCCTAGCCAAACCCAGATAGAGTCTTTATCGAATGTGTGACCGCAAGGATCAGTGACAGGGTTCTCCATTATTTGTTGAGAAAGTGGATCTGAGAAAATGTCTCTAAGAGATACTGTTTGTAGTTGAGGTAATGAATCCATAATATTCGCTCCTGGTTGAGATAAAGCGAAGGGAGTCTATAGAGGAGAATTGTATTATACAAGGCTAAAAATAAATTAAACAGTCACTTCTTAGCTTGTTTGAAAGTCTTTGAGGTTAAGCAAGCGATCTTGCAAATTTGGATGTTCCTTCAGAAAAAATTCATTCATGTTTAGTAATTCTTGCATGTGAAAGGCTTTAAAATAGTCGCTATCTTTAGGGGTAATAGTGCAAGAGGCAAAATGGTTTAGAAGCGTACGTTTTAGGAAGCGCTGAGCTTTAAGAAACATGAGCTCGACTTTCTCAAAATGCGGTTGTGCTGTTTTTTCCAACTCTTTCAAAGAATTTTCTCTTTCAAGCTGGGTTAGAAAAAAATTATCTTCTTGTATTAGCATGGCTGTTAAATCAGTAGCATCCCTTGAAAGCTGAGAAATAAAATTATTTAGTAGTTTAATTTTTTCTAATGGGTTTGGAGTTCTTCTGATACTTGATTCGGTTGCTTTCCATCCCGCCTGCTTAAGATCATTTAAGCTTTTTTCGTCCACTCCATTGAGAAAATCTTTTTCCTTGGTAGGATGCTCTGGGACTATTCTAAAGGTTAAATGGTTTGCAATCTTAAGGGTTAGGAAGACTATTTCGGTAAATTTGTCTGCATTTTCTGGTATGTTTAGATTCAATACACTGTCTAAAATGGCTTCATGATTTTGATAGGGAATTTCTATTTCTTGCGGATACACAAAATTAATCTGACTATGTAGTATGTTTAATCGGTTTTCTGTTCTAGAAGTAGCAGCTCTTCTTTCACGCCAGCCATAAGATATTTGTGTCATTTCTAATATAAAAGTCTTTAAATTATCAATAAGCTGTTTCAGACTCACTATATGTGGCTCACTCTCTGGTGACAAGGAAGCCTCAGCTGATTTTTCTAGCTCAGATATTTTATTCGTTAATTGCTTCAAACTCTCTTTTGCTTGTGCTATGTGAGCATCTTTATCTTCTATTAATTGGCTGTTCTCTGTCTGTTGAGTTGCTAGCTGTGCTTTCAGCTCTATTTTTTTCGCTTCTAAGTCTGATCTTTCAGCAACGGCTTTCTCTGCTTTTCTCTTTTCCTCTTCTAAAGATGTTTCTAGCTCATTTATTCTACACTTTGATTTCTCTTCTGTATCGCTTAATTTTCTCGTTAACTCATCTAAGTTCTGTTGTGTTTGTGCTATTTGACTGTCTTTGGATCGCGTTAATTGGGCTATTTCTTGCTGTTGCTCTTCTGACTGCTTTTGCAAAGATGCCTCTAGCTCAGATATTTTGCCCGTTAATTGCTCTAAACTCTCTTTTGCGTGTGCTATTTCAGCATTTTTAGCTTCTATTAATTGGCTGTTCTCTTTCTGTTGAGTTGCTAGCTGTCCTTCCAGCTCTACTTTTTTCGTTTCTAAGACTGATCTTTCAGCGGCGGCTTTCTCTGCTTCTCTCTTTTCCTCTTCTAAAGATGTCTCTAGCTTACCTATTCTACTCTTTAAATTCTCTTCTGTAGTGCTTAATTCTCTTGTTAACTCATCTAATTTCTGTTGTGCTTGTGCTATATGAATGTCTTTAGATCGCGTTAATTTGGCTATTTCTTGCTGTTGCTCTTCTGACTGCTTTTGCAAAGATGCCTCTAGCTCAGATATTTTGCCCGTTAATTGCTCTAAACTCTCTTTTGCGTGTGCTATTTCAGCATTTTTAGCTTCTATTAATTGGCTTTTCTCTTTCTGTTGAGTTGCTAGCTGTGCTTCCAGATCTGCTTTTTTTGTTTCTAAATCTGATCTTTCAGTAGCTGGTTTCTCTTCTAAAGATGTGCTTAGTTGGGATCTGTGTATTTCTAATTCTTGGTCTCTTACACTTAGTTCCCTTGTTAAGTGATCTAAACGCTTTTGTATTTCTGCTATTTGACTGTCTTTGGATCGCGTTAATTGGACTATTTCTTGTTGTTTCTCTTCAGACTGCTTTTGCAAAGAGGCTTTCTGAGTTTCTTCCAATCGTTGTATTTTTTCTTTTAACTGCGCTATAGTGTCATTTGCTGTTTTTATTATGTCATCATTAGCTGGTATTAGTGGCTGACTTGGCGGGATAGGTAAAAATTTTTTACTATAAAAATGCTTATATAATAAAGGAGATACAACAACAATCACTGCTCCAACAAAAACAGCCCAAATTTTGTGATTATTAACAAAAGATAGACAAGAGCCAGCGACATTAGAATTTTTCCTACTATTAAAGGAATGAAGATACCCTTGAAGCAATGAACAAATATTTGTAAAATTTTCTATCATAGGATGGCAATTTTGGAAGAAATTATAGACAAATTATGTTTTTTATTCAAGAGCATGTTGCATAATCTCTCTTTATAAGATAAATTAATAAGAAAGGGTATCTTATGCAAACGTGGAATCATCTGTGGTGGGTGGAAGTCTTGATAGGAATTGCTCTACTTGTGATAGCTCAGATAGCTACAAGAAAAATCATTCACTTCATTCGAAAAAAAGACGTTGATTCTCCTCTTAATTGGCGCCATCGTACGGCTCATATCGTTCAACCTCCTGTGACACTTGTTTTGTGGGCAGTTGGGATCGTATATGTCGTTGAAGTGATTGGTCATAGGTTTGGTTTTTCTATTTCCGTCAGTTATATGCACTCTTTTAGAAATGCTTTAGTTGTTGGCTCTATCTCTTGGCTGGTTTTGAGATGGGCTAGTGAGTTTCAAAAATCTCTCTTAGCAGAAGGCTCTAAGAAGATCGATGCGACAACGATTCAGATGATTGGGAAGCTGGCTACGATTTGTATTATCTTTGTCACAGGCTTGACCGTGATGCAGATTTTCGGGTTTAATATTGCACCGCTTCTTGCTGTAGGAACAATTGGAGGGGCGTCTTTAGGTTTTGGGGGGAAAGATATTATTGCTAACTTTTGTTCAGGCATTATGTTGCACATGACAAGACCATTTGTGATGGGTGATCTTATTTACTTACCAGAAAAAACCTTGGAAGGGGTTGTGGAAGAGATTGGGTGGTTCCGTTCATTAATTCGCGATAAAGAAAAAAGACCAGTCTATCTTCCTAACAATTTCTTTTCGACACTGCTTGTTGTCAATATTTCAAGAATGAGTCATCGCAGACTCAAACAGCTCTTAAGATTTCCTTTTGGGATTTCTGAAAAGATTCCAGGTGTGGCAGAGAAAATAAGAAAAATGATCGCCTCTCATCCCACAATCGATGTGGCAATGCCTTTACATGTCTATTTACAGGAAATAGCAGAGTATTCTTGCAACTTAGAGATCGAAGCTTTTTCTAAGGAGGTCGATCTTGAAAAATTCAACCATCTTCAACAAGAAATTCTTTTGAATGTTCAAAATATTTTAAAAACAGCCGATGTTCAATTGGCAGTCCACCAAATTCAGCTCATTAATTCAAGTTATTAACAGCAGTTTTCTTAAAACTAAAGAGTTCGATGAGAGCTAGTGTTCCAAATAAGACAAAAAGAAGATAGGTGTACCAAGGAAGAGTGATCTGTAGAATATGAGCAATTAAGACAAAAAATTGAAGAGCCGTTGAAATCTTGCCCCATTTGATAGCTCTAAATTGATAACTTTGCCAGTAGCCAGACAGAGCTAGATAAATACCAAAAGTGCATAGAGCAATATCTCTAGAAATCATAGTGCAGGCTTGCCAAGGAGCTAACTTTTTCTCTAAGACACAGACAGTAAGAGCAAAAAAGACAAAAAATTTATCCATCGCAGGATCAAGAATAGCTCCAAACCTGGTGATTCCTTGATACTTACGAGCAAAATACCCATCAACACTGTCAGTGATCATGGCTAAAATGACAGCTACAACACGCACAGCTGTATTATCTATGAGGAATAAGAATGCAAGAGGACATCGTAGAAAAGAGAGGCTATTGGATAAACTAAATAATCGTTTCACAGCTTAAGATTTAGGAATTTCTGTAATTTTTTTCTTCCTGCATTTATACCAAATCAGGGTAATTAACGTCACACCTAAACAACCCAGTAATAGTAAATGAAAGCTTTTCAAGTGTCCGAGCAGGACCTCATAATTTTCTCCAACTTTATAGAAGAGATAAAAACAAGAAGTACTCCAAATAAAGACGGCTAAAAGATCCCAAAGGAGAAATTTGAGAAAAGAAAATGAGCTAGCTCCAATGGTTAAAAAAATACCGTTACGAACACCAAACGGTATGAACCTACCTAAAATTAATGTAATAAGCCCGTGTTTTTGATAGAATTGTTGAATTTTCTTAAGGCGCTCTGGGGTCAAAATTTTAGCAAACCATGCAAATTTAAGTAATTTTTTACCTCCCAAGCGGCCTATCCAATAGGCTATGGCTGCTGAGCAATAACACCCTAAAAATATCGCTAGAAAAAGGTGGATGGTATGGTGAGGGACAACAGTCGCTGCTAGAATGCCGCTGGCCATGACTAAAAGATCAATACTGACAGGAATGCTCAAGCCTGCAAGTATAGCGCCTGCAAAGATCAACCAATGAGCTTGCTCTCCGTGCTGTATAATCCAATCTAGCCATGCTGTCATATTCTTTTATATTACAAGCCCTAGGATTTATACACAAATAAGAAGAGGTTTTCTAATGACTGCTATTTTTATAAATAAATAGTTTGATTATTAATTTAATATAATATAATTTGTAATTAAATAGTAATTACAGAAAATATTAGAGGATATTATGAAATCAAAAAATCCATCCCTTGAAGCGAATCTAGCAGGTGCTAAGTCTGCGGCTAGAAAAATGATGGCAGAGTGGGCTCGTTGGAAATCAGCTCATGGTGAATCAGAGAAGTTGGAATGTATTGCTAAATATACTGCAGCTGTGATCACCTGTAAGGTTTTTATTGAAAATTACCTTAAACATCTCTATCCCAATGAAAAAACTCCTGTCAAAGTCGGTAAGGATATTCAGAGTATTATATCAGATATTGAGCAAATTGAAAAAATTGATGAGAGAAATTTTCAAAAAATTTTTAAAGATCTCGATCAACTATCAAAAGATGCTGCTTAATTGGGTGTAGATAGTAATTCTTCTGCAGGTTTTTCTTCGTCTGGGATTGTAAGTGTTTGCTTCTCAGCTGTTAACTGATTAAATTGTTTGCCAAGAGCTTTGACAGAGAAGATCCAGCCTGCAATAGCAAAGAGCAAGATGAAAGCAACAATAGGGGTGCTGCCCACAATCGAGCCAAAGAACATCAAAAGCACTTGGTAAGCTAAAGCTCCCCCTGATTTCCCTAGTCTAGACCCTACGCCGTCAATGGCTGCTTTCCCTTTCAGTTTGCATTCTTGACTTAAAGGGACAAACGCAAGTTCCTTTGTCGCATCTATTAAGCTATATTTCGTGCCTCTTAAGAGAGAATTTTGGAGAGATCCAAAAAATACAACCATCCCGAGAGGGGTGGTTCCTATGGTAGCGCAAATACCTAGAATAGAATCTTTAGGAATGAGAAGGCAGGCAAAGAATAAAACACCACTAATCAAAGTGACGACAGGAGCAATGAGAGCACTTGTCGTCCACCCAAAAGACCTAATTAGATTTCCCGATACGAAGATAGAGATCGTTGTAGCTATGATACTTGTCCAAAAGACAACTGTCCCGGTATAAGCATTAAAGTCGGCAGGATTTGGGTAGAGGTTGTTGACTTGATCTTTCCAGACGACTTCTACGAGGTTTATGACGATATTGTAGGTGACTACAAGAACGGCAATTAAAATAAGATAACGAGATTTAGCTAGGTAGGCAAAATTTTTACGAATCCCCATCTTAATAGGAGATTCTTTATGAGCTGTTTCAGTGTCTTGAGTGTACCCAAGTCCTTTAGAATTAAGCCACCAATAGATGCTAATGCAAATCAAAGCAACTCCAATAACCATAAGATTGAGGAAAGTTACCGATTGATCCCACCCGTTGTTCCCAAAAGGTAGTGATGGATTAAATATATGACTTGATAGCGCTGGAGAGACAAGGCCTGCCACAATCCCTGACATATTAGTGCCTATGGCAAAAAGACCATAAAACCGTTTAGCCTCTTTTACAGTGGTCACATCATTGGTAAATCCCCAAAATAAGACGGTCATAATCATGGTGCTCCACATCTCAGCCATGATGTAAAACGTCGTAAATGTCCAATTTCTAAAAAGAGCAACAAGGCCTTTCATCCCTTGAGGAAGGTAATTTTGAAGAGCGTCGGCCAGTTCATGAGGGTGAAGGGCATCCCTATTGGGATAGAGAAAAAGTGTAAATACTACAAAATAAGCGATATAGAACCACATCATCGCATAAAAGACATGCCTTCTGGAAAGATAATTTGAAAATCTGGTGAATATAAGTGTCATCAGGAGAGCCATGGGCAAAACAGCCCAGACTTTGAGGAAGGGTAAGGTCTCAGCGCCTGATTGAGGGGCTGTTATGACGAAAGTATCTTTAACAATACGGAGGATATAATAATTGAAGCAGATCAGAAAAGACATCAGAAGCATCGGGATAAACTTGCGATGCTCTTCTCGGTGAACGGGCCACAAAAATGCTCGTATCGCACCAAAGCTTTTACTACTCATGCACTCCTAAGGTTTGAGAGTGTGTTTCACACATTCATTATACAAAATCATTCTTAAAATACAATCTCTTTCCTATTGGGCCATATTGTTAATTAAAATTTACTCTTTACTTTCGGATAAAGCATCAATTCCAGGAAGGTGGCCCAATTCTAAGTACTCTAGAGCAGCTCCTCCGCCTGTCGATATGTGAGAAAATTTTCCTGTGATTCCTAAAGCGTTAATAGCTGCCAGTGAATCTCCCCCTCCCACAACAGTTGTGGCTTTAAGAGACCCGATAGCCTGAGCCATATCTTTTGTTCCTCTAGCAAAATGAGAAAATTCAAAGACTCCCATAGGGCCATTCCAAAATAGAGTGGCTGCCTCTTGAAAGGCTTTTGTCCATAACTCTACCGTTTTTGGCCCAATATCAACGCCTTGCCAGCCCTTAGGAATCCCATCTTTAATAGCGATAGTTTTATAGGTAGCATCATTGCGGAAGGCATCTGCAATCACAATATCGATCGGAAAATAGACTTTTGTTTGAGAAGAGGCAGCTGTCTGTAAAAATGCTTGAGCTTGTGGGAGGGATGTCTCATCGTAAATCGAATCCCCAATTTCAATGCCCTGAGCTTTGAAGAAGGTAAAGGCCATTCCTCCCCCAATAAAGAGAGCATCGATTTTGGGCAGTAAGGTATAGAGGATTCCTAACTTTGTCGAAATTTTGGCTCCCCCAATCACTGCAAAAAATGGATGTTGTGGTTTTTTAAAAAGAGGCTCTAGATAAGCGATCTCTTTTTGCATTAACAATCCCAGTGCAGATTTCCCAATAAGCAGTTGCGGGACAGAGACAGTTGAGGCATGAGCTCTATGAGATGTCGCAAAGGCATCGTTCACATAAAAATCTCCAAGAGAGGCTAGTTGTTTAGCAAAAGAAGGGTCGGAAGAGGGATTCTCTTCTGCTGGATAGAAACGCAGATTTTCTAGAAGAATGACCTGTCCATTTTTAAGATCATGAACAGCTTTTTCCGTTTCTTTTCCTAGGCAGTCAGTGGCAAAAAAAACAGGAGCTGCAATCAATTGAGACAGCCTTTTGGCACAAATCCCTAGCGAATAGTTGACATCCCGTTTTGATTTAGGTCTTCCTAGATGACTGATTAAAATGACACTACCACCTTGATTTAAGATGTAATGAATCGTAGGAAGCTCTTCTCTGATTCTTGTGTCGTCAGAAATTGTGCCATCTTTATTTAAAGGCACATTGAAATCGACTCTGACTAAAACTTTTTTACCTTGCAGAGGAAGATCTTGGATTTGCAGCTTATTTGACAAAGGTTAACCTCTAACTGGAGATTAATCACAAAGTGAAAAAACAACCAAGAAAATTATTAAAGATTAGAAAAAGGATTGGAGGCGATATTAAAACCAGTTCCTTTTTTTCGTTTTTGAAGTTCTGTGCGAATTGAGAAAATCAGATCTTGATCGAAATCTCCGCGTGACGCCCATTGAAGATATTCCATGGGAATTTCGTTGAACGGCCTTCCTTTATATTTGCCAAGGGGCATGGCTTTAAGTAAAATCGGTTTTTTGAGCCTTTCAAGCAATTGTTCGGTTGTTTTAAAGGAAGCTGCCAGATGTTTAAAGACATTGATATTGACAATCACATCGCTCATGGCTCTATGAGCCCCTTCTGCTGCGATATTAAAATGCTCGCGAAGTTTTTCTAAAGAATTTGTAGGGCTTTCACCATAAAGTCTTGCCATGCGCAATGTATCGATGAAGGTATTGGATTCTAGTGAGCAAGGGATTTGGTGACGTTTGGCAGCTTCACATAAAAACATCAAGTCGAGTTTAATGCCGTGGCCTACAATGATATGATTGTTAACCAACGTCAAAACAGAGGCTAAAACGTCTTGGATTTTTGGTTTGTCTTGAACCATACTATCTGTGATATGATGGATTTCTATTGAAAGAGGCGCGATGAGACACTCAGGATCAATCAGTGTTTCATAAGAGTTCAAAATATTAGAAAATGTAAATGTAGCCACTGCTAGTTCAATGATGCGATCATTTCTTCCATCAAGACCTGTTGTTTCACAGTCGAGGCAGCAGAAGACGTCTTTATCAATTAGTCCCATAAATCCTTTCATTAATTTTACTGGCTAGCACTTTTCTTGAATGTGTGTTTTTGATCGAATAGTGTAGAGCATTTGGTTGT
>CAYUZN010000002.1:0-41124 GCA_964449295.1 uncultured bacterium | reverse complement strand
ACCTAGGTGCCATGATGGGCCTTGGCATGGAAAAAAGAGGCAAGCTTGAAAAGACAGAGACAATCGATAGTAAGCGTCTTCTTCTGACATACAAATTCCCCATGAATGAAATCATCACAGACTTTAACGACAAACTTAAATCAGTCACACGAGGGTATGCCTCTTTCGATTATGAATTTTCATCTTATGAAGTGGGTGATATTGTCAAATTAGAAATCAGGGTCAACGAAGAGCCTGTCGATGCTTTTTCCTGCCTTGTTCACAGATCAAAGGCAGAAGGAAAAGGACGCGGTATCTGTAAAAAGCTTCTAGATGTTATCCCTATGCAGCAGTTCAAAGTGCCTATTCAAGCTGCCATCGGAGGCAAAGTCATTGCCAGGGAAACAATCCGTGCCATCACCAAAAATGTCACTGCCAAATGCTATGGCGGCGATATCACGCGTAAGCGCAAACTCTGGGAAAAGCAAAAAGAGGGTAAAAAGCGCATGAAAGAAATCGGCAAAGTTCATATCCCTCAATCTGCCTTCATGGAAGTCTTAAAAGCTACAGAAGATTAAATCTTTAAGTGCCTTATTTTCAATAAGATAAATTATTATCTTTTTTAAGGGTTGGGAAAAATAGAGCAAATCGAATAAATTAGGTGCGACTAATTTTAAAAGAGAACAGTAAAAATGAATCCTATATACCCAGATGTATTTCAACAGAGGATAGCGCCTCTGCTATCTTTACCAGATATCAGGGCTTTAAGATGCGTTAATTGTGAGTACAGGGAAAAGTGCGATAGCTTATTAACAACTCATAATCCTTTTACTTCTTTTTTAATAAGCAAAATATTAAAACATTTTGTTGATAATTCACATCGTGATCAGTATCCAATTAAAGAAGGTTTGGCCAGTAGGTATCTATCAAACGATGGTACTAAAAAGGTTCAATTTCTTCCTATTTCAGTGCCTCAATTAGATGACTCTTTTAAATCCTGGCAGAAAGAATGCCAAATTATCATGAGAATTGCCTTAGGAATTATAATGGTTCAGACTTGGGAGGAGATGAAAGAAAAAACTTATAACGCTATAGCACAAGAAATAACTCGTAGATTTCGAGAATTAGTTTTAAGAGTTGCAAATTCTTATTTTAGTCAAGCTACTTTTTGGAAACAAGCGTATGTAGATCCTGCTGAATGTACAGAGATACCAAACTATTCAGACAAGGACCTAAAGGATTTGCCTGAGAGAGACTCTAAATGGTACCAGTTCTATCGTTTCTTTGATCTCAATACTTCTTTAATGCCTAAACCTGAATCTGAGGAAGCAAGAGCTATAGGAAGCTATTTTGAAACTTTTCGACATGTTTTCTATTTATATGGGCAGCGTCTGCCGCTATCAGAGGGCAATCGGTGTTCATTGGGAGACACTGTGATTTCAATCTTGTTTTTTCCTCAATTAGAAGATTCTAAGATTATTACGGCTTTAGCTCATCTTGATCAACAAGCTGAACAATTAAATCTCAACACCGAAGAAAGAAAAGAGAGGGGATTAAGCTTGCTAAAGGCTTGTGCAAAAATTGGAAGCCAATTGAATAATTCAAGAGATTTTTCAACAGAGTTAACCAATCATTTTGTATCGACATATGATGTCCCTGTTGATGAGGCTCGATTTTTAGAAAACGGCTTTGATGTGCTCGATATTCACCTACTCAATCATCCAAGTATTATACGCCCTATTCCGCCTTCTTTTTATGGAAAATTTTTGGAGATTTTCGTCAGTGTTGAGGCTATTCGCAAGGAATTGGAAGGAGATGAGACCTCTGAAGTGTTTTTAAATTACTTAAATAAAGTGGGGACATTTTGCTCTTATCTGCCTTGTACAACTAGTGAAGAGGCAGAGGCATGCAACCGTGCTTCTAAAGCCCTGTATAGGTGGATTATAGACACAAAACGGACATTTCGTAATTGTAATCAACGTTATCTCACAGATCTTCAATTAAATAGGGTAAAAGAGCTTTTTCTTAAGACAAAAAATTTTAGTCTTTTTGTGGAATTTTATGTCAATTTGTGTGATGGATCAAATCGTTTAGACTTACTCAATGGCTTAAAGCTGCTTGAGATGTTCGAATCTATTAAATGCTCTCCCCAGAATTTAATCACTAGTTTATCATTAGAGGAAAAATTCCAAAGCAGTGGCGTTGAGTTAGAAGTTAAAAAGAGACTATCTGGTTTAGTATTTCTTTACAGGCTTAGACAAGCAGAATATATCCCTATTGTGAGTACATTTTTGCAGCTGACTGTTTTATTGTTAAAGCCTGTTTTATGGGTACTAACATATTCTGACAAGAGGGCTGTAGTTTTTGGGTCTTATATATTCAATCAACCGTGGCTACGATCATTCCTAATGCTGTTTCCTATCCTAAACATTTTTATTGCTTATTATTTCCCATTAACAGCAGAACATTTCAAAGAAAAGCCTTTACTTTAGGTGTATAGCATCTGAAGAGCTTCTTTTTGATCTTCGTGTGCAAGAGAACACACAGCATACAAGGGTCTAGAGTCAACTTTTCCAAAAAGAGAATAATTTTGAGCAGAAAAGCGAATGCCGTAGGGTGTTTTAGGGTGAGATTCGATATGGTTGTTTTAAAAGGTAATTATTTCTGAAAAATGGTCGAAAAGCAGGAATATTATGTTAATATGCTAATTATAAATAAGTTAAGTTGGTTTTTTTTGAGTTAAAAATGGTCAAAAAATAGGGTGTTTTTAAGGTCAATGGTCAAACAGAAAGGATATTTATAGCGATTCTTGGTCGTTTGGAAAGGGAAAATCCTCCGCCCTTAAGAGCGGAGGATGTGAGAGAGAGATTACTTCTTGTCTTCGTCGTCGAGGATTTCGACTTCAGCATCTTGGATATCAGGTTTTGGGGTCTCCTGAGGACCAGACGAGGCTTGAGATTGACCTGCTCCTTGCTTTTGAAGAGCTTCCCCAATTTTTTGCATATGGGTATTGAGCTCGTCAGAAGCGCGTTTGATGGAAGAGATATCATTCGAT
Source organism: uncultured bacterium (assembly GCA_964449295.1). Taxonomy (GTDB): domain Bacteria; phylum Chlamydiota; class Chlamydiia; order Chlamydiales; family Rhabdochlamydiaceae; genus CANJJB01. The sequence continues at coordinate 38,090 of CAYUZN010000002.1, read as the reverse complement.
TCGAGAGCTTTTTTAACGGCTTCGATACGTGTTTGAATGTCTGAGACAACATCAGAAGGAAGCTTATCTTTATGCTCATCGAGAGACTTTTGAGCTCTGAAGGCTAAAGCATCGGCTTCGTTACGTGTTTCCACCTCTTCTTTTTTCTGTTTATCTTCTTCGGCGTGATCTTCCGCATCTTTGAGCATGCGTTTGATTTCAGCTTCAGAGAGACCTGATTTTGCCTCGATTTTGATTTTCTGAGATTTCCCTGTTTGCACATCTTTAGCTGAGACGTGAAGAATCCCATCGGCATCGATGTCAAAACAGACTTCGATTTGAGGGGTTCCTCGTGGCGCAGGTGGGATGTCTGTGAGATCAAAACGTCCGATTTCTTTGTTGTCTTTAGACATTTTACGCTCACCTTGCAGAACAACAATCGTCACAGCAGGCTGATTGTCAGCAGCTGTTGAGAAGATTTGTTTTTTCTGTGTGGGGATCGTCGTATTTCTTTCAACGAGAGGAGTTAAGACTCCGCCGTATGTTTCAATACCGAGTGTGAGAGGGATGACGTCGAGAAGAAGCACATCTTTCACATCACCTGCAAGAACGCCCCCTTGGATAGCAGCACCGACAGCAACGACTTCGTCAGGGTTAACGCCTTTATGTGGCTCTCTTCCGAAGATCTCTTTCACTTTTCTCTCAACAGCTGGCATACGAGTCATGCCACCGACTAAAATCACTTCATTGATTTGATCTTTTGAGAGGTTGGCATCTTTGAGAGCTTTTAAGCAGGGCTCAACTGTTCTTTCAATGAGGCCGTGGACAAGCTCTTCTAACTTCGCGCGTGTGAGTGTGAGCGCTAAGTGTTTTGGGCCTGTGGCATCCATTGTGATGAATGGCTGGTTGATCTCGGTTGATTGGCTGCCTGAGAGTTCGATTTTAGCTTTTTCAGCTGCATCGCGTAGTCTCTGGAGAGCCATTTTATCTTTGGCAAGATCAATGCTTGTCTCTTTTTTAAATTGATCGAGAATCCAGTGAAGGATAGCATTGTCAAAATCATCGCCACCTAAGTGTGTATCACCGTTGGTTGCGAGCACTTCAAAGACGCCATCGCCAATTTCTAGCACAGAGACGTCAAATGTTCCACCGCCTAAGTCAAAGACGATGATTTTCCTTTCTTTTTCAGTTTTATCAAGGCCATAGGCAATAGCAGCAGCTGTTGGCTCTGGGATAATTCTTAGCACATTAAGCCCTGCAATTCTTCCCGCATCTTTTGTCGATTGACGTTGAGAGTCATTGAAGTAGGCAGGCACTGTGATCACAGCTTCTGTCACCTTCTCACCGAGATAGGCTTCTGCTGTCTCTTTCATTTTGATGAGCACTTGCGCGCCGATCTCTTCAGGCGTGGTTAATTTGCCATCGATGTCAAAGACGACATCACCGTTGGCATTTTTGGTGACTTTGTAAGGCACTGTTTTAATTTCTGATTCAACTTCACTATATTTTCTACCGATAAAACGCTTGGCTGAATAGATTGTCTTTTCAGGATTGGTGATGGCCTGACGTTTAGCAGGCACTCCCACAAGACGTTCGTCATTTTTGTAAGCGACGATAGAAGGAGTTGTTCTTCCTCCTTCGCTATTAGCAATCACAACAGGTGTTGACCCTTCCATGATCGCAACGCAGGAATTGGTTGTTCCCAAGTCAATTCCGATGATTCTTCCTTTTTTCTTTTCTGTTGACATAAGATTACTCTCCTTGTTTTAGTTCTTCAGGTGTAGCAGACGGTTTTTTCTCTTTGCTGACTTTGACTCTAGCTACACGAATAATACGATCTCCACAGCAATACCCTTTCACATATTCTTGTAAAATGGTTCCAGGAGGGACTGTGTCAGACTCTTCTGATTCGACGGCCTCATGCTTGTGTGGATCAAAGTGTTCTCCTTCCGATGTAAAAGCTGTGACACCATTTCGTTGGAGCACATCTTTAAATTGTCCTAAGATCATCTGAAATCCAAAGGCCCAATTTTTGATCTCAGGTGACATGTTAGTTGCGCTTGTGAGCGCATTTTCTAAATTGTCCATGGGCATAATGACGTCTGCTAGCACATTTTCAATAGCAAAGCGCATCATCTCTTGTTTGTCTTTCTGCATCCGTTTGCGCATATTTTCTGATTCAGCCAGTAAGCGCAAATATTTGTCTTTATAATCTTCTTTTTCTTCACTTGGCGCAGGCACAGCCTCCTCTTTGGGGGTGTTCTCTGCTTGTGGGTCACTTTCTGCCATTTTTATTCTCCAGTAATAAACATAAGGTATTTTGATTAGTCTTTAGATCGAGTAAACCCGGCTCTGGTTTTCTGAATGTAATTTTAAATTTATAAACGCTTTTTGTCAGATATTCAGAGAGTATGTGAGAGGCCATCTCTAAAATGCCAAATAATTTTCTGTAAGGGATTCTGTTTGGTCCTAAAATTGCAAAGGAACCAACAATTGTTTGGTTAATTTTATAAGGGATCCCAATGATAGAGCAACCTGGCACGGTTTCTCCGATCCAAAAGTTTAATGTCCCTTTTTTAGAGCAGTCATTGAGAAGAGTTGTGAGGGCTTCTTTATTTTCAAAAAATCCAAGACCTCCTGCCAAAGCACTCGCATCATTAAAATCTTCATAAGCGAGCAATTTAGAAAAGCCTGTTTTGTAGATATCTTCTGAAGTAAAATGTGTGTTGCCGACTAAATGGCGCAACATGACCTCACTGTAAAATTTGGTGGCAAGAGCTTCTTCTTGCTCAGATAATTGTGGACGATCAAGGCCTGTGAGTTTCCATCTGAAAAAAGATTCAAGTCTTTTCAGCGTAAAGCTGCTGAGCTTTTTGTCTGTATAAAGAAGTTCTGTCTGCACAAGACTAAAGTCTGTAATTAAGACGCAGAGGCATCTATGGTTGTCGATTGTGATGAGTTTAATATCGAGCACAAAATCTTGATCAAATCTGGGAGCTGATAGAAAGACAGCGCATTTTGTGAGCTCACTTAACGTTTCAGCTGCCTGTTGAAGGTAGGAGATGATTTCTCTTGTTTCTTTTGAGAGCTTATCTTTAATGAGCTTTTTCTCTTTATCTCCTATCAGAGGATCTTGCAAATAGGTTGCTCCATACAGTTGGTAGGCTAGGTGTGTCGGAATTCTGCCACCCGAGGAGTGTTGTTGTTTTAAAAAACCCTCTTTTTCAAGCTTGTCGAAATAGTTTCTAATTGTGGCAGAGCTGATATGAGAAAACCCATTATCTCGTAACGTGTTTGACCCGATAGGTTTGCCTGTTTCTAAGTACAGCTCGACAAGTCCTAATAGGACAAGGCGCTCACGTTCATCTTTAGGAGGTTTTTTAGGGCTTAAGTTTTTCATGAGCTTCATTATATTTAAAAGGCTTAGAATTGGCAAGAAAAATTAGCGCTTATGTCTATCAACTGCCAATTTCAAAATTTATTGCCTTAATAATTAAGGTGTTATAAATCTGATTTTTAAGTTATTTGGGTATGGATTTTTAAGAGTTTAAAGAAACGATTAGGATGGTCCCATACAAATTTTTGGATATTTTGAGTGGTTATGTCATTTAAAAATAATTTTGAAAAAGGAATAGCAAAAAGATAAGTAGGAGGTATAATGACAAAAGAGATAATCGTTAAGCTAATTTCTGCCACAACATAAGTTATATTTTGCCCCCAGGTTCTTTGTTGAAGTTGCTCTTTTGTTAAATATTGAACTTTACTAAATGGAACTTTTTGTATGATCGCTCTTTCTTTAATTTCTGCAAATTTTTCATAGGGTAGTTTAGCTAGAACATCTGGTGTTTCAATCTTATTGATTTGATTGCGAGTTAGATAAGAGATTTGTAGAGAGGTTAAATTGTTAAATTGTTGGGGACTGAGAGCATCGACAAGGCTATTTGGACAGGCTTGAATTTGAGCTGCTCCTTTTAAATGTATAACTTGGTTTTCTGAAATATATTTGATTTGCGCTTGTTCTAGATAAGGAACGAGCGAATAAGGACAGTGTTGAATTTGATTCTCTTCTGTTAGCCATTTGACTTGAGTTGAAGAAATGTGTTGAATCTGATCTTCTGTGAGTTGGCAGACCAAGTTGTTAGGGCAGTGTTGAATTTGATTCTCTCCTGTTAGCCATTTGACTTGAGTTGAAAAAATGTGTTGAATCTGATCTTCTGTGAGTTTAGGGACAAATTGATTAGGACATCTTGGAATCTGTTCCTGCGTTAAATATTGAACCTGCTCTTCGGAAATAAAATCTATCATATTAAGATTAATCCAGGCTGTCCATTTGCCTTTTTCAATAGAACCTTTTTGTGCAATAACTTCTAACTGTGCAATAAGTTCTCTGCGGTCAATTTCTTGAATATGGAGTTTTGAAACATCTTTCAGCTGATCCACAGGAAAAAGGTCAAGGCAATTACCATGTATCATCCTAATAGGAGTGTTAAGCGCTACATTCCTATAAGCTTCAGGATTTTTTGTTATGTTTCGTAGATCAGTTTCATTTAATAAGAAAAGTAGATTTTCAGGAATGTCTTTTCTTTTTTCGAACGGGATGGCTCTTACTTGCCATGCTTTTGTAAAGTTTCTGTAATAAGTAGTTGGAATGAAAGGGATGAAATCTTTTTGATGATAACCTAGTTCTGAGATTTGGGTCTCAGTTAATTGACATTGGTCATCTTTCATAATTTGGTCTACTCTTTCTATATATTTAACAAGATGAGGAGGTAAAGCAGATATTTGTGAATGTCCGACATAAGGAACTTGACTTCCTTGAAGATGCTGTAGTTGTTCTCGGCTGAGAAATGGAATGCTTAAACCTGTCAATTGAGAGATATAATGAGCAGGTAACTTTTCAGCCTCTTCTTGAGAAGAAATGAGAATATCTCCTTTCACATTTTTTAATCTTTCCATTCTCTTTTGGCATATAGATGTGGTAGATATAGTTTTTGTTAAGATAGCCTGTTGCATGCTTAAAAAATTTTCAAATGTCTCCTTTTTGTGTGTGTCGCTGCAGGTGTGTAGGCGTAAGAATCGAAGTTTAATGTCGCGGTTTGTGTGCAACCATTTATCAGTTGAAGGACCTTCTTTTATAAGGTAAGTGGTGTCACCTGCTAATGCATGTGCTTTTAAAAGAAGATCTTTAAAAGTAAGATCATCTAATGGGGGTGGTTTGGGGCTGTCAACAAGAGTTAATCCATTAGGTTGAATAAGCCATACATTTTCATTCTTTTTCTCCAGGTAAGCTTTTGTCAGAAACTCTCTGATATCAGAGGCTTCTGTTTCTGACACAAAGCAGAATCTGTTACCAACAACTAAAATTTGAGAAAAAGGACGTTGGAGATGGTGAAAAAAAGAGAGAACTTGGTCTGTTGTATGAAAGAAATTAGGGGTTCCAAAAAGATCGCTATCCTTAAATGCTGCAGAGTAATCTTTTTGATAGTTATATTTTTGCATTTGCTCGGAAACAGATAGACAGCAAGTTGTAGATTGGAAGGAGGGATCTTTTAATTTCTGAACTAATTTATCAAAATCTGATGAATCAAGTTTTTTTTCTGTTTTAATGCGACCATTAGATTTTTTGGAGTATATATCTCTTTCAGTTTTGATCTCGGCATGAATAGTGAGGTTTGCAAGGCGCTCTTGCTCTGCTACAACTTCTGCCTCTTTATCTGTATCGGATTCGACTTGAGCTTCTTCAATTTCTGTGTCTTTCTGCACGCCAGCATCCATGACTCTTGTTTTAGGAAGAACCTGAGAAGAGAGGATATGCTGATTTAGTGCTTCAGCTTCCCTAGTTGCTAGATCTTTTAAGTCTTTATCATCGACTTGTTGTTTAAATAGATTCAATCTATTTGTAAGATGTTTTATAAGAAAATTTTTAACATTTGTTTCTTGGGAAAGGCGACCTACTGCTTTGTAAGGGGGGTCATTGGCAGAGCGAGTATAGAAAGAAGTTAGTTTTTGCATCCAGGCTTGAATTTCCTGTATGCTTGTTTTATTGGTTAACAACTTGATAATTTGATTAAAAACTATCTGTCTAAATAGGTTTTCGATTTGATCATAATAATAATAGAAAAATTCTTCTTCTTTTTGAATCCTTTCATTTTCTTTAGAAAGTTTTAGAATATCTGTTATAGAATTTTGGTTGAGAGCTAACGCTTCTTTAATTTGAGGCGTGATAAAACAAATAAAGCTTTGAGATTTAAGAAGACCTCTTAAGCGCATTAACCCTTGTAAAAAACTTTCCTCGCATATGTCTGGGCTAATTGTGACGATATTAACAGCATTTGGAAGTTGGGGGATATCGACACCAAGAGAATTTTCTTGTCCATAAATTACAAAATAATTCAAAGTATCAAGGCCTTTCAAGGAGAGTTCTTCTAAAGAAGTGCCTCCAATAAATTCTGGTTTATCACTATTTAATCTCAAGAGCCATAGTTGCCCTTCTCTATCGAAGAATAAAACACCATCGACAGGTTGTTCACTTTTTTGCTGCTTTAAATATGAAGATACTTGTTTGGCAACCTCTATATTTGGGCCAATACGAGAGAAATAACCACCTGTGTCAATAATTCCTCTGATGTTAGTGAAGTTGGGATATGCTCTAGAAGCTGCGCTCAAGATATCACCAGCAGTTTTAAATTCACTGGTCACTATTCTTTGGTTTTTCTCTGCTCGCTCTATTTGGCTTATAAGATGTGTCTTAAGGCCTGTATCTACATAATGATGATTGGCAAAAGCTGGTGGCAGTCCAGGAGCGTTACTAGTTGTCCCTGACATTCCGCACCCATATTTGAACATATTTAGGAAGTCAAGAGGACCGCTTCTTAATGTTTCTGGATAGAAGGTAATTAAGAAAGAGGCTCTCCAGTTAGCTAACCGCAGTTTTGTATTTATAGTAAGGGGGTATTTAAGAGCAGAAGCAATTTTGTTGTCATCATTCATGTCATCAAGATGAATTCCAAACATCTCAAAAAATTCTGCATTTTCTGGCGTTTCTCTAATCGTCTCACTCTCTGTTTGCTTTAAGAATTGTTGAGCCATATCTCTATAAAAACGACTTATTTCTAGAAGTTGCTCTTTTGTAATTGGACTTCCTAGGGCCATCTGAAAGGTTTTACATATTTTGAACTCAGGCTTTCCAATGGCTGTGAGAGCAGGAGAATTGGCTGCAGTATAAGGAACTGTATCATTAACATTTCTTTCATCTTCAGGTGGGCCATAATGGATCCCTCCTGTTTGAGATAAAGTTTTGGGCAAAACGGCTGTTAGATAATATTTGGTTAGAGCAATTAAATCAGCGCCCTTCTTTTCATTTTCATCTTGAGACTCAGATAAATTTCGTAAAAGTGTTAGAAACTCTAGGTCGTCTTGAAGGATTTTAAATGACTCTTGCTCTTCAGGAGGTATCTTAGATTCTGTGAAATCATTCCCAGGATTGTCAACATAGTGTTGTAAAAAAGGAGCCATTTTTCCTGAAATGTATTTACAAAGACTCTTTGTATGTGATGGGGGAATAAATTTTTTGAATACAGTGTTTGATATGAGAGATTCAGCTAAGGAAGGGATGATTTTTTTTCTAAAACAAGCCTCAGACATATTGGCTTGATCATTACTTTCAAGATTAACTATAGAATTCAATCCTTCCGAGCACAATATTTGAAAAATAAGACTCACAAGTTGGATTTCTTCTAGATCTAATTTTTGCTTTTCTCCAAATGGGAAAATAACTTCTTTGCGAATACTAAGTATACTATGTTCTTCATCACCCAAAAAATAGAGCTTTTGTAGCTCTGTCAGTATCTTATGGAGTAGATTTATTTTTTGTGGGCTTTCTAATGATTTATTAGACAGATCATGCAACAAAGCCAGCAACTCAAGCTGTAAACATTGAATAGTAGAAGGGTCTGTGATGAGGGGAATGCGTAATTCGGCAGCCTCTTCAATAAGGATAGCGGTTGTTTGTAGCTTATAAACTGTTAAACTAGATCGGTCTAATTTTAACAAGACAGGAGATCGAGAAAAACTTCTTCTAAGAGATCGATCTAAATTTACGTGCGTTTGTTTTAACAGAGGCGTAGGCACAATAAAAAATACTGTTTTTTTAAGCTTTTTACAAAGATAGTAAAGGATAAAAGTGGCAATTAATGTTGTTTTCCCTCCTCCCATCAAAAGCTCAATGATGAGACTTCGGATTTGAACATCATCATTGTCAATTCCTAAAATTTTTTTAATGCAATCTATTTGATTTTTTCGAGGAATCAAAGAGGTTTGGCCTGAGAAGACACGAAGAGGTATTTGGATATGGTGAGGTAGAGATTCAAATTCATAACGAGCTGTTAATTCTTCTCTCAATCTATCTTGCAAAGATGGATCGTCTGCTTTTTTAAGCTCTTCTATAATTTTAATAATTCTTAAAATTTGGGATTCAAAAGAGAGCAGATCCATTAATTGGACTGTCTCTTGAGCTATAGCCTGTATGTCTTCTGGGGTTAGATAGGGGTTAAGAGCTTGATAGGAGGAACTCTGTAAAGAGAGTAAGGCCTGAATACAATCTTCCATTATCACAGCCTTTAGAACTTGGCCACCTATAAGAGCTGCATCTAAATGGCTTTGTAACTTATCTGGATTTTGTTTATTAGCTCTCTCTAAGATAGAATTGGTTAATGCTAATTTCTTTTTTTGGAGAGCTTCTAAGATCTCGGTAGCTTGATCTAATTGTGTAATTTTTGAGGTGTTCTCTTGAAGAGAGGTTAGTTGATCCCATCGCTCTTGAGTGGAAGGTAACTGAATAGTTAAATCTACATAAGGGTATTGATTAGGGGTAGAAAGATCTCTTTTTCTTATTCGGGTTGGAAAAGAGGTGCCGTCAGTAGTGTATTTTTTTCTTTCTAAAGATTTAAAAAAGAGAGAGGAGTCTTTAGAGATAGATGAGTTATTAAAAAAAATCAGAATACTACGCTCATTTGAATCCTTAGGGAGCCGCTCTGGAGTTCGTTGACTATTTCCTATTGAAGCATTTGAAGAAGTAAGAGAATGATAGAGAACATCTGCCATGAGAAGCAGCTGATTTACATGGAGGGTATATGTTGTCTGATAGCTCCAATAAAAAAGAGTTAATAAATAACTCCATTTTTCTGCTGTACAATCTTTTTTGTTTGATAAACTGATCACTTTTTCCCATGCTTCGGAGTTAAGAATAGGACCTCTTCTAAAAATTGGCTTCGTAGTGAAAAAAGAAGTTTCCTGATCATTGGGGTCATGGCGACGCTTCGTCTGATTATAAAAACTAGGTTGTGAGGGAGGTGATTGATTTTGAATAACAAGAATCAAATTATGTATGAGTGTCTTTTTTTCCGACTTTGTAAGTATGAGTGCAAATCTGTTTAAAATTGAGATTTCATCCCTTACAGGCAGTCTCAATTTTTGAGACACATTGAACAGGCCGTTGATTGCCATTTTGAGATGAGACTCTCTTAAGGATAAAAAGCCGCCTTCAGGGGCTATACTATATTGGTAAGCTTCTAAGTCGTGTTGTTTGACATATAAGAAAGCAGCTTTTAGTAAGACAAATAGTTGCTCTGGATGAATAGAAGGTATTTTTTTATCGAATAAATATTCTAAAATTTTAACACTTAAGGGAGTAAAAGACTCTGTAGGTCGAATAGTGTTTAAGGTTTCAAAAGCCCAGACATAGTCGCCTGCCATAAAATAAGAGTAGGTTAGCAGTAAAATTCCTGCTTGTGTTGTCGGCTTGATCTCTCCTTTTTCATGATTAAACGTAATGTAAATAGTTATCGGTTTTTCTTTAGGTTCTGACAATTTTGATGCCATTTTATTTCTACAAGGAACCAGGATTTTATTAGACCCTTTAGGCCCCAATAGATAAAGAGCTTCAGGGAAGAGTTCCTTAATTGGCGGAGGAGGTTGTGATAATTTATAGCCAGGATAAAGGGTGGATTCCCAATAAGATGTTGGGTTATAAATAAATTCAAGAGAATTGCCTTGAGATTCATCGGTATAGAAAGGGAACGAAAGTGTTGATGTTTCTGTTTTATGTAAAGGCGTGTGTATAAAGACATAGTTAGGGTCTTCAAAAGAACCGACTAATCTTTTGGCAGGATCTGAAATAGAGTTAATTGTTTCCTTTTTCTCAAATGTGTTTGGATCAATAGAAAACATGTTTTTTTCTTTATCTAGGGCATAACAAGGAATTGTTGATTCCAGATCACATAGAATAATATTCAAACCTTGGAAAGGAGTATGTAGCCACCACCAAGAGAATTTTTCACTAAAATATCTCATTTGATTGAATTCATAATATGAAGCGTCATCACTATAAAAATCTTCTGGTTTTAATAAAGTTCCCCATTCTTTGTTTTGAGGAAAAAAGCGTTTTATAGGAGAGGAATAACAATTAAGAATTATTCGATAAGTTAACCCTTTATGTAGCAGCTCAATTGCACTACCACAAGCCACTGAACAGTAAGATGAAATTGGGGTTTTGTTATCTGGATTTCGAAATATTAACTCTTTTTCCCATGTTTCGACTGACGGTGTCCTGATAACATTACCATTAAATAACATATCCCCACTGGTAGGGTTAAACAACCATTTGCCTAATTCAAAAAATTGATTTTTCCAAGTGCCTTTTCTATCACTCATTGTTGTATCTAGTTTAGACTCTATCAATATATATCTAAAAATTGAGTGCCATTTAATTTGTGTATTAAGCCGCGCCGTCTGGGTTAAGGTGAAAATTTGCCTTTGAGCTACCTGGTAAGTCCAAGGTGGAAGTTTTTCTAAGATATCATTATAGAGATGGATAGACATCCAATTAAAATAGATTTGACTCAAAATGGTATCATCCATCTCTTGATAAGGTGTTTGCTGAGTTTGAAACAGTGTGAGATAGAGGAGCAGTTTTATTTTTTGGCTAAAGGGAGTATCTGGATTTTCAAGTAAAGAATTAATGAATTTTATTTGGCAAAAAGGGGCTGCTTTCTCTCTTTGTTGTTGATCAATGAGGTATTGACCTAGTGTATATGCTATAAACAAAATAGCATCAACAAGTTCTGCAGGGATAAATTTTTTGAGAATCAGATCTTGAATATCCTGAATAGTTTTTAGAGCTTGGTCGTAAAGAGAAGAAGATGTTAAAATTTCGGTGCCTACCCCCAAGCACAGAGCTTTATTAATAATAGGTGCTTTGAAAAAACGAGTTAGCCATTCTTCTTCTACTTTTGCATCTACCAGAAGCTTGTAAGAGGCACTTAACCATCTAAGCAGTTGATAAGAGGAGATGTTTACTTGAAAAGCTCTATACAGCTCTAGAGTAGAAGGGCTGGTTTGTGAATCGACTGCTTGTTTTAATGTCAAGGCTTCCAACTCCAATTCTTGTTGAAGCGGAAAGTCTCTGCCTGGATAAAAGGAACGGTTAGAAAGACAATACTTATCTCGACAAAAAAAAAGAACATCTAGATGCGGTATTCGATGTATACAGACTAGGGAAATAAAGAACTGGATTCCCCGACTCATCGATTTTTAAATAAGACAGAGCATTAAGAGGATTCACAGAAGATGTCACTAAATATAGAGCATATATAAAATTGTGAAAGCAATCGGAAGTCGGGTCGCTAGGTTGTGTAATAAAAAGCGCTGCTGTTTGTAAACGAAGTAGAAAGGTTGGCTCAGAAGTCTTAGATGGTATATTATCTAGCTCGGTTTTAAGTGTATTAGATATCTGGGTTGTAATATTAGGGGAGTTTTCAAAGATATTTCGAGTAATATTATAAAGATTTTTTAGAGGCCCGTCGTCATCATTAAAAGTGTAAAAATTATTATTAGGGTGAGGAGGCAAGACAGATGTTGATTGATCTGCATATTTTGTAAAATACTTGACCAGCAATTGATATGCTTGATAATCACTAAAACTTAAAAAAGTTAAATCAGACCATGATCTTAAACAGGGATCAAAAAAAACAGGCATCTTAATGGAAGAGAAATTTATGGTTTTTTTTCTACTCTCTTCTGTTTGAGTCTTAATGCATATGTAATGAATGCTTGATAAGAGTGTTAAAGTATCTATCAGATATTTCTGAGGATTTTTTTCCTGAAGATTATGTGCTCGGTAATAATCTAAAATCAAAACAAGATAATATGAAATTTCCTTTAGTTGATCATGCGGAATAGAGTCCCAGAGTTCATTTGGGCCATCTGGGTTTATAGGAATCACAGGAGTCAACATATTCACAATCAATTGTGTTGCTTGATCCATGGGCGGAAAATTGTGACTTGTTTTGCACTTTTTTAGAGTTAGTTGAAGGTGCTTTGTAGCTGCTTGAAGAGAATCTAACGTGTTATTTCGATTTAGTGGGCCGATAAAAGGGCAGCCAAAGGCAACGGGTTGATTATTAGAAGGCTGCACTTCTTGTTGGGGTTGACTAATATTTAGGATAGAAAATTTTTTAGAAACCTCTGAAGGAAGCAGAGGCCAAGCTTCTAAGGGAGGAGCTCTTTTTGTTGTTTCAACAGAGTCGATAAATCTTAAGATATCGTAGCAAGTAGCTCTGACTTTGAGTATAAAGTCTGGATCCTTAAGACAATCTTCTGCCTGTGATAGTTGTGATAATTTAGCGACAGCACGTAGCAGATTTTCAGTTGCTGCTTTTAGTATAAGACATATATCGTGGCTATTGTCTTCAGTCTCAATATCTGGTTTTAAGCGATTAAATAGGAGTATCAACGCTCGAAGTTTGAAGTGAAATTTAAAATATTTGTAATCGGAAAAATTTGAGAAATGGCTACGCATCCAAGCTGCCAGACTGCTTGATATTCCATCGCTATCACCTCTTTTTGATGTTTTAAGCTCTTGAAGAGATGGGTGGTAATAAGGATTTAGATACATCAAGATAGGCAAAAAGTTTTGTGCTGCATATTGTGGCTGATTATCTTGATTTCCCTTTTCTATAGGGTCTACAAAAGATAGAGTTTGTAAGTCAATTAAGCACTGAAAAAAATTAGAGTGTACTGAGTTATCCTGATCAAATATGATGCGACTTTTGGGAACATCTTTAAAATAGGCAACTGGCTCTTGCATCAATTTTCCATTGACAATCAAATCTTTAAAAAAATCTCCTATTTGTGATTGACAGTAAAATCGTATGTCAAAATTTGAAGTTGGCAGACATGTGATCTCTAAAAATAAAGTCTCTGATCCTTCATTTGAGTTATTGATCCAACCAACCGGTAAAAATAGGGAATCATTGGGAGATAGATCTTTAGTTTTTTTTGTATAATCAAGAGCGGTAGCTTCGATTTTTGAAGAGACTTCCTTAGGATCTGTTGTTTTAATTGATTGAATTTCTTTAGCAAAGTCAATAGCTGTCCGAATTTTTGATAATAAAGAGGAAATAATTTTTTTCAATTCGCTAGAAGTGGAAAGAGACGTTTCTTTCTGCCAACCGCTTAAGATCGCTTGAATAACATCAAAAAAATTACTGAGATTTAAGGGGTTTTTCGATAATGGACTATTGAGTAAGCCTCCTCCTAATAGAGCTTTCGCTATACATGGTAATTCAGCACCAGAAGCGCTTAGTGGCTCTGGCGAAGATTTTAAGAGAGAGTGTTGATCTATATCACTTTGAGACAGTCTTTGCTCCGGATTGAAAGCAGGGCTGGGCAAAGATTCCTTTCTCTTATTAGATTCTTTAGGAGGGGGGATTGGGAGTGATGGAAGACAAGCTAAATGCTTTATAATGTCCATTATACTTAATTAAGTTGATTTATATAACACACTTTGGTTTTCAGAAAGTATACTTATTTTTTATGATTATATTCAATTTAATTAATAGGGATGGAGTCGCTAGAAAGATCTAACCCATTAATTATCAAAGATAATCAATCAAAGTCTCATCGGACACAATCAGCGGTAAGATCTCTGAAATAGAAGGCGCCCAGCCAAGACCTCTTCTATAGACAAGTCTTTGAGATAAGAAGCTGGCTATGATGGCTTTTTTATGGATGTCGGGGACATCGGTGAGCAGTTTTTTAGCATATTTTTTACGCAAGACGGGAAGAGCGTAATTGAGAAGGCAGCGTACCAGGGGATCTTTAAGATCAGAGGAGAGTTGTAAGGGAGTTAAGTACTCTAAGAGCTGATCGGCAAATTTATTGATTTTAACGGAAATCTCATCAGATATTTGAGTGAGATAAGCAGAGCCATGAGATTGGAGAAGGAGTTTAGCTTCATCTTGGGAGCGCAAGCGGATAACTTCTAGGATTTCTTCAACAAGGGTGGGTTTTTCATCCATGAATTCTTTTTCAGACAGGACAAGACCTGATAACACTTCAAAAGAGGAGCAAATCACGCCCCCTTTATTAGCGGAGCTATCTTTGATGATAATCACACCGAGATCTTCAAGAGCTGTTCTAGCTGCTGGTGTCAGATAGAGGTTGGCACCTTCAATAATGGCTTTAGAGGAGGGTTTACCTGTTTCATCGAGAAAATCTTTGTAGTTATTTTCATTGAGAGTACGAGGTCTGCCTCCTCCGGGGATAAAGATGTCGGTTTTGGTTTGAAGGACATTGAAGCGCATGAGGTGATTCATCTCATTACCAGAGAGCCACTCTTCGACAACCGTTTTTCCTTGTTTGCGAAGACACAGCGTTTGCTTGGCGTAGGCACTCTCTTCCCGTTTTTTCTTACTATCAAGAAGAAAACCACCATCGGAGAGTTTAGAGGCTGGGTAACAGTTAATGGGTTTAGAGTCTTTGAACAGCTCTGCAATGAGGGCTAGATCAAGTCCTTGCGGATCATAGATGGTTCCAGAGGCGTCAATGGTAGCTAGCAACTTGGCGGTTTTTGGATAATAACGGAAGAGATTGTACATCTGATTGCCGGCCACATCACCATCGGGGCCACCTGAGATCTTGATGGTAAATTCCTGTGTACGAGGATTGATACCGAGATGTTTTAAAACCTCTTCCATGTAGACATTCACACCACACGATGTCACGCCAAATTCTTTGTGATTGATGCCAGCACCAGGTTTGCTACTCATAAAGCAGGTGCCCGGTTTATACCCAATAGCTTTAGCATAATGAGAGATCCAGGTGATCATCGGATTTTGCATGTTTTCATCGGGCCCGAGATAGAGGTATTCAGGTTTTTTATAGTAATCGACAATGTGTTTGGCTTTAAGTAGGCCATCTGGTTCACAATTGACAATTTTAAGAAGAGCTTCGACAAAAGATCTCTGAGATTGGTAGAGATATTCCAATTTTTGTTCAATTGTAAAAACTTGGAGTTTGTCTGTGATCTCTTGCGCGCTTAAGTCTGCACGTTCAAGCTCGTGTTTGTAAATCTCTTCTTCAGAGCGAATTCTTTCATAGGGTTCAAGAAGAATGACAGCCTTAGAGCCTCCTTCGGGGATATCTTTATTTTTTTTCTGTTGTGTGAGGGCAAGATTATAGCATTCGGAAAAGATATTGTTGCGCTCCCATTGAAGTTGCTCAATTTTGTCAGGATAAACAGTTCTAAGTCCTCCTCTTGCTAAATCACGGAACCGAATGTGAAACCCGACGTAATACATCCCTTTGATGAAAAAAATACCGAACGGGATTTCAGGAAATTTTTCTTGCCTAGTATATGGGACTTGGTCGAGATAGAGAGGATCTAATCTAAAAGAGAGAGCTGTTTTATTTTTACAGTAAAAGTTTGTCTTGAGAGCCATCTGGACAAGCGAGCAGCCCTGTTTCAAGACATTTTTGCGCCGGATATCATTGGCAGGTTGTCCTGTATCTAGTTGTTCAACAAGTGATAGAAACTTATCTCGTGTTTTTTCATATTTTTTGAGGTCAGTATTTTCTGGATGGAATTTCCATTCAAAGGCTTCTGTGAGCATGACCGTGAGTTCAGGGTGTCTGCAGAGAGCTTCTTCAACGTTGGAAAAAGAGTAAAGGTTCATATCGCTGTGAACAAGCACTTGATGGATAAAATAGACAAGTGTTTTGACTAAATTACCTAAGTTGCCACGGATCAATTTCGAATCGACAAACGTCGTTTCAATCACCTCTTGCCCAGTGAAATATTTCACTGTGACAAGCTCTTGCAGAAAATCCTCGATATTGGCCTCTTCCCAGGCAGCTTTTCCTTGAGCGCCATGAAGTCCCAAAGACATCACCAAAATGCTCTGTTTGCTGTAAGGGTCGATATAGGTGGCTGCCATCCGTTTCATAATAAGACCATGACGATACACCACTTTAGCAAGGCGATGTAAAAAGTCGTACTTAGGCACATTTCTCCAGGCAAGGACAATCTGCAGAGACGGAGTTTCTTTTTTTTTGTCCCAGTCCTCGTTGCGTATGACTTCATACTGACACGGATCTTGAAGTCTGGCTCTAAAAAGCACTTCAAAGGCAAGCATCAACCTCTCTTTTGTCAGAGATCTTAAAAACCTGGGGTCCATTCCTTTAAGAAGATTTTTAAACTCATCTTCTGAGACGCTTGAGTTGTGAGCTTTAATTTCCTCAAAGAGCTCATTTTGTTTCTCAAGAGGAATAGGTGTTTCTTTAGTGAACTCTGTGAAATAAATCACCGTGACTCTTAAGGCTTGTTTGATCCCTTTAAAAGGAGGGGGGGTGTTCGACACAAACGTCCGGTAATTTTTAATGCCCCTGTTGCGATAATGTTTAAGGATTTGCAAGTCAGCCTGAGGGCTATCAAGAGAGAGTGTGATAGCTCTATTTTGAAAATGGATTTGCGAGAAATAATCCTGCAGATCAAATCCAATTAAGCTGTGCGAAATGAAGACAATCGTATTGGGATCAGCATCTTCGAAAAAAGAAGGAGGCAGGTGTTTTTCAACCCACAGATAATACTCTTCAAACTTCTCGGCTTCTTTTTTCAGCGCATCTTGAAGGTCTTTTTTAGGTTCAGCTGGCATATCCTTACTAGAAAGGATTCAAGATATTTTTTCAATATGCTTTTTTTATTCAAAACTGAAAAGAGATATCAAAAAATTTGATTTCAAGCTATTCTTTGAAAAATTTTAAGTTCAAGAAAGACAAGAGGTTTGATAAAAATTATGGTTTTTAGAATTAAACAGAGTATTTTCACAGCATTTATTGGTCTGAGTGTGTTTTTCTTTCCCTTGGTCTCTCTTCAAGGGGATTACAACCAAATTATAAAAGTAGGTAATGGTTCGGATACAGCTTTGAATATTGCAGGAATTTCTGGTCCCTGTGCAATTGCTTTTTATGGGAATCAAGCTTTTGTCTGTAATCTGGTCGCGAAATCTATCAGTGTTATTAATACGACTACCGATGAATTAGTCGTTACGATTCAAGAGGAGAGTCTTCTAACTGAACCTTACAATATCGCTATTGATCCTACATTAAAAAAAGCTTATGTATGTAATCGCGATAGCAATGGAATTTGTGTGATTTCCAATTTAGATACGGGCGTTTATAGCTTCAGCAAATTGAATGTTGCAGCTAGAAATATCGCAATTGATACAACCGCTCACATCGCATACACCTGTTCTTACACAAAAGCAATCAATAAGATTGATTTAATGAATGATACGGTAATGACCAGTATTCAGTTGACTAGTATGTATAAACCACACGTGATTGTTTTATCAGCAGATAAGACAAAAGTGTATGTTGGAGGATCTTCTTCTTGGGGGACAGATCCATTGGGATATACAATCTATGGCCCAGCACTTATTTCTTTAGACACAAACCTTGCTAATCAACATGACATAGATCTTAGTGGAGCTCCGACTCCTTTATATTTTGGTATTCGAGGTATTGGAGTCTTTGGTAATAAGTTATATGTATGTTGTGGTAAGGTTCTTCTTGTTACCAATGATGTGTATGTTAAAGATATACCATTTTTTGGAAAAAATGCTTATGCTATTGGAATTAAGAGTAACGCTGACATGTATGTTGTTGATTTTGGGTTTAACATTCCTTACAGTTTCCCTCCGTCTGCGCAATGTCCTGCCGGTTCTACTAGCATTAGGGAAGGTAACGGGACAGGTAGATCAGTCGGAGTGGGTAGTGCTTATGGGGAGGCTATTGGTGACACGATAGGCGGCTTTAATTCTCCTCAAGCTATAGGAGTTCTCGACGATACCTATATTTATGTTTGCAATGGGTCTCCTCTTAGAACAAGATGTAATGCTATAAAAACCTCTCCATCGCCAGTATCTTCCATGTTTTCTAAAAAAAAGGGTCTTTATTCTCCTAAATGAGAGGTTATTAAAAAGTGAATTTACAGCCTAGAGTTAATCCTTGAAGAATGAGAGAGGTGTCGGCAATCATAGAAGAGAGTTGGTTATGAAAAAACCAAATTTGCTCTTCCCATCCAGCGTATATATTGATGCCTTTCAATGAAGAATGAAAGGTTTTATCAAATGAGATACCGGCAAATAAGTCAAGTACTGGAATTAGGTGGTTAGAGTGATAGCGTTGATTGGCAATTAATAGATCGCTATGATCAGCAACTACTGTATCATAAGATTTTACTTTGCTTTTGCTTGGCCCCCAAATTAAATCGGTAGAACAATTTGCAAATAGACTCCAGTGTTTATTGAAAAGCCAAGAGCTATTGCATCCAAATCTTAATCCAGCTCCTGCAAAAGATTGGTAATTGACGACAGCATTCTTTCCTAAAAATGCGTTAGTGGTTATGTCATTAATGACATATTTGAGTGAAAGTGTCTGATGTTGCCATGTTCCTTTTAAGCCAAAAAATGGTCGGAATAGGAGGTTGCGCAGTTTATCTATGGTATAGCCAACTTCAAGGCTCCAGACATTTAAATAAAGAGCCCAATCACTAGAAGCTGCGGTAACATAGCCTGTGCTTCCTCCGTTATAGGTTGCAGTACCAAGAGAGGTTTCTGTATTGGAATATGTGAATGTTGGTATGATGCCGCTGGTTGTATTATTAGATTTAATAGACCCAGAACCCTGTCCTTCAAACCATAGATAACCGAGTGATAGATCCCAATTAGGATTACCTATAGGAGTGCTTAAACTGATTTTTACTCCTGGTTCACAGTGATAGTTGGGGGAATAGATTTTGCCAGACTTAACTCCTATATCAGAGCTAATCAAAGTGCCTGTTTGAGCGTATTCATTGCCATTTTCTTTACCTAGCCAATAGAGAAAATCGACATCTACGACATATTTATTAGACAGATCAGCTATCTTAGAGACCGGAGGGTTTGTAAAATTATCATCACCTAAAATGGAAGATTGATGGCATAAAGAGCCAATAAACAATAGGCTTAAGAGAATTTTTTTTTGCTGATTCATATACATAATCCTCGCCAATTTTTTAATAAAAAAGTCGCCGCTTTCTTTGCTGTTTAAAGATTTTCTATAAAATTAGCAATTAAATTTGTTAACTGGCATTTAGCGTCTTAGTAGTCTCAAAGAATTAAGGCCGACAAGAACAGTTCCTCCTTCGTGGAGGATGACAGCCAGCCAGAGGGGCACCCAGCCAAGAAGAGCCGGTGTTGTCACACAGCAGATGACGCCGAGTGCAAGCGTGAGGTTTTGTTTCACGATGCGCATGGTTTGGTGGGCTTTTTTGTAGAGCCAGTCTAAGAGGTTCAAATCATCGTTGAGAAAGACAATGTCGGAGGCATCAACAGCGGTTGCGCTGCCAATTTTCCCCATCGAAATGCCGATCGTTGCACGAGCAAGAGCAGGCGCATCGTTGATCCCATCCCCAATCATCATGAGGCCTTTTGTTTGAGAGAGCAGAGCTACTTTGGCCAGTTTGTCTTCAGGACGAAGATCGGCATAGACTTCATCGATGCCTAGTTTTTTGGCAACGTCATCTGCGTTAATGACATGATCACCTGAGAGCATGACAACTTGAAGGTCCCTTTTTTTGAGCTGGGCAATGACATCGCAGATATTTGATCTGATTTCATCGGTGAAGTGAAAGGCAAAGAGAGACTCACCTGCAAGAAGATACGTGACAAGTTGAGAAGCGTGAGACAGAGTCGGAGGATTTGCCATCTTTGTGAGAATAAAATCTCTGTGACCGATAGCTGTTTTAAAGTTAAGCACAGTGCCTTCAAGACCAGATCCTGAAATCGATTTAAAATCCTCAATCGGAATTGGGGCAATATTTCGTTTTTGAGCGTAGAGGACAAGGGCTTCAGCAATCGGATGAACGGCATGCCGCTCTAAAGTGGCTGCAATGGCAATTGCCTTGTCTGAGTTGAAAGGAGGGCCTGCGATTTGCTCAAATGAGGTGCATGTGAGTTTTCCTGTTGTAAGGGTTCCTGTTTTATCAAACGCAACGACCTTGCATTGAGCGACACCATCGAGGGTGATGCCTCCTTTGAGAAGGATCCCTTTTTTAGCACACGATGAAATGGCACCTAAGTAAGCGGTTGGCACGGCAATGATAAGCGCGCATGGGGAAGCTGCAATGAGGAAAGTTAAAGCTCTATAGATAGAACCTTCAATCCCAAGATAGGGGATATGAAAGATCCAAGGCAAAGTGAATGCAAAAATAGTCGAGAGCAAGATAATCGAAGAGGCGTACCACTTGCCGAATCTGTCGAGAAATTGCTGCAATTTGGGTTTAGCTTCTTGCGCCTGTGTGATGAGTTTGATGATTCTGCTTAAAGTCGAATCAGAGCTTGTGCGGATGACTCTAATGGTGAGGGTGCCATCGAGATTGCCAGCACCTGCGGGAACTTCATCACCTGCTTTTTTACCCAAAGGCTCGCTCTCTCCTGTGAGGTGGACGAGATTGACAAAAGAACTTCCTTCTATAACTTCTCCATCAAGAGGGATGATTTCACCTGCTTTAATCAGTAGAAGAGTTCCTACGGTGATATCGCGCAACGCTTTTTCATAGAGGTGTCCATCATCTCCAATCACAAAAGCGGTACGGGGTGAGAGCTCATGGAGGTTTAAAAGAGTTCCTCTGGTTTTTTGAGTGACGGTCTCCTCCATCGCAGCTGAAATCTCAAAGAGCACTAAAAGAAGACCTCCTTCAAGACCGCTGCCAATGAGAACAGAGAGAAGAGCTGCCAGTGTCATGAGAACATCGATGTTGATCTCCCAGTTGCGGATATCGTGAAGAGAGCTGATGAGCGCTGTTGTCCCTGAGAGGAAGTAGACGAAAATTAGAAAAATATGAGACAGAGGTAGTGATATGAAAGAGAAGGCAAACGAAAGGGCTAAACAAAAAGCTGACACAAGAGAGGTTCGCAGTGAGAGGTTTTTCCCCCATCTGCGTGATGTCGGTGTCAAAAAAGGGCTGATCGTCTCTTCTTTTCCTGAGGCAAAAAACTCATCGAAGTAGACAGTTGTCATAGCAATAACTGTTTTAAAAAATAAAGAACACCAGCTGTTAGAGTGCTACAAGAGAGATTCCAGAGGGTAGCTTCTAAGGGTCTGCTGCGATCTTGCTTAGCGCCAAGATAAGCAGAGACTCCGATGATGCAAAGAGCTATGGCAATAGGTCCGTAGATAGGAAGAAGTAAATAAGATAGAAGAAAAAGACCTGCTGAAACAAGCACACCAAGAGCAGCCCCAGAGCTTTGTTTGAGAGGGTGTTCGAAAACCTCTAGCGTCAGTCCCATCTCTTCTTCGAGCATGATACGCAAAAGTCTATTGTCATCTGCCATGAAAACAGAAATGACATCGTCAAGGAGTTTTCCTGAAAGCCCTTTAGTTCTATAAAGTGCTGTCAGCTCCTCTTTTTCTTCCTCTCTGTTATGTTCAATCTCCCATTTTTCTTCTTGAATGAGTCTGTGGAGGCGCTCGAGTCTCGCCCATCCTAAAAGAGCGCTCCTGGCTGTCTTCCATATAAGCCACGCTACAGAAAAGAGGATCAAGAAAGATAAAGATGTTGGAAAGATAATCCACAATAGAAAGAGAATCAGAGATGTTTCTTTCGCGCTATCTATGCCAGCAAAGATCGCTCCAGGGCGTTCTGTTCCGTGAGTCTCTGCTGTTGCAAACATCCCTCTTGACCTGGCTTCTTTGAGATGTTCAAGAACTGATTTACCTTCGAAATGCCCTGTCATAACTCCAAAAGCCTTGTTAGAAGTTTGCACATATCAAGATGATCTTGAGAAGCCATCGTTTCTCTAATTGAATGCATAGAAAAGATAGGGCAGCCGATATCAACGGTTGGAATACCAAGGGTTTGGGCCACAATCGGTCCTACGGTACTTCCACAAGAAACGTTAGAGTGGGATGTGAATGATTGGCAAGAAAGCCCTTCTTTTTAACACGCTTGTAAGATGGTGGCAGCTGTTTTGACGTCGGTGGCATATTTTTTATCAGCGTTGTATTTGAGAACAATCCCTTTGCCAAGGAGACATTTGTGTTTAGGATCGAATTTGCTCATGAAGTTAGGGTTAAACGCATGAGAGACATCGACAGAGATGCAGAGAGATTGAGTTTTTAAGCGGATCATCTCTTCTTCAGGAAAAGAGATACCGAGCGAAATGCGCTTTAAGATATCTGTCAGTACAGGTGAGAGAGCGCCATCTTGCGTGTGGGAGCCGATCTCTTCATGATCCCAAAAAATGGCCATCTGCAAATTGTCATTCATAGATGCAGACGCAAGAGCTGTGCAGCACGCATGACAAGAAGCTAGATTATCTAACCTGTAAGAGCTGATCATATCTGTGTGCAGTCCTACAAATCTTGCCTCTTCTAAAGGTACTAAGAAAAGATCGTAAGAGAGTAAAGAGGAGATGCCCAGTTGTTTTTTAATAAGAGTTTCAAGAGTGTTTTTTTGTTCTGGCTGAAGAGAAAAGATCGCACATAGATGTTCTTGTTTATCAATGATAAGTCCTTTCTCTTTGGCATCTTTGTCGAGATGAGGAGGCAATTGTGGAATAAAGAGAGGGGAATCATCTAAGAAAACTAGCGTATCACCCATCTCACCTTGTGCATTTTGAAAAATCACCCGTCCTGCCAAAGCCAAATCTCTATTGAACCAGGAATTTAAAATAGGAGAGCCATAGGTTTCTGTTTCAAATAGCGTGATGCCATCTTTTTGAATTTCGGCGTGGGGTTTAAGTTTAAGAGCTGGGCTGTCGGTATGAGACGCTAAAATGATCATCTTTTTAGGAAATGTTTTAGGCAAAGTAAAAGCACAGACAAAACCCCCTCTTTGGATGAAATACCGCTTGCCAGCTTCTAATTTCCATTTCTCACTTTCTTCAAGAGGTGTGAAATCAACAGCTGCTAGTCTGTTACAAAGTTCTTTTGCAGCATGCCAAGAGGTCGGTGAATGATCGAGAAAATCCTTAAAATCTTCTAAGAGGTGGGACATAGTTCTTTAAGTCCGTTTAAATATTTATGTAACACAGTTGGTATTTCTACCGATCCATCTTTTCTTTGATTATTCTCTAAAAGAGCGACCATAAGACGAGATGTTGCAAGACCAGAGCCATTAAGTGTGTGGACAAGTTCTGGTTTGCTATCTTTGTGTTTGTAGCGAATTTGCGAGCGTCTTGCTTGAAAATCTCCACAATGGGAAACAGAGGAGACTTCATAATACCTATTTTGTCCAGGCAGCCACACTTCGATATCAATTGTTTTTGTCGCAGCAAATGACATATCACCAGTCACTAAAAACATGCTCCTATAATGTATCCCAAGTCCTTCTAAAATTTTTTCGGCACTGTGAGTCATCAATTCAAACATCTCTTCACTCTGCTCAGGAGTTGTGAAGGCAAACATCTCAACTTTGTTGAACTGATGCATACGGATTAAGCCGCGCTCTTGACTGCCGGCAGCTCCCGCTTCTCTTCGAAAGCAAGGTGTGTAGGCCGTGTATTTTTTAGGAAGTTCTTCTATAGGAAAAATTTCATCGTAGTGAAGACCATTGAGAGCAACTTCTGCTGTCGGAATAAGGTAGAGGTTGTAATCCTCATCTTTAATCTTGAAGAGTTGATGATCAAATTTAGGAAGCTGTCCAACGCCGTACAGTATTTCAGGTCTGACAAGAAGAGGTGGCATCCACATCTCAAAACCATTGGCAATGTGCGTATCTAACATGTAATTCAAAAGTGCCCATTCAAGTCTGGCTCCAAGTCCTCGGTAGGCAGGCCAGCCGCTACCTGATATTTTAGCAGCTCTTTTGAAATCAAATAGATTCAAATTTTCATTGAGCTCAACATGATTTTTAAAAGGAAAATCAAAAACTCTTTTCTCACCCCAAGTTTTAATGCAGACATTGTCTTTCGGATCAGGAGAGACTTTTGCTTCTTCGGAAGGAAGATTCGGCATAGAAGCTACCGTCTGATTGAGTTCGTTTTCTAACTCTGTTCTCTGATGTTGAAATTGAGAGACGAGATCGCCCAAGCCTGCCACTTCTGACATCAGCGATGAGACATCCTCTTTTTGTCTTTTTTTCTCACCGATTTCTTTAGATAGAGCGTTGCGCTTGGCTTGAATTTCTTCGAGTTTACCAATAATGTGACGAATTTTCTCATCCAGAATCAAAACAGGCCCCAAGTCAATCGAAGAATCTTTTGTCTTTAATCGTTGTTCGAAAGTTTTGGGATCTTTTCTTAAAAGTTTTAAATCGAGCATACCACTTCCCTTAAAATAAGAATCTCATTTTAAAGATCTTTTAGGAAAAAGTCGAGAAGCATTTTGCTTTGAGGGATCGACACTTCTGAATCATTTCATTTATAAATTCCATAAATATATCATTTCATTCCTACAATCGATAAATATTCCCCGAAAGTCTATATGTGGGAACCTATAATAAGGTTGGCAATTTTTTTGGCATTTTTGAAAGATTTCAAAACATGGTTTTATAAGAGGCTCATGATCGAGAACATAAATGGCTCCACAGGTGTAGAAGGCAGACACTGTAGCAATGAGAGCTTGAACGCCAACCCAAAATGATTTGTCTCTTCTCTTTAATAAATTTATGGCAATTATACTTGTTAGAGCAGTCGAAGTATATATACCATTTCTAATAAATCGAATATTGTTAGCCCATTTTTTTAAATCCGGTGTTGCAGTGTTATCTGAATGATGATCTATACAAGTTTTTAAGTTGTCGGCATATCCGGTAAATAAAATTTTAGCAACTAATCCTAATGCCATTGTGTATTCCTCCTAAAGCTAATGAATATTATAAGGATATTTTGCAAATAAGACCAGGCGATTTTTTTTAGATTTTTAGTCTCATCCTTGTATAAGTAATATTTATCATATTGCCGAAGGCGGCAAAGAGATCATGTATAATTATTGGATTGCCGGCGCCGGCAAAGTGATGAGTGGGGTCATTCTCTGATTGTTTACCGATTCTATCGCCTTTTATTAACAGATCTTAACAGATTCAAATGATTGAAACACAGAGCCACAAAGACACAGAATTAGACAGTGCTCTTCCTCTGCGTCTTTGTGGCTCTGTGTTTCAATTAATAATAAAAAATTTAATTAGTATCATCTATCCCAGTTTTGTGTTGAATTTGAAGATCCAGGTATGGTATCCTGAGGTTTTTACATTTGGGATTAAAAAATTATGGCATCAACTAAATATCCTGTAGCTCAGAATCCCTTACTCCTTAGGTTTCATAGACTTATGGATGCTTTCTCAAAGTCAGATGATGAAAGAGACTTTTACCTCGATAAAATAGAGGGCTTCATTTTGTATGGAGATCTCGATAAAGGGTTAAAAGAATTAGAAGAGCTAGAGACAGAGCTTGTCAAACATCATGATAGATACTGCATTCTTCCTAAAATGACTTTTTATGAAACAAAGAAATTCATGGAAGGGTTTGTCAATGAGAAAGTTTACGACATCGACACGAAAGAAAAATTGCTCGACATCATCCAATCGAAAGAAGCGCGGGAGAATTTCTTAGAGTTTATTTATGACCATTTGACAGAGCTTGAAAAATGGCAGCAATACTATCTGGAAAGAATGAGAATACGGATTATTGAGTGGCTTAGATCTCAAAAGATTCAATTTGTTTTTGAGGAAGATTTAGAATTGCAAAAAAATGTCGTTGAAAAATTAAAAAAACATCTCTTTGATGCTAAAGTTGGCAAAGATGTCGCACAGTCAAGAGAGATTCTTGTCAGCAAATCAAAGACGTATTACTCAAATGAAGCGCTTAACCCCAGACCAAAAAGAGGAAGACCTCCGAAGCAACAAGTGAAAGTTGAGCTAGAGCCACAATTGACAGGAGATATCTACACAACGGTTCCTGCTAATTGCAGATTGTTTTTGTACCTACCAGATATTACAAATGCGACATCGATCACATTTTCATCTCGTTATGCGACGATGGATCAATTTTTGGCAAGCCTTCGAGGGAGTGCAGGCATTAAAGTTAATAAAGAACTTGAGGCTTTATCGCAGCGTTTAGAATCTTTAAGACATTTGTCTTCTAGATTGAGCACTATCGATGAGGTGATTGGAGAGAAAGAGGCCAAACTTCTCAATGTTGTCAGTCAGCAAGAGTCTTTGAAAGAAGATGATGGTAAAAAAGGGATTATGGATGTTGTGAGAGGGTTTTTACCTGGTGGGAAAAAAGATAAAAAACCAGCAGATCCTCAAGTCCAACAAAAACAACCACCGTCTAAGAGTGTGACACCTATTCATTATAAGAAGAAAAAACCATGACATTGCAACAACAAACTTTAGGCAAAGAGCTTTCGTTAAAAACATTAGAAGCGATGTATCTGACGCGCTTTATGGATGATAAATGCTTTAAGTTGTCACGTCAGAACAAAGGGGGCACATTTCAGCTCTCTGTGGCAGGTCATGAAATGATTGGTGTTGTGAGCGCACTTTCTCTCATTCCGGGAAAAGATTGGGGCCTTCCCTATTATCGTGATAGAGGATTTGTGATCGGTTTAGGTTCGTCTGTGACTGAACTTTTAGGGGCTTTTTTAGCAAGAGACGTCGCCCACCATTCAGGTGGACGGATGCTGCCTGAACACTGTGTGCATAAAGAGCTGCATATCCCTTGCCAATCGAGTTGTGTTGGCTCTCAGTTTTTACAAGCAGTCGGCGTCGCAAAAGGTCTTCAAATAGCAGGGCTTGATGAGGTCGTCTATGTTTCTGGTGGAGATGGCTCAACATCTCAAGGAGATTTTCATGAGGCTGTCAACTTTGCCTGTGTGCATAATTTAGCTGTTATTTTTGTGATCCAAGACAATGGATGGGCTATTTCTGTGCCATCCCAGCAGCAGACAGCTGGTGGCTCAATTGTCAATATGGCCAGGGGTTACAAAGGACTTGCTGTCTTTGATATCGATGGGTGTGATTTTGAAGAGACATCGACAGCTTTAACAGACGCAGTGAGTAAAGCGAGATCAGGTGGAGGCCCTAGCCTTGTTGTCGCCAAAGTTCCTCGTATGGGCCCTCACAGTAATAGTGATGATCCCTCTAAATACCAAGATAAACACGCTCTTGAATTAGAAAAAGCAAAAGATCCGATTCCACGTCTTGAGCAGTGGATTGTTCAAATGGGGCTTGCGACGCAAGAAGAGATCGAAGAGATGAGAAAGACAGCTTTTGCACAGATCGAGCTAGCCGCCTCTGAAGCCGAGCAGGTGCCGTTTCCTGATCCTAAAACAGCTGGCGATAAAGTTTTTGCACCTGTGGCAGGGATTCCTTACACAGATGAGGGGTATGCAAATACAGGTGAGTCTGTTGTTATCGTCGATGCGCTCAATCATGCCATCGATGAAGAGATGGCACGAGACTCTCAAGTGGTGAATTTTGGAGAGGATGTCGCTTTTGGTAAAGGTGGTGTGTTTGGAGTCACGCGCAATTTGACGGCTAAATATGGTGTTAACAGATGTTTTAATACGCCTTTAGCAGAGTCAACCATTATTGGCATTGCCGTCGGCATGTCTCTTGTTCAAGGGATTAAACCTGTTGCTGAAATCCAATTTGCCGATTACCTCTGGACAGGTATCAACCAACTCTTTAATGAACTTGCCAGCTTTCATTATAGATCAAATGGTGAATGGAATTGCCCTGTTGTGATTCGTATGCCTTATGGAGGCTACATCCAAGGTGGCCCCTACCACTCTCAAAGTATTGAAGCCTTTTTAGCGCATTGCCCTGGCTTAAAAGTTGTGATTCCAAGTCAAGCAGCCGATGCCAAAAGACTTTTAAAAGCTGCTATTAGAGATCCTAATCCCGTTGTTTTCTTAGAGCATAAAGCTCTCTATAGACAACGTCTTTTCTGTGCCCGTCCTGAACCAACAGAAGAGGAACTCTTACCACTTGGTAAAGGTAAAATTATTCGTGAAGGGAAAGATATCACGTTTGTTGGTTGGGGCATGATGATTGTCATGGTCTCAGAGATCGCAGAAAGACTCTCTCAAGAGGGGATTGATGTCGAAGTCATCGATCTTCGAACCATTGTTCCTTTAGATATGGAAATCATCCTCAAGTCTGTACGGAAGACGGGAAAACTTGTAATTGCTCATGAGGCGCCCAAAAGTTGTGGTTTTGGTGCGGAGATTGCAGCGCGTGTGGCAGAAGAAGCCTTTACCTTTCTTGATGCTCCTATTGTTCGTGTCGGAGGGAAGGAGTGCTCCATCCCCTATAGCACAACACTCGAAAATGAAGTTTTGCCTCAAAAACATACGCTTGAAGATGCCCTCCGTAAATTAGCTTCGTATTAACCTCAGTTATAGGTTCATTTCACACAGTCTTACAGCATCTTTCTGGTAATTTTCAAAGATTGCGCCTCGTCTATAGGCGCCTTGACTATTAAACTCGGCGTAATTTTTAAAAATTACCAAGAAATCTGCAATAATCCTCTATAAAATGAACCCATAACTGAGGTTATTAAGACGCTTGCTTACGTCTGTTTCTGTGGACTCTGGCTTGTTTAACCCATCTCTCTTGAGATGATTTTAATCTGTTTTTGTTAAGCGCTCCAAACTTACCCATTTTATGACGTAATGAGTGGTATAAAACAGGATGTGCTCTTAACTCTTCTTCTTTTGTCTCTTCATTTAAGATGTCATTGAGAGAAAACAAACGGTCTAATAAAACCTCTTCCTCTGATTGAAGATTCTCGGTATCAGAATTTTCCTCACATGACGCGTCATTGAACAAATAGCCATTTCGGATGAGCTTATCTAACGTCACTTCTATCTCTTTTAAAACTTGTATTGATTCGATAGGTGCCTCCTTTTCCCACGTGGAAGTGGTCATAACCCCTATCTATAAAACATGAGATAATATGTCAAATTAATATTTTAACAAAGTCGCTAGACTTCTGTTAAGGTAATCGTTGATCCTTTTGAAAAACCAGACAAGGCATGTAGGGGGTCAGATCCTTTGATCCAAACTGTGTGCCAAGACTTAACTTGGAAGTTTGTTTTTCCTTCGGTTGATGAGTCAAGAATCTTAAGAAGAAAACACCCTTGAATAAGAACATTTCCCATTTTAAAAAAGACATTTTTAATCACAATTTGTTTGTTTCTAGAGTCATTCAGATATATTCCTGGATCCTTTTGATCTTTTGAAAAACAAGCTTGATTAAGATTTAATTGACTTAATTCACTAATGGGAGGAAGAGAGTCTAAGATAGGTTTTTTTAATTTTTCCCATAAGGCTTCTGCAGACAGTAATCGATGAATATGAGGTATTGTGAAATCTAGCCACCCAGCTTTTGATAGAGCGCTTGCATCTGTTTTGCAATATTTTTTATTAGCTTTAAAAGTTTCAGAATCTATAAGAGAGGGATTGTCTAGAGAAAGTTCAACCGTGTGTTCTTTGGCAACAATAGAGCAGAAACCTTTAGGAGAATGGAGGTTATTAATAACAGAAGGCAACTCAAAAGAACGTAGAGGGTGTTTAACGTTTTTCCATAAAACAAAAGAGGAGGAAGATTGCAGCTTTTCGGTAAAAGAGAAGATACATTGAATCACGTAATTGCTTTTTTCATAGAAAAGATTCGTTAGCTTCATTTTTGTAGGTTTTGCATAAGTCTTAGGACGAATAAACGCTGTTGGTTTTTTTGTTCCATCAAAAATAGGGAGCGGTAAATCTAATATTTCTTGAGGCAATTGTTTTTTTGCTTCCTCTGAATCTAAAGCTTTTCCTATTAACCCTGAGTATAAATTTTCTTGCAGCAAGAGCGATAGAATCTGATTTTGATCTTCTTTTGCCCATCCGAACTGCTCTAATTGAGAAGCTAACTTATCTGAAAAATCTATAGACTTGGAATCTTTTTCTGAATCTCTCATATAAACTTTAAGATCATAAGGAAATTGAGCGTGTAGTTTGGAGAGGTCTCGAGAATCAGTTTTTCCTTGAAAAGGATTTTCAAAATCGAAATGCCCTACAGAAATAGATGAATACTTAGCTACTTTCGCTACATTTTTCTTTTCTTGCCCTTTCACAGGAGTCAGTGGCTGTAGGCCTATTGGAGAAATACTTGGAGTTGGTGACCCAGATCTGCTATTACCTTGAGCACCAGTTACTGTAAATTCTGGTTGCTGTTGTGATGTAAGGGCAGCAGCAGAAGCGGGTCCCTGGTTGTCATCTTGATTGTGAGCGTCTTCATGATCAGAATGAGTTGCTGTAGCTTGTGGTTGTTGTGATGTAAGGGCAGCATTAGGAGCGGGTTGATGGTTGTCACTGTGAGCGTCAGCGTCTTCATTATCGTTTGTGTTAATAGAATTAGCGGATTGAGCAATTGGCTGATCAGCCATAACAACTGTAGGTGAAGTGTGTATAGAAGGGGTATATACTTGAGAAATGGTTTCGTCAGTATTTGAAGGAGTGGCTGGTATAGGAATACTAGTTTCTAACTGTTTTGTTGCAGTTAGAGGGGAATTAGATTCAGGAGTATTTGTTGGAAAGAGACTAGAGTCATTGTCATCCGGTTGAGGATGGAGCCTATCTATAAAATTATCAGCCGCCTCATTTACCCAGTTATTGAGAGAAGAATTATTATTGGAAGAGTCGGTATCTTCGGCCAACGTAGGGAGTGGTAATGAGGGAGAGGGTTTTATAGGCGTACTTGTGGTTACTTGATTATTCAAAAAGGAAGGTGGTGATTGCTCGCTTATATCCGTTACTTGTGTTGAAGTTGATGAAGAAGTTTCTTCTATCTGTGCTTCTGTTGATTTTTTTGCCGTCAATGTAGATGTAGAGGTTGCTACAGTTTTTGTATCAGGATTAGTATATATAGGAGTTTGAGGGGTCTCATTCAAAGGAAGTGTGGGAGCTTCGGAATTGGAAGAAGATATCGGCGCTGGCGGCATGGCTGATGTTCCTACATCACGTGTAGCCGCTGTATTTGTGGGAACAGAATTGTCTCTGTGTTCAGGAGTTGTCTTTCGAGTGCGTGTAGGACGAAGAGGAGAGTTTAGCGGAGAGGGATGTAATTGAGTGACTTTTTTTTTTGAAAGGTCGTTTTCTGGTGGCTTGTCTTTGGAAGACAAAGCCTTTTTGACGATGTACGCAATCATGATAATAGAGCCTGTCCACAGTAGAGTGGACACAATCGGCACCCGGTTGTGCCAAAAATTGTTAGCCCCAACATTTGTTGAAATAGCAGAGGATAAAGCACCTCTGATAGAAATCATTTTACAGCCTCTATGTGGAATACTTATTGCACATAGTTTATATCTATTTTGATTTTTAGTGGTACTTATTTATTAACATACTATTAAGGAGTTTCAGGTTTTTGCCAAAAGTCCCTCGAGAATTTTATTAGAGCGTATTGCAAAATTAGAAAATGCCGCAGGCTCGAGTTCTTTTTGAGATAGAGAAGCAAGATCATAAAGATAATGCACCATCTCTTTGGCAAGTTCAGGTTGTGAGTCTTTAAGAGCAAAGATAGATGACACAAGTTTACTGTTGGTGTTCACAACGAAAGTCTTTTTCTGAGCAAATGTGGATGGCAGTGTTTTTTGAGAGAGCATCATATAATCGCGGAGTCTTCTCATCTGTTCATCGATCATAAGAAAGGCTGGAAGCTGATCGGAGGCAAGACTTTTTGCTTCAACGGTGAGTGTCTCTTGGGCTAATGTTTGAGAGATAAACTCTGCAAGGCGCGACGCCTCTGTCTTTCCTCCTTCATCGAGAAGAACTTTTTCACGTGATGTATCTAAGATCTCTTTATCAAGAGAGCTGTCGATTCTCTGAAAAGAGGTTTTGAGTTTAGATTCTAAAAAGTTCATCAAAGTCGAATCAATGGGAGATGAGGCGAGAAGAACTTCTTTGTTTTGGTAGAGTTGAAGAAGAGGTGAGTGCTCATCGTGTGCGTAGAAAATTTTATCTGGGCTTCGTGCCAAATAATCAGGCAAAGAGATCCAATTACCTGAGAGATTTTTCCAGATGAGGCAATCTTTGATGCGTTCGTAAAATTTGTCATCTTGCAAAACGCCTAATTTGATGATGAGTTCGATGTCAGGCCAAGCTTTGATAAATTTCTCTCTGTCTGTTTGAAATAACGAAACGAGTCTATCGGCAATTTTTTTTGAGATATGAGCGCCAAGTTGTCTCACTGTTTGATCCATTTGAAGACTACTGCGAGAGACATTGAGAGGAATATCAGGACTATCTAAAGCGCCACGCAGACACGTTAAATAATCGGGAATGACATCTTTGCAATTATCAGAGACAAAAACTCGATTACAAAATAACTTGATGGTATTTTTAGACAGCTCAAATGAGCGGGTGATTTTAGGAAAATAGAGAATGCCTTTGAGGTTAAAAGGGTAATCGACATTTAAATGGATCCAAAAAATGGGCTCCTGATCTCCAGGATAGAGCGTATGATAAAAGTCGAGATACTCTTGGTCTGTTGCAGATGAGGCGTTTTTAAGCCACAAAGGATCTGTTTTATTGATGAGAGCGCCATTTAAAAAAATAGGAAAAGGAAGGAATGTGCAGTACCTCTCTAAAATAGAGCGAATCGTATCGATCTCTAAAAATTCAGCGCTTTCGTCATTGACATGCAGCACAATTGTCGTTCCTCGTGCAGTGCGACTGCCTTTTTCCAGGGTGTAAGAAGAGGATCCATCGCAGATCCAAGAGGCAGGCGTAGCACTCTCTTGGTAAGAGAGTGTTTCTAAAGAGACGGTACCAGCAACAATGTAGGCAGAATAAAATCCAAGGCCAAAGTGCCCGATGATTTGATCTTTTTCACTTGTGGACGTGTACTTGCTCATGAATTCTTCAGCGCCTGAAAAAGCAATTTGAGCAATGTATTTTTCGACTTCCTCTTCTGTCATCCCAATGCCCGTATCTGAAAATTCGATTGTCTTGGCATCTTTATTGATGACGAGATCGATTTTGAGTTCATCATCGGAGATATTGACAAGACCTTGATCGCGCAAAATTTGTAGTTTTTTAAGAGCGTCACACGCGTTCGAGATCAGTTCTCGGACAAAAATATCTTTGTCGGAATAGAGCCACTTTTTAATAATTGGCAGAATATTTTCTGTATGGATTTGTAATTTTCGTTCACTCATAAAATCTCCTTAAATATATACTATGACTATAACAAAAAAATCATAATTTATGCGAGTTTTAGTTGCACAGCTTAACCCAATAATTGGAAACATTGAAAAAAATGTCGAAAAAATTATTGAATCAATCAAATCTGCTAGAAAAAAGAAAGCCGATATCGTTCTTTTTTCAGAGCTCACTATCTGTGGCTATCCTCCTGAAGATTTACTCCTTCATCAAGAATTTCTGGGTGCCGTAGACGCAGGGTTGCAAAAAATTATTTCACAAACAAACGGCTTAATGGTGGTGGTAGGCGTTGTTAGAAGATCAGATGAAATGCACGAAAAATCTTTGTATAATAGTGCAGCGATTATCCAAGATAAAAAATTGATCGGATTTTACGATAAATGTCTTCTTCCAACGTACGATGTCTTTGATGAAAGGCGCTATTTTTTAAAAGGGGAAGGCAGCCGCATCTGGGATTGGAAAGGAAAAAAAATTGGAGTGATCATTTGCGAAGATATGTGGCAACACTCTGGGTACATGAAAAATATCAATTACTCTGTTGATCCTGTGATGGATTTAGAAACATCTAATCCCGATCTTATTTTAAATCTCTCGGCATCCCCCTATCAATTTCAAAAGCCAGATACACGTGTTAAAGTGTGCCAAAAAGCGGCAGAAACTCTGCAGTGTCCTGTGATTTTATGTGCGCAAGTAGGGGCTAATGATCAGTTGGTGTTTGATGGGTATAGTGTCTATGTGAACAAAAAGGGAGAGTTGTGTCAACTAGCAAAAGGATTTGAAGAAGATGAGATGCTGGTTGATACAGACACATCTTCTTGCCCATGTCCTTTTGAGTATGATCCGATTCAAGATCTTTACAAAGCACTTGTTTTAGGGGTCAGAGATTACTTTCACAAGCAAGGATTTAAACAAGGACTGCTTGGCATTTCAGGAGGTATCGATTCGGCACTTGTAGCGTGTGTCGCAGTTGAAGCCCTTGGAAAAGATAATGTGTATGGCGTGTATATGCCATCTCGTTACAGCTCCCCAACGAGTCTTGCAGATGCCAAATCTCTGGCAAAAAATTTAGGTATTAAACTCGATGAAATTTCTATCGAAGAGCCTTTTCAGATGTATTTGAAGCTTTTAAAACCCTATTTTCAAGGTAAAAGCGATGATGTCACAGAAGAGAATTTACAAGCTCGAATTAGAGGAACAATTTTAATGGCCCTTTCAAATAAGCTCGGGTTCATTCTTTTGAGTACAGGCAATAAAAGTGAAATGGCTATGGGCTATTGCACCCTTTATGGGGATATGGCAGGTGGTCTTGCTGTGATCTCTGATGTTTTAAAAACCCAAGTCTATGCCCTGTGCAAATGGATCAATCACACGCAAGAGATCATTCCTCTCTCAACACTTGAAAAACCACCCTCTGCCGAATTAAGACCCAATCAAAAAGATTCCGATTCTCTGCCAGAGTATGCCACCATTGATACCGTCGTAGAAGCGTATATCGAAGAATTTTTGTCTCCCAAAGAGATCATGAAAAAACTCGATCTTCCAAAATCAGTTGTGATGGATTTGATTAAGAGAATTCACCGCGCTGAATACAAAAGACGGCAAGCGCCTCCTGGCATTCGTGTGAGCAAACAAGCCTTTCGTGTTGGAAGAAAATCTCCTATCGTTCAAGGCTGGATTTAATTCTCTGAATTATCTAAACTCATTCTTTTCATTTCATTTGCAAGGTATAATTATGAGTTTCATAGTCGATAAAGTGCGACATGTTTTTGGATCTTCTCCATCTATAAATGTGCTTTCTGCGGAATGCATGCATATAGCTATCCGCCGGGTAATAGATAAGCATTTTTTTCAAGTGCAAGCAGAAGGAATTCCACTAGATATACTGTATTCTCTTGCTTACACGGTTATCAACATAACTTCTGCTCAAGAACAAGCTGAACAAAATAAATTTCTGAGTGTAGCTACAGAGATTTCTATTTTGTATAAACAAATGCGAGGACGGCCTCTTTCAAAAGAAGAGCAAGCCTATGATAAAGGTCTCAAAGAGATTGACGTTATGCGTGAAGTTTTCAATGGAATTAAATGGTCTTCAATATTTTTACTAGGAGAGCAATTATGTTCTTCTGTTGTATCTACTGTTCAACACCAACTATGGTCTCATCTTCCAG
The DNA here is from genome assembly GCA_964449295.1 of uncultured bacterium. Taxonomy (GTDB): domain Bacteria; phylum Chlamydiota; class Chlamydiia; order Chlamydiales; family Rhabdochlamydiaceae; genus CANJJB01. The sequence continues at coordinate 2,408 of CAYUZN010000002.1, read as the reverse complement.
CAGTTATGGGATATACCGCAGGAGCCCTCTGTGGGCCTCCGCTGATTGCGAAAGTTGTTAAACAAGTTTTAAGTAGATCGACTCTGTCTCCTCAGCAACAAACTCGTCTAGAGCCTTGGCTCACTACAGTTGCAAAAATCGCTTTAGGTTTTATACCTAAAGTCGCTGCCGATGCACACGGAGTGCATTACCATTATCCCTCTTCGCAAGGATCACAAGAGACATATTTACCAGGGTATAGAGTGTCTTTAAACGGAGATAGTTTAACGCTAAGAACAAAAGGTCACTTAACGGTAAGTGGGAAGTTGATCGCTGGAAAGTTTAATGCTACAAGTGTTGAAGTATATAAAATTAATAGCGATGATTGCTGGCCAGAAAGTGTGGATCCAGTGAGTCGTCAAACTCTCATTAGCAACAAAGGAAGAGAAATTCAGATTGCACGATGGAAGGATAAGTGGGACAGGGGTGAGACTACAGTCCGTAGTGCAGATCCTAATGAAGTCGCAGCTTGGAAAGATTTATTAAGAGAAAAATTGATGTGGCCCGCAGTTCAAGGACAGGGCTTATCTTTAGTAGAAGCTAAAGTCAGCACAGGTTTTCCTTGTATGCCTTTAGGGACTCTCAAAAACGTTATAGTAGCACAAGCCAGAAACTTATATTCTTCAAGTAAAGACGTAGCAAACACTTACAAAGCTTGGGGAGAAGCCTTAGACTATGCTCAGAAAGCTTTCGAGCTCAGGATACAGGTTTATGGTGAAGCAAATAGCGAAACAGCTACCAGTTATAGGCAAATAGGTGATTGTTTTTACCAATTGCGTCAAGATGAAAAAGCCTTAGATAATTTTCAAAGAGCTTTAGACATCGATCGCCTAGTCATAGGAAATCAGAGTTTGGCAGTATCTGTCGATTTGGAAAATGTCGCTGGGGTGTCATTTAAATTAGGTTTAAAGGAAGAAGCCGTAGCATTACTAGAGGAAGCTTCCAAAATTCGGCAATTATTTAGACTATCAATCTGGGATTAGTCTATCTAGAGCTAGGGGATAGGATCATGACCGCCAGGATGCCAAGGGTGGCATTTACAGATGCGTTTAACAATCAAATATGAGCCTTTAAGTGCGCCGTGTTTTTTCACAGCTTCTAGTCCGTAGTCAGAACAGCTAGGGTAAAAACGGCAACATTTGCCAATGAAAGGGCTTAAGGTTAATTGGTAAGATTTGATTAGAAAGAGAAGAATGGCTCTTAGCACGTTTTTGAAGATCTTAAGAGAAAATCTTGCAAAATGAGCTTTCTCTGAAAATCAGAGAGAACTACATGACGCTTTTTGGTAGCTAATTTTGAAAATTCATTGTTCTTTTTTCGTGAAGTATCGATATTTTCAAAAATAGATTTGATAAGCTTTTTATTCAATTGAAAGGCTGTTTTTAGAGTCGAAATATAAGAAGCTCTTATAGATGGCAGCGTCAAGGTCTTAATAATAAGATTATGCATATAGGGCACTCCTTTAAAGCAACAATTTTAACTGAATTCAGCTTTTAAATCAATAAGAATCAGTGCTTTGTAAGCCTTTGATTATGAGAGGTTTTCTGCAGTTTTCGTATTCTCCCAGGTAACTTCTCATTCTTCCTCTGTGGACTCTGTGATCTCTGTGGTTAAAATCTTATATCAAGATTATAACCACAGAGATCACAGAGTCCACAGAGGAAGAATGAAGACAAGTGAATTTGCCATGAGGCCAGTGGCTTACCGTCTTTTCCTTCAAGTTTTCTCAAAAATTTGAAAAGAAAAGCACAATCTCAATTTGTCTATAGAAAATCGATTAAATTTCAGAAAAATATTTTTTTTATTTAAAAAAGATTGCGCGAAATTCTCTTATTTTAGTATGTTCTTGCCATCCTTGAGATTAGATCTTAAGAGAATGAACGACACTTAGTGTTGTTACTGCTATTTAACAGATGAAGAGAAGTGAAGAGCAATAGTAAGAAGCTTGTGCGATTGTAGGTTGAGAGATTGACCTGCAGAATCGCTTTTTAAATTTTTTATATAGAATATAAGAACAAATTTTTTTAATGAGAATTTGATCTTGGTTCAGATTGAATGCTGACAGCGTGGATGAGGCATGCAAGTCGAACGATGTTATAGGGTAACCTGTGACATAGTGGCGGAAGGGTTAGTAATACATGAACAACTTACCTTTAACCTGGGGATAACGACTGGAAACGGGCGCTAATACCGAATGAGGTCTAGTGGGGGAGTCTTTGCTAGATCAAAGTAGGGGACCTTGAAAGAGGCCTTGCGGTTGAAGAGAGGTTCATGGGATATCAGCTAGTTGGAGTGGTAACGGCACACCAAGGCAAAGACGTCTAGGCGGATTGAGAGATTGACCGCCAACATTGGGACTGAGACACTGC
>CAYUZN010000001.1:0-54287 GCA_964449295.1 uncultured bacterium | reverse complement strand
TGACATGGAAGGGGACCCACACCTTCTGTGTGGGGAAGAATGCAGGAGCAGCCGATAGCCGCTAGGGCACAGCAAAATTGAAGCGAATGTTAATGAGCGGTCCGAACGCAAAAGGAACAGTGCTCTGCACGGACTTTTGCGAAAGAGGATCGATTTGGCAAAGCACTAGTTAGGCGCAAGGGAGCGGGGCGCTTGTGCCCGACATCTATATTTCGCCTTTTTATTGATACAATTCTTCGAATACTTGCTACTTACGGAAATAGTTTTTCGAATGACTCTTTCCTGCTTGCTAAATGCTCATGATCGGTTAACTCATCGATGTGAATAGGAACGACTGTGATGTACCCTTGTTTGAGGAGATGGACATCGCTTTCAGGATGCTCTTCATGGTCATCCCACTTACCACCTAGCCAAAAATAAGGCGTGCCTTCAGGATGAATACGTTCATGAGGTGTGTCAACCCAATAACTACGTCCTTGGCGCGCCAGTTTAATTCCTTTGAATTCTCTCGATGTATGAGGGAAATTGACATTTAACAGAGTTCCTTGAGGGAGTTTGTGCTCGAGCGTATGTTTAACAAGAGGATAGATATAAGATTGAGCTGTGACATAATCAGGGTGTTCCATATCTTCAAAGGAAAAAGCAACACCTGGAATATTACGCAGTGCTCCTTCAATGGCACCTCCGACAGTGCCGCTATATAGAACAGTTCTGCCTGCATTAGAGCCTCGATTAATACCAGAGACGATTAAATCGGGTTTCTCTTTAAGAATGACGCTTAATCCCAGTTTAACACAATCGGCAGGTGTGCCATTCACTTTCCACGCAGGAGTGTTATTTTCCCAAACAACTTTATCGATTTGGAGAGGTTTGCGGAAAGTAATTCCGACACCAACACCTGATTGATCGTAAGCTGGGGCGATAATAAAAAGATCGGCATGTTCTGCTAAAGAGGACCATAAACATTTGAGTCCCGGAGAAAAAATGCCATCGTCATTAGTGATTAAAATTTTCGGTTTTTTATCCATGGATTTATTATACCCTAGGGGAGAGTTTGTGTCTTGTAAGATATGAAACAATTAAAATTGACAGAAAACTTAAGAAAAATCCAGGGATGAGAGAGGCAATCGTGTGGTTGACAAGAGGCCACAGAGCTGAAATCAGCCCTCCTACTAAAATACCCGCCCAAGCACCATACTTATTTGTTCTTTTAGAGTAGAGAGAGAGAATCACAAGAGGACCAAACGATGAGCCAATGCCTGACCACGCATATAAAACAAGCTCGTAAATAGTGTTTGTATGACGAGAGGCAATCAAAAAAGAGGCACACGCAATCACAAGAATACCAAGACGAGAAACTAACAGAAGTTCTCTTGAAGAGGCGTGTTTACGCCATAATTTTTTATATAAATCTTCCGTCAGGCTAGATGATAAAACTAAAATTTGAGAACTCATCGCATTAATAGCAGCTGCAATAATGGCACAGAGAACAAACCCTAAAATAAGAGGGGAAAAGGATTTTTTAACCATGTCTACAAGAACAAGCTCTGGATTGGTAAGTTGTCCATTAAAAAAGGCAATTCCTACAAGTCCTACAAGAGTGGCAGCGCCTAAAGAGAGAACCATCCATGTCATTCCAATCCATTTAGATGTCGGCATATCGGAGACTTTTTTGATGCCCATAAATTTAGTGACGATATGAGGTTGTCCAAAGTACCCAAGCCCCCATCCAAATGCCATAGAAATAATTGACAGAAGTGTGGCTTTAGAAAAATCGGGAATCAAATGGGAACTCAAATTATGAAGATGAAGTGTATCTGAGATAGCAGAGAATCCTCCCACTTGTGGCAAAAGGCAAAGAGGTATGGCTATGATCACGCACATTAAAAATAGTCCCTGACATAGATCGATCCACGCCAGAGTTAAATATCCCCCTGAAAACACGTAAGGTACAACAATGAGCAGTCCAATCAAGACGCCGACGACATACTTTAATTGGAAGAGCAATTCTAAGTTATACCCGAGAGTTGTGAGACCAGCTGAAATATAAATGGTATAAAAAACGATAAGGATAAGAGCTGAAAAAACCCGAATCCATCCCGACGTGTCTTTAAACCTGCTTTCAAAAAAAGAAGAGAACGTCAAACTACCAAATTTTTCTGTCGCTACTCGAATTTTAGGAGCAATGATGCGCCAGTTGAGGTACATGCAGACAATAAGTCCAATTGCTGTCCAAGCTCCCATAATACCTTGGGTAAATATAGCAGCAGGGTAGGCCATAAAAAGCCAACTACTCATATCACTAGCATGAGCAGCAAGAGCTGTCAGCCAACAGTTCATCGAACGATTGCCAATGATAAAACCAGTTGCCGATAAGTGTTTCTGGTAAGAGAAAAAACCAACCGTTAAGAGCAAGAGAAAATAACAACCAACTGCTATGAGTTCTTGAATGTACATAATCTGTTTATTCTAACAAGTTAAGTTTTTTAATAGAAGCTTTTGAAGAGCCATATTGCAAGCTGGCTTGGGAGAGATTGGCCCTGGTATTGGGAAATAATTCTTCAATAGAGTTTAAGAGTTCTTTGACTTTTTTGCGCATAGAATTTTGTCCGACAGGGCATTGACATGTAATTCGGGCAAATCCGTGAAGTTTGGCAAAAGCTACGATCTCTTGTTCTGAAATAAAAATTAGGGGTCTTATAATGGTGACACCATAATCATACATCGTGATTTTGGGCAAATTGGCTGCAAATTCTGCTTTATGGAGCAAGTTGAGAAGAAGAGTTTCGATACTGTCATCGCGGTGGTGCCCAAAAGCAATTGTATGAATACCTATTTCTTTAGCAGCCTCAAAGATGAGCTTTCTTCTTTCTCTAGAACAGCTGTAGCAAGCCAGCGACTCTCTTTTTTGATCAGATTGTTTCAAAATAAAATTTACCTCTAGGGCGTCACAGATAGGGCGAAGAAAGTTTTCACTGACAGAGGCTCCGCACGAAAATTCTCCTGCTACGTGAATGGCATGAATTTCAAACGGAGGGAACCCTCTTCCTGAAATCGCCTTCAAAAGATAGAGCAATGTGAGGCTATCTTTTCCTCCACTAAGAGCAATGGCAATTTTAGGAGCTTCATCTAACAATTTGAATTGATAGAGAGCTTTGCGGCATAGGCTTTCAAGCTTTTTGCCTAAGATTGTCCAAGGAGGTTTTGCAATAGGAAGATCGTGCATAGGAAAAAATTCTACCCGATATTTCTTTTTAACGGTATACTGGATTACCTCTAAATATAGGTTAGTATGTCTAAACCAGGAAGAAACGATCCATGTCCTTGTGGCTCTGGCAAAAAATTTAAAAAATGTTGTGAATCAAAAGCGCCGAAGTCGCTTCTTAGTTCTGCGCAAGTTCTCACTAGTTCTAATAAAATTTCCTCATTATTTCAAAGAAATGTTACTATTTCTCAGCCTAAAACACCTGAGGAACCTCTTGATGAAAAGCATCTAAATATGTAAATTCTTGAGGAATAAGCTTTTATTTGTTATAAGATCCTTTCATCTTTTGCTGGTGTAGCTCAATGGTAGAGCATCCGCCTTGTAAGCGGACGGTTGAGGGTTCAAGTCCTTTCGCCAGCAATCTTTTCTGATTTTGGGGGGTGTCGCATAGTGGCAATTGCAGGGGACTGTAAATCCCCCACCTTCGGGTTTCGTGTGTTCGAGTCACACCGCCCCCAATTTTATAACCCCCTTTAAATTTATGGATTTACCTACTTGCTGGTTTTGTATATGTCCAATCGAAGATCAAACACAAGTTGTTCGACCTTGCGTTGAACAGGAGCATACATTAGATAAAGAATGCTATGAACTATTCGTTAGGTCTGTATTAAGAGAACAAGATGAAAATAAATTAAAATGCGGTGTGTGCAGGAGAGGGTTTGCATTAGACTTAAATCATCCACTAATTAAAGAAATAGAATGGGAAAAAAATAAAAAGTATCTAGTTATTATTACCTCTGCTTTAGCGTTTATTTTATTTGCCAAATTGGGAGAAAAATTCGCATTGAAGATAGAGAGCGTTTCTTTAGTAGGACGTGTTATGTTAGTAGGTTATCAAGTAATTATTTCTATGGTGTCTATAGTTGCAAGTTCTATAATGACAATAATGGTAATGTCTCCAATTATAGATAGATTTCCGGTGTTCAATTTCAATGAGAATAAATTGTTTTCGTTATCTTTGATGGCGGTTATTGATTGTACTTTATTTGTGAAAGGTGTTCATGCCTTCAATAAACTAAATCCTGCGGATCGTATTAGAGAAATTTCTGCTATGTTCTTTGGAGGTTTAGGAGGATTTACAACTTATCGCATATTAAAAAGAATTGTATAAATAATTTTTTATTAAATTTATTTCTGTCGAGAAATGAATACATATGTGATACATATAATGTTGAACTGGCTAAACTTGGGGAATAAGAATCAATGGCTACTAAACACAGAAGCCCTACAGTTCCTAGGCAAAAACGTATCAATATCACTTTTAAATCTTCTACCTTGCAAGCTGTCAATCTTTTAGCTAAAAAAGAAGACACGTCTCTTTCAAATATAACGCAAGAATTAGTAGAACAAGCTCTCGAAATGAGATAAGACATCTATCTATCTCGCATAGCTGAGGAAGCTGAAATTAGAGCGAAAGGAAAAGCAAGAGTCCCAGCGGAGAAGGTATGGAAGGATCTCGATTTAGAGTAGAATTCTTAGTTTAAAATGTAGTCGATCAATTCAAAGCGCTGCCAAAATCTGCCCAGAAAATGATATATAAGGCAATTAAAGAAGGATTAGAAATCGATCCAATATAGCTGGAAGGGTCACAGGCGTATGAGAGTAAGCTGTTATCGAGTCATTTACCGTATTGACGCCGAGAAAAAAATTGTCATTCTGGTTGCCATAGATTTTAGAAGGGATGTTTATGATGAATAGAATCAGTTGAACTTAACGTTTAGTAAAGACTTTTAGAAAATTTTTTAGATGAATAATCCCCCTCATGTTAAGCTTCGAAGGATCAGAGATAAAGTGTAGAATAGAGGCTATGATGTTGATCAAAAAAAATGGCTGTGCAACGCTTCTTTTATTGTTATTTATTGGTTTGATCTGTCATTGGCAACCTTTATATGGTATTGATCGCGCTGAGCCAAAAACAATAACATATTATCTGTATATCGCCGACTTTGCAGAAAGCTTTATTGAAATACCAACATCTAATGTATCGGGAAGCAGTTCAACAATAGCTTCGAGATATCTTGCAGGAAGAGCGCCTATTTATAATGGTAATAATACGAAAGTCGGAACATGCTCTGCCTCTTTTTTATGTATGCAGAATGCAGATGGAATCTATACAGATATATCCAATTATTTATCTGCTGCTGATGGGTTAATAGTAACCTGGTTTACACCCACAACATTAATCAACTTAGAATTAGACAGCATCATAAATTCTATGGTTACTGAATGCACGGTGGTAGCAACGACAAAGGTTGGATTTGCTCCTTTTTTTGGACAAACATTTGACTTAATTGTTTCATCGGATGGCGAAAAAATCTATTTTAAATTTTCAAGGGTCGGAACGATTTTCTAAAAAGGAACTTTATGAAATGCGTCTTAGCCAGGCTTTCTTTACTGATAATCACCATTTTAAGTACTGCTAAATGTTGCTGCCAATCCCAGGATTATTCCTTCTATATTAAAGTTGGTTCAGGTATCTCATGCTCTGAATCTGCCAATGTTGTTGCTCCCTCTCCTCCCTGGAATCCGGCAATTCAAGGTTATGATTCAAAATTAGGAAATTGTCCCATTGCCAGCTTAAGCATTGGGTACGAGCTGTTGCATATAGTCGATCTAGAAGTTAGTATCTCCAATCGTTCAACTTTTAAATATAGGAAGTTCCAAACACCCACTACTGGCAGCGGATCTTACACAAGAGAATTCGATCTCAATGTCACACCTATTCTCTTTTCGGCAAATCTTCTTGGACGAGGCCTCCCTTATTTCAATTGGAATATCGGTTGCGGCAAGATCTATCCAATGATAGGCGTCGGGTTGGGTGTTAGCAATCTTCTGATAACGAACTACAGAACAACAGGACTGTCTCCTACAGGAGGCTCTTCCCCATACGACAGCTTTTCTGCAGAAAATCAATACACGCTTCGCAAAAATTTTACTTATACGCTTCTTGGCGGATTTGAATACAGTTACAAAGACTCTTGGGCAATTGGAACAGGTTATCGCTGGTTTGATGCGAGTCATTTTAAAGGACCTAGATATCAAAGAGTTGCTAGTGGATCAGCAGTTGATGTAGCTGGCGATGCATGGAGGATGCGTTTTAGATCTAATGAGTGGTTTATTGAACTTAAAATTTTCATCTAAGATTAACTAACTTTATTTTTGGCTTAGAAAGTTACAAATCCGATTAAGCTCGTCGGAGGACTTGTGGACGAACGTTTTTCCACTCTTAAGCAAAGCATCTAAATTTTCTGGAGTTGTATTATCCATAGACATAAGGGTTGAATCAAGGGTGAATTGGAGTCGGTACCTTTGGAAAAGAGAGGTCTTTTCTGTTTGAAATTCTTCGAGCTCAGTCTCGGCATTCAATATAACGTCAATCAAATTAGTTTTAAAAACCCAACTCAGAATTCCTGGATTAGTCAGTCCTTGGTTTGATTCTTTTTTCAACTTAGGCCTTCCTGTTCCGAGCGAGAAGAGGAAAATTTGTTCCGGTCGCAAGCTTGGATTTTGTAAGAGGGCTTCAGTCACAGCAATTTCTTCTGGGTCATTCGCATAGATCCCCCCATCAACTTCCTCACTTTTGCTTCCGTTTGAAAAAGTTACCGATTTTGGAGCGAAATAAAGGGGAGCTGCTGAGGTTGCCCCTGCAGCGTCAGCCATCGTGATGTTTGCGTTTGTGTCTTTCCGGGCGCGATAGCTCGTCCAGACACTTAAAGCATCTTTTGTGAGACTATAGGATAAGACAACCACTGGAGAGACTCCTTGGCCTAGTCGCATATTATGAGGAAATTTTTTTCCCAGCAATTGGTCAAGATGAGAGCGATCGTATTTGGGGGCCCAAAGACCAAACCCTGCAGATAAAGAGTGGAGGAATGATTTTTTAAAAATCGTTGCTGAGTTATCGTAGTAAAATTGAGACACATCTTTAGCTGTATACTTGGGGCTGCCACCTTCACCAGGGGCAGCCAGGCATAGAGCGATAATGCCACCCGTCGAGTTTCCGACAATAAGATCGAATAGATGAGCAATGGGCTTGCCGGTCCTCTGTTCGATCTCTTGTAAAATGCTTAAGGGCAGTAGACCTCTAACACCTCCTCCATCAATAGAGAGAATGCGAAAGGTCGATTGAGCAGCATTCAATAAGATTGGTCTTTTCATAACAAGCTATGTTTGATACTAGATTTTTAAAAAAATGTCAAAATTTTGCTCACTAGGAATTTGTGTTTCCATTTTCTAACTAAGGTCCTTATAATTGCTTTTATGAATAAAAAAGCCCTTCCCATTGGAATTAGCGACTTTAAAACAATCATCGAGGGAGGCTACGCTTATGCCGACAAATCACTGCTTGTGCAAGAGGTTTTTGAGAAAGGAACTCATGTTGCGTTGATTCCACGTCCTCGCAGGTTTGGCAAAACCTTGAATCTATCAATGCTGCGGTATTTCTTTGAAAAAAGGGAAGAAGATACAAGCTATCTTTTTCAGGATTTGGCTATTTGGAAAGAGCAAAAATACAGGGAAAAACAAGGAAAATACCCCGTTGTTTTTCTGACCTTCAAAGACAATAAACACACGAGTTGGGAAAAGACTTTTGAAAATTTCTGCATTATCATTGCTGAAGAATTTCAACATCATAGATATTTATTGGAAGGTGATCTACTTTCTTACGAAGAAAAAGAAGATTTTCATAAAATTATGCTCAAGAAAGCAAGCCAGACTCTATATGAGCACAGTCTTCGCTTTCTTACTAAATGGCTCTATCTTTATCACAAAACGAAGGTGATTGTCCTTATTGACGAATACGATGCACCTGCCCATGCTGCTTTTACAGGGAAATTTTATCGCTGCCTGATTGATTTTTTGCGTAACTTTCTTTCAGGAGGATTAAAAGATAATACCTATCTGGAAAAAGGAGTTCTTACTGGTATCCTGCGGATTGCAAAAGAGAGTATCTTTTCTGGAGTCAATAATATTTCCACATTTTCTTTATTGCATGAGGAATTTCAGGATAAATTTGGCCTTTTGGAATCTGAAGTCAAGCAGTTCTTGATAAACTATGATCTTGCCGAAAAATTTTCCGAAATAACTGAATGGTACGATGGATACCGTATTGGATCGTGTAAGCAGATATACAACCCTTGGTCTGTTCTCAATTGTATTGCTAAAAATGGAAATATTCTCCCTTATTGGGTCAATTCGAGTGATAATACATTGATGCAGCAATGCATTACCAAAAGTACAAGCGAGACAAAAACAGACATAGAGGTTCTTTTACAGGGAAATTCCATCGAAAAAAAAATCGAAGAAGGTTTTATTTTTACCGATCTTGGCGAAAAACCAAATGCCATTTGGTCTCTGCTTCTCTATAGCGGATATTTAACGATTGATTCTGTTTCCCAAGGCTCGCTTTGTCATTTGCGAATCCCTAATCTTGAAGTAAAAGAACTCTATAAATCGACTATCCTTGACTGGTTTGAAAGAAGTCTCAATGAACAAAAATATCGTATGCTTCTTAACTCTCTCATTGCAGGCGATATCGATACATTTTCTCAGCTTTTTCAAGAATTTCTCCTATCATCGGCAAGTATTTTTGATGTTTCTGGGAGCGAACCAGAAAAAATCTATCATGCATTTGTACTGGGAATGTTGGTGGGCCTCAAAGATCAATACGAGGTAAAGTCAAACCGAGAAAGTGGACTTGGAAGATATGACGTCATGCTTATTCCTAAGAATAAACACGCCTTGGGCATTATTATGGAGTTTAAAAAGATTAGTCCCTTTAAAAAAATGGATATAAAAACGGCGGCTCACTTGGCCTTACAGCAAATCGAAGAGAAAAAATATGCTCAAGAGCTCTTAGATCGCGGTATAGAGCGTATCCTTTATCTCGCACTTGTTTTTGAAGGCAAAAACGTACTCATCCTTCCAAAATTTAGATCCTAAAGAAGAGGTCCTTTTAGTGACATGTTCACTTTAATCTGATCCTCTTTAATCTCAAGGTAAGTCAAACTTTTGTATGGAAGAAGAGAATAACATCTGATATCGAGAGCCGTCTTCTGAAAGGCTTCATAAAGAGCCCCACAATCAGGCCCATAATCTACTCCAAGCTTTGTTGAAATTCCCCATTCTTTATTTTTGGCAAAATCAACTTCCATTGCCCCTATTAAATTGTGAATAAACTCGTCTACTTTTTCTTGCGGTGGAAAATAATCATCCGCTGTTTTGATCTCAAGCCATATCCCTTTATTGCGGAGTTTGGAACACTGCTTCTTCTCATGAGCCTGATATGTCAAAAAGTATCCGTACAAATTTGCCACTTCTGCAATAACACTCGCCCGATTGTCAGACGTATCGTCATAGGATGTATAAAGCTCTGGTTCGCTTTTCCCTGATAAAACATCAGAAATGTGAGAAGAGAGACTAGTACATAAAAAACCTGTGGCCAGAACTACAAGCATGTAATACCTATTATAGACCTTCAAGAATTGCTTCATTGTAAACTTGGATAAAATGAACTTCTGAGACATCTGGCGGATTATGGCCTTCTCTATAGAGTTTTTTGATTTTCTCTTTGTCGACAATCTCTTTCATTTTAACGGCTCCTAATTGTTTTGCGCTTTCAAGAGAGGTTTTAATAGAAAGCAGAGAAGCTCGTTTTATCCTGTAACCAGGGATAGAAACGGTTGCTGTTTCTTGAGGCAGCAAGTCTAAAACTTCAGTAACTAGTACTCTGTAACAGAAATTTTGATGACTATTTTGAAAGTCAAAGCTCTCGGGGTTTGGCGATCGCAAAGGGGGGTTATATTGCATTTAATATTACCCCCCCTTTACAATCGCCAAACCGCGAGGCTTTCACTTCAAAATAGCCGTCAAAATTTTTGTTACAGAGTACTAGGGCTTTTTTTTGATTTTCTAGTTCTTCAATTTGCTGCCTTAGCTCAAAGTATTTAGCAATTTTTGTTTCTAGACTCATTTTTCCTCGTCTTTTTTAAGCAATACCTGCTGCATCTTTTGGGTCGAGAGCTAAGCGAGGACGCGCTGTTTTCAATCGCTTTGCCACTTTCTTGATCGGTTCTGCAGGAGGAATGTTTTCAGGAAGAGTGCCACCGATTTCTTCAATTGCAGCACGAACCTTTTTTCCCACGAGTTCATGAGTTACCATTGCATCTCTTTGATTTTTAATACGTTCATTTTTTAGTTTGTCTTTAGTTTGCGTCATACGAAATAAATTGGCAGCAAGTTCAGTTGTATCCATACGATCCATCAGCTGTTCTTTGGATGAGATCCCTTTTCTAGACTTAATCGCATCTACTCCAAGGCCTCCATAGAGTCCTTTATATCCCGCATCATGAAAGAGCCCAAACATTTTGTCTTGAACACCAGCATCTTGAGCGGCACCAGACAGAGCTTTGAATTCTACTGAAGCTTGCTCACGTGTTTCTAGTCTCTCAAGGTCAGCTGCCATTTCATCTGAGATTTCTTGACGCCTTGTCTGAATTGCGAAATATTTTTGAGCTTCAGCAATTTCTGGTTTTCTTGGATCTCCGTTCTGCGCAATGAGATAGCAGGCAAAACGAGAGAGATGGTAGTCATTCACTACTTGCACTGAGCCTTTTCCTCCAGTGATCGGTTTGTCGGCGCCGACAAAGTGATGCTTTGGATCATTTTTAGACTGCTTACAAGAGGCTATCGCTTTTTTTATCGTATTTTCAAACTTTCTCCATTCTGAATAACCCAGGCAAAGTTGGAGTTCTCTCGCACTCCAATATTCAGTGCCATGTTGAGTATATTTTTTCAGGGACTCAAAAGATAGGCTAGGTGTTACTAGAGAAGAATTATTCGACATAAAAACTCCATGAAATCAAAAGTTTGAAGAAAATCACAAATAGAATCAAGAAATTTTTCGAATAAAAATTCTAAATTGAATTCATTTTTTATAAGAGAGGAGACGTAAATCTTCCACCTTCGGATTTCGTGTGTTCAAGTCACACCGCCTCCAGTTTTACAGCCTTAAACATATTATTTTAAAAATTAAGCGTTTACACATTACGCACAAAAAATTGGGCTTTCAAAACTTATCTCGAACAATCTATGAATTATGCTATAATTGCTCTTATTTATAGTGGAGGATTAAATATGGATGGAATTTGTTTTGTATGTCAATCTTCGCTTCAACAGGGAGAAATCCATCAACTTTCTTGTAGTGAGCTGCATAAACTACCTACATAAACGTTGTTTTGATAGTTGGACTCGAACACTGCAGAGAACACACTCAGATATAACATTGCTACCATGTGGTCTGTGTAGGGAAATGATTCCCTTAACTGCCCCAGTCAGAAATTTTTTAACATGGCATGAAAAATTAGAAAAAATCCTAGTGATTATGGCTCCTATTTTAGGTGTAGCTCTTGGATTTGGAATGACTCAGGTTTCTTCTTTAGAGCGCATTTGTTCAATAAGTTATCGAGTATTCAATATCTCTCCAAAAATTGCTTTCCCTCTTATTTGTGGAGGCATTGGTGGTATAGGAAGTTACCTCTTGGTAAAGTCACATAGTTTTGTTTCACAATGGATTCAAAAAGTTAGTCTATTAATTCACAATAAGATCCATGACACTTCAATGGCTCCAATAGATGTAACAAGTTACAAAATGGACATCGTATTTTCTCCTGCAGAACAACGCAAATTAGTGTTTGAGTTGTACATTGATATCTGTCTAATAACTGTCTTAGAAAGACTACGAGAGACACCCTTTCTTAGAGAAGATAAAGATCTTGTTTCTCCTGTAGTCGAAGCTTATCAAAAATTAGACGAAGATGAAACAAAGAAAAATGAATTAGCCCAAGCAATGATTGAAGACATGCAAAGTAGAGATGCTGATAAGTATGACGAATTGGCAGAGGTAGGAGCTGCTATTTTCAAAACCAACTTAAGCGATGAAGATGAAAAATTAAGAGAACAGCTTACTAATTTTGTAAAGGGTTCAATTCTAGATTACTTCATGGAGCAAGGAGTTGCTAGCGACATTTTGAACAATTCTGTTATTGAGATGCGCCTACTGGCCGTCAGCGCTTTAGAAAAGATGAAGTCGTATTTTGATTTTGGGTCTACACAGAAAGATTGGATAGAACTGTTAACAGAGTTGCAAGCAGAATGCAATATCCCTAATTCAACACTCATTACCCGTCTCTTAGCTTCTGAGCCTGGACAATCTCTCAATTCTCAAACTCTTTTAGAATTATTTTGTGATGAACAACTTTTTCTAGAACTTATTAAGGTTCTCATTGATATAAAAAAAGAAGAAGATCCAGAAAAGTACCATTTTGATATAAATGTAAGTGATACTTAGTATCCCCAAGAAGATTAAAACACTCCAATGGCTCGGTTAGTTGTGAATTCTTTTCCTCTTATTGAAATTGATAGTGCAAGTGCAACATGTAGAATTGAGACTATCAAGTTACCTGCCGTAGGATTTGGGACTTACCCTCTGACCGATCAAATGTGCACAGATGCTGTGGAAGAGGCTTTGGAAGCGGGCTACCGCATTATCGATACAGCCACTCGTTATAACAATTTCAAAGCTATTGCTAAGGCTTGTAAGAAGTATAATCGCAAAGATATCTACATAATTTCGAAAGTGTGGCATGACAACTTAATGCCAGTGGATGTTCGGAAAGATCTAAATTGGACTTTAGAACAATTAGAGACAGAATATCTCGATGCCTATTTAGTGCATTGGCCTAATAGCGCGGTTCCCATTGGCAAGACATTGAGTGCTATGGAAGAGTTAAGACGATCTAAAAAGATTCGGCATATAGGTCTTAGCAATGTCACTGTCAATCACTTGAAGAAAGCTTTAAAAGTTGGTGTCACTATTAACTGGGTTCAGATTGAGATGCACCCCTTTTTTTATGATGAAGAACTTCTTAAGTTTTGTCAGAGGCAGGGTATTGGAGTTCAAGCCTGGTCTCCTCTGGGACGTGGGCGCATTGATGATGATCTTCTTCTTATGCGAATGAGTCAAAGATATGGAAAAACTCCTGCGCAAATTGCTTTACGTTGGATTATTCAACATAGCTCTCTTCCACTGCCAAGTAGTAAAAATAAGATGCACATACGCGAAAATAAAAATATAGCTGATTTTTTATTGTCAGACGAAGAGATGAAGGAAATCAATCAAAGAGCAAGAAGTGGCACACGTAAAAGGCTCATGAAAGAGAAAGCAGGTTTTGCAGATGAATTTGATTTTTCCTATGACGAGTGCTGGCCGAGTTAAGAAATGTTTTAATATTTTTTTCGTAGCCGATATTGTTAAATCTAAGAATTGTGTTACAATTGAGAAAATTCTATGGATGCTACAACAGACTGTTATGTATGTTTAGGGACGCTTGGGGCAACAGGTAATTATACGCCTCCGTGCCATCCAAAACATAAACTGCATGAAGCTTGTTTTAATGAAATGGTCTGGTCCCAGCTAAGCAAAGATCCAACCAAAGAGATACAATGTGGGTTTTGTAGGGAAGTAATCCCTGTAAAAGTTCCTAAATTTTTATTATGGTCTAAAAAATTAGAAAACACCGTGTATGTTATCGCTACTATTGCAGTTGCAGCTTTAGGTATAAGGCTTGGAATTAGAATGAGTTCTTACTTAGAGCGCAATTTCCCGAGCATTTTAAGTATTTTAGCAAGGCGGAATCAATCAGCAGATCTTTTTTCGCTAGTATTAAGTATTGCTATGCCAGAATATTCTTTAAAGTTAAATACTTCTATAATAAAAATGAATATTATTTACTATTTCGGAATCGGGGGTGGTGGTGGGGGCTACATTTTAGTAACTTGCTGCGATAAATGGATTAGAAAAGCTAGTTTAGCTGCTGCTACAGCCATTTATAAAATAATCTATTGAAGAGCTGTAGTCGCCATTTTTTTCTTTTCATAGGAAAAAAGCAGTGGAAGGATCACAACAAGAGAGCCTACGACAACAGCTGTGAGGGGATAAACGGTGGCGTTGTAAAGAGCGCTTGTTAGACCCACAACAAGTGCTGCAATCAGTAATCTAGCACTTGTCACTAAACTAGCTGTGATGCCTTTGATGTGGGGAAGGATTTCCATACTTTCTGGAAAATAAAGACCAATGATCCAATTCGCTCCAAAAGCATAGAGAGTCATCCCAACCGTCAGCAGATAAGCATTAGTCGGTGTGATTAAAGTTGCTAAAGCCAGCTCTAGCCCTCCCACAACACAGAACAAGATGCCGGCTCTTTTGATCTTAGCAAGTCCCCATTTAGCAATCGATCGATTGAGAAGAAGGCTTCCCAAAACCCAACCCCCTAAAATCGCTGCTTGGACAAAGGGGAAAACCGATTTGCTCATTCCAAATTCAACGACGAAGAGAACCGATGTGCCTGAAAGGAAAGCGATGTAAGCAGCAAAAATAAGACACATCACGAAGGTGAGTTGCCAGAAAGATCTACACAACAAAGCTTGTTTAAAATCTCTTAAGATACTTTTCATTTGCAGGGGTGTGCGCTTTTCTTGAGGAAGAGACTCCTCAAAAGAAATCAGAGAAATTATAAAACTGAACGCGACAAAAAAAGCAATCACGAGAAAATTTGAGCGAAATCCAAATGTGTTGTTGAGAAAGCCTCCTAACATAGGAGCTGCTCCCATGATCAAAGGGATAATCATGTTGACTTTGTTAAGTGCTTGAATGGCTTTTTCTTTTTGAAACAAGTCAAAGATGATCGCTGTTCCTAAGGTAAAACAGCCACCACTACCTAATCCTTGTAGAATGCGTCCCCAAAGCATCTGATCGATGTTGCCGGCAAAAACCGTCATGAGACTTCCCAATAAAAACATGCCAAGAGCCCCAAGGAGAGGCCTCTTGCGTCCAAAAGCATCAGCTAGAGGTCCATACAAAGGACTTGCAATACAAATGCCGAAAAAATTCCAGGAAAGAAGTTTCTGAATCTCCCCTTCTGAGACTTTAAACCATGTCATCATATCGGGAAATGCAGGCAAATAAATATCTGTCTCAATGCAGGCTGCAATGAAAATCACAATGATTAGAAAGAGGGCTTGAGCTTCTTTTTTCATAAATTGCAAAAAATTATACACAAACGATAGAATTTAATCAATTATCTTTAAAAGGATTTATCTATGATAAAAATTTGGTTGTTGCTTCTGCCTTTTTCTTCCTTATTTTGCGCAACAGGAATCACTTATAAGTCTGTGGAGTATCCTAATACTTACATTTTTGGCTTTGAAACGATCTCTTCAGTCCATGTTATCGAAGTTGACCCTTCTCTTTATGAGATCAAACCTGCTAAAGCTTTGGATAATGGCGTCGGTAGAGAGTCGGTTCTCTCTTTGAGTAAACGATATGGGGCAATTGCCTCTATCAATGGAGGGTTTTTTTCAATCGGCAGTCGGTATGATGGGAAAGCCTCCGGAACACTTAAAATTCACGAGTGGTATGCTCTTCCTACTAAGCCCAGAGGCTGTATTGGATGGTCACCTCAAGATCAGATGCCCAAAATGGATAGACTTATCGTCACAATCACTTGTAAGAGTGATCTTCACAATTTTCGTGTGGATGGCCTAAATTGCCCTCGAAAAAAGGGGGGAATTGTCCTGTTTAATTCTTCTTTTCATAAGACGACACTCACAGATCCTGATGGAGAGGAAATTGTCATTGTAGATGGCGTGATTGTCTCAATCAAACAAGGAGGTAGCTCAAAAATTCCTGAAAATGGCTATGTGCTCTCTATTCAAGAAGAACACCCTCTTTTTCATACGCTAACACTAGGTCAGCCTTTAGAGTGTCTAGTTGATATTCAACCTTTTTTTGGATTTACGCCGAAAGAAGAGTGGGCCTCTTTAGATTACATTGTCGGAGGAACACCTCTTTTGTTGTATGATCATTCTAAAATACTCGATTTAGAAACGGAGCAAACAATCCCCACTTTTTTGTCATATAGACATGCTAGAACAGCCATTGGAATATTGCCGAATGGGCATTGGCTATTGGTCGTTGTTGATCGCAATGGAATATTTCAGGGTATGACTATCCCTGAGCTTGCTGATTTGATGGAACATTTAGGATGTGTCCATGCGCTTAATTTAGATGGAGGCGGAAGTTCTACGATGGTCTATGAAGGGGAGCTACGTAATGATCCTCAAGGTGATGAAGACGAAGGACTAGGATCTGAGAAAACACGCAGAGTCTCCGATGCCATTTTGATCATTCCTAAAAACCCCAGCTAGCAAATTCTTTAGCATAATAAGTGATAATAAAATCAGCTCCTGCTCTACGTATTCCTCCTAGTATTTCTCTAACTGCTTTTTTTTCATCAATCCAACCTTTCTCAGCAGCAGCTTTAATCATGCAAAACTCACCACTTGTGTGATAAGCCCCCAGAGGAATGTAAGGATAGGCTTCTTTGATTCTACAAATCACATCTAAGTAACTGTGCGCAGGTTTGACCATGAGCATATCGGCTCCCTCCTCTATATCTAACTGAGCTTCGCGCAAAGCTTCCCTCCTGTTAGCAGGGTCCATAAAGTGTGTACTTCGATCACCAAACGTAGGCGCGCCCTCCGCTGCTTGTCTAAAGGGTCCATAGAGACACGAGTTATATTTGACAGAATAACTCAAAATGGGAATCTCTTTAAAACCCTCCTTGTCTAATCCATGACGAAGTGCTCCCACCATCCCATCCATCATGCCAGAGGGGGCAACCACATCAACACCAGCTCTTGCATGACTAATCGCTTGCTTGACAAGAAGCTGTAGCGTTGCATCATTATCGATATCTAATTTCCCACAACGCTCTTGGATCACACCACAGTGTCCATGATTGGTATACTCACAAAAACAGACATCTGAAATCACAAGTAAGTCGGAAGAGATCTCTTTGATCACTCTTATCGCTTGTTGAATGATACCTGAATCACAATAAGCCTCTGATCCATACGCATCTTTATGAGAAGGCACTCCGAATAAAATAATAGAAGAAATACCAAGTTCAAGAATTTCTTTGACTTCTTCTGCTAATTTGTTCAGAGGAACTTGGTAGTAGCCAGGCATTGATTCAATAATTTTTTTGTCGCCTTCACTGCCTTTAATAAAGATAGGTGCAATTAAATTTTTAATAGACACATGTGTTTCGCGGATGAGGTGTCTGATCGTTTCATGGTGTCTTAATCGTCTTAAACGAAAAAAAGGCAAAATAGTTGTCATAAAGAGTTCTTTCTAAAAGAGTAAGCATCTCAACAATCATTATTTAATACAAGTTTTTGACGGCAAAATTTTTTTCTATTCTTTTAAATATACCCTCTTGCTACAATCAATACCGATTCTAATCGGTTCACGGGATTGGAAAACAAAATTTTATAGGAGATTTTTATGAATACAGTTTTGAGTTATGGAAAATTAGGTGCTTCTGAATTCGTCGCAACGAGTTTTGCTGTTGTTGCTGCGCTTGGGCTTGCTTCTACAGTTGGAAAAGTTGCTGATTTATTCACTAAAGGTGTAAGAGACTTCTCGGAGCAAACAAAACTTGATAGTGGATTACAATGGCTGAATAGCTACGTGCCACAAGTCATTAAAAACCAAACAGATAACGCAGTTGAGTTTGTGCAAGAGAATATACCAAACGATAACCACGATTCCTATAAGGTTCAAGGGTTATCTCTTCTAAAAAGTGCTGCTATAGCAACCGCATTCTTTTTTGCTGCACGTTATGTGCCTTCTGAGAGAATCGTTGTTAATACAGCGCTGAACGCTTTTAACACTGCTCAGAGATGGGTTTTTAGCAAAATTTAAGTAAGTTAAAAATTTGCTTTATACGAGCCCTCTTATGAGTTAGGGGGCTCTCTCTTTTTGCCTGCTAACGGCTTTTTCTTAGTGACATCTTGACTAAATTTTTAGTGAGACAGTGAATAAGCTATTTTTTATAGGTGAATTGTTTTAAAATAGCTCTCGTTACATTAAAAAAAATGGAAAATATGTCATTTAAAAATTTGTCTTTGCCTTCAGATGTCCTTAAAGCTCTTCAAGAATTAGGTTATAACACAGCAACTCCTATTCAAGAGAAAGCGATCCCCCAAATACTAAAAGGTTGCGATATAAGAGCTTCCGCCCAAACAGGGACAGGGAAAACAGCTGCTTTTATGCTGCCTTCTCTGAATCGTCTGATCCAACCATCTCCTGTAAAAGGAAGAGGGCCCCGCATTTTGGTGCTTGTTCCAACACGGGAACTGGCTATGCAGGTGGCTGCCGAAACGCTCAAATACACAAAATACCTCCCCTTTGTTAAAACAGCCTGTATCTATGGAGGAGCTCCTTACCCAGAACAAAATAAAAATTTGTCAAGACCGCTTGATATTCTTGTGGCGACACCAGGCAGGTTAATCGATCACATGGAACAAGGGCGGGTTGATTTTTCAAGATTAGAGGTGCTCATTCTCGATGAAGCCGACAGGATGCTTGATATGGGCTTTATTCATGCCGTAGAACAAATTGCTGCAGCTACACCTAAAAATCGTCAAACTCTTCTTTTTTCAGCAACCCTGAAAGGCAGCGTTTTAGGCCTTTCTCAGAAATTATTAAATAAACCTATCGAGATCAGTGTTGCGCTTGATTTATCGGCTCAAAAAAATATCGATCAACGGTTATACACGGTGACGAATATCGATCACAAATACCGCCTTTTACAGAGCCTTCTTGTTGAACCTTCTGTGCAACAAGTCGTCGTCTTTACAGCGACTAAACGTCAAGCGGATAAATTGTCTAGACATCTGTCTGAATCTGGTTTTGAGGCAGCTGCACTTCATGGTGACATGAAACAAAGACAGCGCTCGCGCACGATGATGCTTCTTCGTCAAGGGAAGTTTAAAATTCTAGTGGCAACAGATGTTGCTGCAAGAGGTCTGGATGTTCCTGCCATCAGTCACGTGATTAACTTTGATCTTCCTGATAACGTAGAAGATTATGTTCATCGTATTGGAAGAACAGGAAGAGCAGGAGCTACAGGGATTGCGTATACTTTTGTGACATCAAGAGAAATTGGTACCATAAGACAAATCGAGCGTTTCACAGGTCAGAGAATTACTCCGCAAACATTTTCAGGGACATTGCCTCAACTGCAACCAGCTACTCTAGCTCCGTCTGCACCTAGAGATTTTAAATCTCCTGAAGGACGTGTGAAATATGCCATGGAGCAAAGAGATCGCTTCAAAAGAAAATCAAGACCTCCTTTTAATGCACATGCAAAAGGCCCTTTCAAAAGACGCTTCAAACCAAAGCAGTTCAAGAAAGCTTAGATAATAGCTGTCTAAGAGCTTGTTTGAGAGGTTCATGAGCTGTTATCTCTTCGATACTGGGACGAAAGCGATAAGTCCAGTTAGTGGGGAGAACAGTTCCTGGGACATTGATGCGCTCATCCGCAGGATTAGACCAAGAGAGTTCTGGAAAAAGAGCTAAGTACTCTTGCAGCAAATTGATGTGAAAAAGGCTGGATGTGTGATGAGCGTCGCGTAAAATTTCCAATCTTTGATCAAATGATAGGTCGGGAGAATAAGTCCATCCTTTGGAGGCTGCAAATTCTTTAGCGCCTTCGGTAGGATTTTGCCACCAGAGTTGTAGAGTCTCAGAATCGTGCGTTGAGACTGTTGTCATCGATAGGAGAGGGTAGTTTTCTAGTGGGATAAAAGAACCATCATGATCATAGTCCCTTTCCCAACGCATCACTTTTGTGCCACAAATTCCTAATTTGAGTAGGCACTCGCGCACAGATGGGGGAATAGTTCCCAAATCTTCTGCTAGTGGAAGCATCGAAGAGGCATGGATCATCATCGTTAGAATCTCTTGCCCTTGAGGAATCCACAGAGCTGGATTAGCGGGGATAAATGTCCCTTCTGTAGCAAGAGCATCGCGAACAATTGCCCAAATACGAAAAAAACCAACAACGTGATCTATCCGGTAAAGATCATAATAGTGGGAAGCCACTTCAAGACGAGTTTTCCACCAGTTAAAATCTTCTTTTTTGATGATATCCCAATTAAAAAGGGGAAAGCCCCAATACTGCCCTTTGATATTGTAAGCATCAGGAGGTGATCCAGCAGCTAGAGAAAAATCAAAGAGTTCTGGCTTCATCCACGTGTCAGAGCTATCAGGACTAATGAGGATAGGAATATCTCCTTGAAGGAGAATTTTTTTAGATGAGGCATAGGCTTTAATTTCCAAGAGTTGCTCACAGGCAATGTATTGAATTAAAATGTAGAGCAACATTTCAGACGCGTGTTTTTCAAAGAGGTAGTCGTAGTCTGGTGTTTTTAAGTCTTTTGGCCAGCTTCTCCAGGTGTTTTGTCCGAGCCTATCTTTTAAAACTTTGAACAGGGAATAATAATTAACCCAAGAGTTGTTTTTAACAAAATTTTTGAAGGATTTTTTGTTGATGAGATCTTCGCCAAAAGTCTCACAATAGTTGCGCAGAAAATTGAATTTGAAACTTTGAATATCATTGTAGACAAATCGAGGAGACTGATTAGGAACCATTGTGGGAATTTGTGCGCCGGGAAGTTTGTGTAAAGAGATGTAAATAGGATTAAGAGCACACGAGGAAATGGCATTATAAGGAGAGGGGTCGGCAGCAGAATCGTTGAGAGGTAGCAACTGGATAACACCCAATCCCACTGATGAACACCAGTCGATGAGAGGGATAAGGTCGAAAAATTCTCCAATCCCGCTACTTTTTTGACTGTGCAGAGCAAACAGAGGAATATTTATGCCATGTCTTGGGGAAACTCCAATTTTTTCCCAAGCCTTACGTGTTTCACACTGATCAAGATCTATCATTTACGAGCCCTTAGTTTTAATATCGAAGATTGAAGGGCCTATTTTATGGACGATTTCTCCATGATACGGAAGTCTGCCTGTTTCAATTCCTATTTTCCAAGAGAGGGCTTTTTCGATAAATTTTTCAAGAAAATCAGAGAGTGTCTCACCGTTTAATTTGGCATAGTAGACATGGGAGAAAAAAGCAAGTTGGTTATTTTTCTCACAGTAAGCAAAAGTTCCAAGACGAGGGTAGTTATGATTTTCTTTTAATGTTTCTACAAGGACATTTTCTTTGAATTTTCCTGGAGGGATTTCAGAAATAAATGTGGCCAATAGAATTCTATCTTTCTCGTTTTCATTAGAGATTTGGATGTGAATTTGATTATTGATGTTAAGCTGGCAAAAACCTTTGGCGTTGACGTGAAGAGGTATGCCAATAAGTCCTCCTAGGTCATCTAACAAAATCAGAAAACGCTCCATTTATTCTTTGTTTTCCTTTTTATTCTTTCTCTCTTCTTTTTCCTCTTCTTCGATTTTTTCTTCAAGCTGCTCTTCAAGCTCTTCTAAAGCATCCATAAAACACAATAGAAGTTCTTGTCTTTGTCTGTCATCTTTAAAGAGTTTGAGAGCTACTTGACGCAGCGCATCTCGAAATTGAATATAGATAATAATTTGAGCTTCAAGGCTATCAGATAGCTCTAAGCCGAAAGAGAGTTGCAAGATTTTTTCAACAGAAGGGTATCTTTCTTGAATAAATCGCATAAACGTTTTAGCCAAGGTCTCAAAGGTTATCTTTGTTGGTAAAGAGAGACCCTCTCTTGTAAAGGAACTTGTGATCATGCGCATACGGGATAGAAAAAATGCAAAAACTCCCAGGATAGCTTGCATGTTTTTGGTTTCTGTGAAAAGCCGCGAGAGTTCTGCCCGAGAAATGGAAGGCCCTTTTGATTTCATATCAGCCCCAAGAGAGTGGAGAAGGAAAGTAATCACAGATTTTAATTTGTCAAAGGGGTAGTTAGAGGTCAGCTCTTCAAAAAGAGTCGAAGCTTCTCTTGGATTGCCGGTAATATCTCGGTAGAGATCTCGCAGAGATGTAGGGGCGCCAAGGCCCTTGGCAGCAAACTCTTGCGCCTGAGAGAAGATGTTTTTACCAGCTTTGATCTCTCTTGAAAATGTGCGATTGAGCTCTTCTTTAGCTTGGCGCATCGTCTCTTGAATTCTGCCTCGTGAGGTTTCAATCAAAAAGTCAAGAGCTTCGTCGGCGAGTGAGGCATCTGTGTAAAATTCTTGTACTTTTTTAAGAACATCTTGAGCGGTATCTTTCGAAGAAATACGAGAGCGTAAAAGAAGAAGAGTGCGTTGTTGTAATTCATGATTTTTTTTATGGAATTGTTGAGAGGTTTCTTCAACTTTTTCAATAGGTACGACTTCATCTAATGCCTCCTCTTCTTTATCTGTCTCATGCGCTTTACTTGTTTCATCGGCTTTTCCACGATCTCTCACCCGTCTTTCTAGGGGTTGAAAATTGCGAGAGAGGGCCATAGGATTCCAGGTAGAGGTGTCACTCCAATCTTTAAATTCATCTATAATGCTATCTTGCGCAATAGCATACTGAGCCAGGCGTTGTTTTTCTGCGGCTTGTTGAGCTCTTAAAGCATCACCTGAGCTGATTTTCTGTGTGGGCTCGCTGCTAAATCTCTCAGCCATCGATAGATCTCTTTTAGTCCTAAAGGTTTGCTTATTTTGGTCAATTTTCAATTTAAATTGAATGGTTTATATACGCAAGTTGATATTTCACCTATTCAATTTAAAGAAAAAAAGAGATCAATAATTTTTAGCAATATAGCTCATGTCGGGGACAAGTCCTGCGGCATGTCCCCGACATGATCTATATTGACCCCTATTTTTCTTTTTTCTTTGTTCTCTACTTGTTTTAATAAAATTAAGAGAGTTGAATTCTACCTAAAGGTTGAATGCGAATTTCTGGGACGAGCTCTTGGTAAGATAGGACAGCCATGTCGGGGAACTCACCTTCAATTAATTTACGCACAAACCGTCTGACATCGATCGCCGTGAAAAGAACAGGAGGTTGTCCTCCTAAAGGAGTCGGCACAATAGCCTGGCGCATCGCATGAAGAATCAGTTGTGTCGCATCCGTGTCCAAAGCTAAATAAGATCCAGCAGATGTTTGTTTAATAGCTCCTCTTACCATATCTTCAATTTCTGGATCAAGAATATAGGCAGCCAAAACCGATTGCCCTTGGGAATATTTATAGCTGATGTAACGTTTGAGAGATGATCTCACATATTCTGTTAATAAGACGGTATCTTTTTCCGTTTGAGCCCACTCAGAGAGCGCTTCTAAAATCGTGCGTAGATCTTTGATGGAAATTTGTTCTTGAACAAGGCGTTTAAAAATTTCTGTTAACTTCTGTAGAGGAACAAGTCTTGTGACTTCTTTGACCAAATCAGGGAAAGATTTTTCGACGAACTCTAAAATACCTCTGACTTCTTGAATCCCAATAAAATCAGCTGCATGCGTACGATAAAAATGGGAGAGATGAAGGATCATCACATCAAGAGGCTTCCAAAATTTGATGCCCGCTTTTTGAAGAATTTCTTGATATTTCATATCAACCCAGAGAGAGGGCTGCCCAAAAGTTGTTTTAGCTTGTGTGAAAGGCAGGTTGTATTTTTTGAGAATTTCAGGAGATTCTTTGACAAGAAGAGTCCCTTCCAACATCTTGCCTCTTACAATGGGGACTTCATTGAGTGAAATAGAATACTCATCTTTTTCTAAAGTAGGGGAATCAGTGCGCACGTGTATTCCTGGGAAACGAACCCCTAAATCTTGGTAGAGAGCCGATCTCATCTTGGGGATCATCTCTTCGACAAACGAATGCCCTTGCTTATCTTTCTTGATGAGAGTTGATAGACTTTTACCGACTTCTAGAATAATGGGAAGAGTGAGGGCGTAGTCATTATTAGGGCCTCTGACCATCGAATGTCCTTCGACATCTGTATCGACAGAGGGTCCAGCAGTGCCTGCTATAGATTTCTGTAGAGCTTGTTTAGCTTTACGTTGTGTGAAAAACCCGACACCAGCCAAGATCAGAGCTAAAACAATAAAGATTGTTTTAGGGAATCCAGGTATGAGCGCCATCAAAAGCAGCACTCCTGCTGCGATGAGAATCGCTTTTGGTTGCCCCAGCAATTGAGTAGAAATTTCAGATCCCAAGTTGGAGTTTTTCTTTTCACTGGAGACTCTTGTAGTCACAATACCTGCAGTCAGGGAGATAAGAAGGGAAGGGATCTGAGAGATCAACCCACCCCCAATAGAGAGCAGTGTATACACTTTAGCTGCTTGAAGAGCACTCATATTGTGTATCGAAACTCCAATGATAAGGCCGCCAATGATGTTAATCACTGCAATCACGATACTTGCAATGACGTCCCCTTTGACGAACTTCATCGCGCCGTCCATAGCTCCATAGAGTTGACTTTCTTTAGTCAGAGCAAGACGCAATTCCCTGGCTTGGTTGGCATCGATCACACCACTGCGCATGTCGGCATCGATACTCATCTGTTTTCCTGGCATCGCATCAAGGGTAAATCTAGCAGCGACTTCAGCCACCCTTTCAGCACCCTTTGTTACCACGATAAATTGAACGATGGTAATGATGAGAAAGACGACAATCCCCACAATAAAACTTCCTCCCACCACGAACTGACCAAACGTTTGAATGATGTGTCCTGCATAGGCATGCAGAAGAATTTGACGTGTGGCTGAGATCTCAATCCCTAATCTAAACATCGTTGTGAGGAGCAAAAGAGAAGGAAACATCGAGAGGTTGACAGCTTTTTGAATATAGAGAGCTACCATGAGCAAAGCGATAGACACTGTTAAGTTAAGCGCAATTAAATTATCGAGAAAATTGGGAGAAATAGGGATGATGATCATCATCACAATTAAAACGACAAAAAAAGCAAGCATCACATCGGCAGATTTACTCACCACTCGAAGAGCTTTTTCTCCTCCTAATGATCTCATTAGCTCAACAATAAAATTTTTCACGAAAACAACTCCAAATTTTCTTCTTCCAATTTTTTAAGCCAATGCAAAATCTCGGCTACAGCCTCAAATGTCTCCTCAGGGATATATTCGCCTATTTTCCCTTTCTCGAAAAGAGTTTGTGCAAGTGGCACATTTCTCATAATAGGAATCCGCTCTTCTTGTGCAATCCGTATAATCTGATCAGCAACAAGACCTTTGCCCATAGTTAAAATGCGAGGAGCAGGCTCTTTTTTTTCATCCTCCGCATCACGATAGTCGATGGCAATGGCAAGATGCACGGGATTTGTGATCACCGTCCTAGCTTTTTTTGTAGCACCAGGCCCATCTTGGTAAGCAATTTCTTGCGCTGTCTGACGGCGCTTGCCCTTAATGTGAGGATCTCCCTCTGTATCTTTATGCTCTTGCTTGACCTCAAACTTTTCCATCTTCATTTCTTTAGCGAAATTTTGCTTCTGAAAAGCGAGGTCCAAAATAGCAACAAAA
Organism: uncultured bacterium; assembly: GCA_964449295.1. Classification (GTDB taxonomy): domain Bacteria; phylum Chlamydiota; class Chlamydiia; order Chlamydiales; family Rhabdochlamydiaceae; genus CANJJB01. The sequence continues at coordinate 28,625 of CAYUZN010000001.1, read as the reverse complement.
AGAAAAAAAATCCCTACCCGTATAATCACTTTGTAGAGAAATTCTGAAAAAACCGTCGTTGTTCCTAAAATAGGCATCGCAGCTGTGGCAATAATCTGAGGTAAACTATTGTACACAACACTGTAAATTAGAATAAAGGCTCCTGTGATTTTTAACACAGATTTAATGAGTTCGATGAGAGTTTTCACTTTAAACATATTTTTAATGTTTGTCACAGGATTGAGTTTTTTGAAATCGATTTTCATCGCCTCTGTGGAAAAAACAGGTCCTATAATTAAAAAATTAACAAGCACTCCCATCATCGCTGTGATCACAGCAATGGGAACACTGGCATTCAGAATTACAAGTAGACATTCGCCTAAATAACCCCCCGCTCTATTTTCCATGTCGATATTATGGGAGATATTCCGGAAGGTATAGATCATGTAGCTGCCCATCTGCTGAAATAAGTACTTGGCACTCATCAGCGTCATAGCAATTGAGACGACAAACGTAAAAGCCGACGGAAAGTCTTGTGATTTGGCAACCTGCCCCTTTTTCCTCGCATCACGCAATTTCTTCGGGGTTGCCTTTTCTGTTTTCTCTGCCATGTTCTCAATTATTTAGTTTAAAGTAGACTAAGGGCTCGTAAAGAAATAACTTCCGCATCTTAAACTGCGCCAAAGCTCCCGGGGTTTGACGATCGCAAAGAGGACAATATTAAGAGTCAATATGGCCCTCTTTGCGATCGTCAAACCGCGAGGCTTTCGCGCAGTTTAAGATTGGGAACTTATTTTTTTACGAGCCCTAAGTTCAGAATACTACAAATGATTCTTAAGCTAAATAGGAAAGATTGATATAACAGAACAGCCAAGATAAACTTTAGTCTATATGAACAGAAATTATTTTTGCTATTCTAAGATGGACTTAAGAAACTCTATAGCTTGTTGTTTATTTATAGAATTTGGAATTTGAAGTGTATCTTCTCCTAGTCTCCAAAATTCTGGCCCGTCAGTCTTTCGCTTTGGGGGGCTATAACCTTTGGATTTAAGGTATTTTTTTAACAACTCCTTTATGCCAGAATCTTTTTTGAGTTTATCTAACTCTCCTAAAGCAATTTCTAGCTGTGTTTCTTCTCTTTTTTCAGGACCCGGATTTTTTTGGGCTTTATCTATTATGCTTTCTGCTAATCCTTGATTAACTGTAGGATGTTTAGTGACTGTCGTTGTTAATGTTCCATTTGTCCAAACTGCTCCTTCCGGGCTTTGATGAGAGAACCACCAGCGGTTTTCTTTTAGCTCTTTTGTAACCTTTCGTTTTACCATTACAGGAAGTTCAGATACTATACCATTATCTGAGCTCTGTGGATCATTTGTCTCTGGTTGATCAATTGTTTCTCTTTCAGAAGAGCTTGACGAAACAGCTTGAGCATATGTAAATTGGCTGTTTCCTCGTCTTCTTTCAAATAACTCATTGCTCGGCATATTATTATAAGCTGCACTTGCACTGCTTTTCGTTGAAACATTTCTTACAGTTTTTGATGCTTTTGTGCTAGAAGGATAAGATTGTGCAGGCATGCTTAAGGCAGTTTGTTCAACTTGCGTATTTGTAATAGCTGGCAAATCGATTCGGTTAGCTTTCCCTATACCTGTAGACATGTTAGAAAGAAGATTTTTTATAATATCTCCTACTACCATTCGAACATCAGTAGTTCCAAAAGATGGAGGGGGTTCATTGTATGCGGAAACTTCATAATTACTCATACATACTTTACTTGCCTGAATGAGAGTTTTTGTCATATCGACAAGTTGAGAACTAATGATTCCAATCAATACTAAAGTCTTATTCCTCAGAGCAACAACAGGTCCTCCTGAATGACCAGCAACTATAGTTCCATCAATTGTAAAACTATCTTGTCTTAAGGAAGAAATTCTTCCTTCATGAATTATAGGTTCATTTTTCCCAAAAGGATATCCTGCAAAATATATAGTTTCCCCAAGATGAACAGAATTATCATATGGTAAACATTTACCTAAAAAATTCTGTTTTTTTCTGGAGGTATTTGTGGAGAGAGGACGCAGATATCATGTTGAGTAGCCAGATCTGTGGAAATGCTTTTATCTAGGGGAGCTTTAAATCTTTGATCGACAACTTGAATAACTTTATTTCCATTGCCCCAAGATGCATCGTGAAAGCATGTGATTATTTTTAATTGATCATCTCTCTGAATAAAACATCCCGCTGTGACAGGAACTGTATCCCCTCCATTTGCCCATGTTATTTTGCAAACTCGAGCGGATAGATCTTCGAAAATCTGTCGAACATTAAGCCTATCAGAATTTGGTATTGCTTGTTCAGCATTAATGGGGGTGTGGACATGCTAGACCTTTTTTATAGAGTTAAGTTTGAAATATTGGCACTTATTCTAAAGTTAAAATGAATTTTGAGAAACATTTTTTTTAATGTAAATTAAAATCTAGGATTTTTAGAGAGAAATGGCTTGGGCTAGATCTTGATGTTCAAACGCAGACGACATACGTTCGATTTCTGCAGAGTTCATTTTGAACTTGTGAGCAATTGTGCGCCACTTTGAAACAGCATCACCTACTTCTTTGGCGATTTTTTTTGCCTGTGTGAGACTAAGTCCGAATTCAGCTGCAACTGAGAGAGCAAGATCTAGAGAGGCCACGTTATCATCAAGGCTAATGTTGGTTGTTAAAATGCGTGGTTTAATAAGAACAGACGTGGGATTTAAATCATAAGCAGGAGAAAGTTCCCATCCTTCTGAATTCTTATATAAAAATCCGTAGTTGCGTAAGTGATCGTCTGTATTGGAGATGAGAATGTTAAAGACAATGCGGCGCCATAGCTGAGTCATTTCTTGTTTGGGGCTTGCTCCATACTGTTTGAGAGCATCAACGATTTCTAGATAACTATGCGATTCATTATCTTGAGCACCTAGCATACTCATAGCAGATAAAAAAGGAATCCGTCTCTTGCCGTCGCGATCAAAACGTTTCAGAATGAGAACAGGTTTTTTAGCAATAGTTTGCACACGCCATTCAGACACTAAGAGACCTGCTTGTGAAGCAAGAGTTAAAGAAACAGCTTCCCAAAGAACTGTCGAGAATTCATCATCTTCTCTAGGGAATTTAGCTATCGCTAAGTGACCATCTTTATCTATTACAGAAGCTTTTGGTCTTGCGCCTCCAAGAGAAGAGCCTGGAGCAAGAAGAAGGCGCAAGTCCTCTTCACTTTCTTTATCTTTGAGGAGTTTTTCAGTGGCTGAAAGTAGCTTAGGTAAATTAATCAAAGGAGGAATAGAAGAAGCACTTGAAATTTGAAGAAATGGCCCTTTCATGTCTTCGGCAAATCGCAGAGCACCTTGTCTTGTTTCATCATTCACACCGAGCAAATAATCTACTTCAGTTAAAGTTTTTGGTGAAATTTTGGCTTTTCTAGCGTCTCTTTCTTGCGCTCTTCTCATCAGTATTCGTCCCCATCTGTCGGGTGCAGAATCTCCAATGGCTCCAAAAAGAGCTTGATCTGTATGTAGTGTTCCTTCGGTGAGGGTAAGAGCAGGCTCTAGTGCAAAACGTAAAGGATTTTTCAGCCAAGTCGGATCGTATTGGAAAGAAGCACTATTTCGTCTTTTATGTACATGCGACCATAGTTGCCCCACGTAATGTGTCTTTTCATCCAAATCTATAAAAACGTAAATAGCTCTATCTTTCATTGGTTTTCTGCTTGTTGGGTAAGCGAATTCGTTGAGGGAGATGCTCTTCTTCTAGAGAACGCCCTAGGAGATCATGATTGCTATCTGCAAGATCAGCCAATCTGGATGTCAGCCCTAAAACAAATAATATAGAGGCATAAATTCCTAGAGCCACTGCAGGATCTCCCTTTTCTACTTTTGCGAGAGTCATGCGGCTAATGAATGCGCGTTCTGCCATAAGTGCCATAGGAATGCGTCTTCGCCTTCTAGCATCACTAATATCTTGCCCAAGTTTTTTTAAAGCTTTTTTTACAGGTATCGGCAAGGGTGAAATAGGACGCATTTTCGTGCTCTCTTAATGTAAATTATCTTATGCATTATAAGCTTTAATGTAAGAGATAATGTATATTAAGTCAACTATCTTTTAGACATGTAAGAGAAGAGGCCCACATCTAGGCCGCCGTTGTGGAAAGAGGCGAGGCGCTTGAAGGGGAGAGCGGTGGCTCTGATGAGGGACTCATCGGGGCTGAGGATGGCAGCTTTTGCTTGGGGGTAGGCTTTGAGGAGTTTGCCAAAGTCAGCGTAGGGTTCAGAGGAGGTTTGGAGTCTTTTGCCATAGGGAGGATTGCCGAGAATGAGGGTGGGGGCTTTTTTGGGACTTAAGTGTTTGATGTCAGAGACATCGCAGGTGATGGGAAGCTGGGTGTGACGAATGTTTTGGATGCAGGAGGTAATGACGGCTCTGTCTTTATCGGAGCCAAATATCATGTCAGGGGTGAGGGGAGTTCTTTGGCTGTCTGATTTTTGTTTCACGGCTTGCCAAGTATTTTCAGAGAAGTCGGGAAGGTTGATGAACCCCCACTTTTTTCTAAAGAATCCAGGAGGTGTTTTGGTGGCAATCAGTGCTGCTTCAATGAGAAATGTGCCTGAACCACAAAAAGGATCTAAGAGACAATCAGAGGCTGTGTAGTTCATTTTTTTGAGGATGGCTGCTGCAATTGATTCTTGAATGGGAGCGGGACCTGTAGATTGTCTGTAGCCTCGTTTGAAGAGGGGATCGCCTGACGTATCAAGGCTTAAGATAGCTTGTTCATTGTTGATAAAGAGGTTGAGTTGGACATCGGGGGATGCGACATCGACAGAGGGTCTTAAGCCTGTTTTTTCTCTGAGCTGATCGCAGATGGCATCTTTGACAACAAAGGCTGCAAATAAGCTATTACGGAGGTTGGGATGGGAGACATTAGAGTCGATGGCAAAGGTTTTGCCAGCATTGAGATAGAGGCTCCAGTTGATCTTTTTAGCGTAGTGGTAGAGGTCCTCTCTGTCTTTGCAGCGAAAATTGAGAAGAGGCCAAAGCACTCTTGTAGCGAGCCTAGAGTTGTAGTTGATAGCATAGACATTGTCGATTGTTGGGGGTACAAAAACACCGCGCAGGCTTTTTCTTCCAGAAATACCCATGGTTTGGAGTTCATCGAGGAGAAGAAGTTCAATATCGCCAGGACATGTGACAAAAATACTTTGCATAGAGTTCTCTAATTGTGGAAGAAAAGAACAACATCACCATCTTTGACGATGTAGTCTTTTCCTTCAGATCTTGCTTTGCCAGCTTCTCTGGCACCAACTCTTCCTTTATAAGAGACCATATCATCAAAAGAGACGACTTCGGCTCTGATAAATCCCTTTTGGATGTCGGTGTGAATTTTACCTGCAGCTTCTTGAGCAGGGGTTCCTTTTTTGATGGGCCAAGCACGGGTTTCAATTTCACCAGTTGTGAGATAGGTGATCATATCTAAGGTGGAAAAGGCTTCTCTAATGAGACGATTTAAGCCCGTTTCTTGGAGGCCAAGGGAGTGGAGGAATTCAGCTGCTTCCTCTTGAGAGAGCTGGCCTAATTCTTCTTCTAATTTGGCACAGATAGGGATGATGGAGTTTCCTTCGTTTTTGGCATACTCTCTCACTTGGGCAACAAGGGGATTTTCCATAGAGGGAAGAGAGGCTTCATCGACATTTGTGGCATAGAGTACTTTTTTACTCGTCAAAAATGGATAAGCAGCTAAATGGCCTTTTTCTTCTTCTGTGCAGATAAGTGACCTAAGTGGTTTGTTTTGATTGAGGTGAGTGGCTGCTTTTTGAAGTGTGTGGAAAGAGGCTTCTAAGTCTTTTCTTGTTTTGATTTGTTTTTCTAGCTTTTTGATAATATTTTCAATCATTTGAAGATCTGAGAGAATGAGCTCTAAGTTGATGACTTCGATATCAGCAATGGGGTCGACTTTTCCTGCAACGTGGATCACATCGCCACCTTCAAAACATCTGACAACATGGATAATCGCATCGGTTTCTCTAATGTTGGTTAAGAATTGATTGCCAAGACCTTCTCCTTGAGAGGCTCCTTTGACAAGACCTGCAATATCAACAAAAGTCACAGTTGCGGGCACAAGTTTTTTGCTGCCTGAGATCTTTGAAAGGATAGGTAATCTCGGATCATCAACATCAACAATGCCCACATTGGGATCGATGGTGCAAAAAGGGTAGTTAGCAGCTGCAGCTGCCATTTTACGTGTGAGAGCGTTGAAGAGCGTTGATTTGCCAACATTGGGAAGTCCGACAATACCGCAAGCGAGATCTGGCATAGGTTATAACCTTTGATTGAATAGTTGATGAGCCTCATCTGCATATCCATCAGCAATGAGTGTGCGAATTCTGGTTGAGGAAATAGGAGCACCTGCTTTAGTGAGTTTTTCTAAATAGATGGCTTCAAATGCTAGCTCTTGTGCGATTTGTTTTACACGTGCTTCTGTACCTTCTCTACGAAAGCCAAAGGTGTCACCTTTGCCTGCAACGAAAAATTGAAAGGGCAGGTGGTGTTTGACTTTTCTTAAAAATGCTTCGTAAGTCATAGACGCAAGTTCAGATGTAAAAGAGAGGAGAATGAGGAGTTGAACGCCAGCTTTTTTAAGGGCTTGTAATTTTTCTTCAAGAGAGAAAAGAGATGTAGGGATATTTTTGGGAGAGAGAATTTCTGCAGGGTGGTTGCGAAATGTGATGACAACAGGTGTGCCTTTCTTTTTGAGTTCATCAATTAAATAGAGATGTCCTTGATGAACACCATCAAAATTACCAAGCGCTAGGGCAATGGGAGGAGTTATTTGGGGAATATCTTCCCAGGATTCAACTATTCTCATAGAGAAGAGCTCCATTAATAGCTTGAGTGATGGAAAAAGATCCCGAACGTAGTCTTCTGAGGGAGTGGAGATGAGCGCCACAGCCTAAAATTGTGCCTAGGTCATAGGCAAGGCTTCTGATGTAAGTTCCTTTGGAACAAACAATATGTAAGTCGAGGAAAGGGTAATTATAGGAGGTGAGAGTTGTTTTAAGAGTGACAGAGACAGGTTGGCGTTCGATAGAAATGCCTTGCCGTGCTAGTTTGTACAATCTTTTTCCTTCGATTTTTTTGGCAGAAAACATCGGAGGGATTTGTAAGATGGTGCCGTTAAAAAGTTTTAAAGCATCTTCGATAGCAGAGAGTGAGGGGATATGAGATGAGGTGTGAGTTGTTATCCCTTCACAGTCATAGGTGTCTGTTGTGATGCCGAGATGAGCTGTGCACTGATATTCTTTCTCTTGCCCCAAGTATTGATCGGAGAGTTTTGTGAACTCTTTTCCAATCAACATAACCATAAGACCTGTTGCAAAAGGATCCAATGTCCCTGCATGTCCAATTTTTTGGATGCCTGTTTTTCTACGGAGGGCTCCTACAAGGCTAAAAGAGGTTTTCCCTTTTGGCTTGTCGACAAGAAGAACGCCAGTGTTAGTCATCTGAAGAGAGGGGTTTGCGAGATTGTTGTTCATCATGGATTTTTCCCAGGATCTCATGAATTTTTAAGTGTTCTTCGATAGAAGAGTCAAGAGAGAATGTAAGTGTCGGAAAATATCTCAAGGTGACTTTTTTAGAGGCGTGAACAGAGATAAAGCCTGCAGCTGATTGCAGAGCGGCTAGAGTTTCTTGTTTTTCTTTGTCAGAGCCAATGACGCTGATATAAACGGTTGCATTGTGAAGATCCTTGGCGATATTAACACCAAGTACTGTAACAAAAGTATTTACGCGGGGGTTGCGTACATCTCTAGAGATCACTTCAGAGATGACTTCTTTGAGGAGTGAATTAACCTTGTCGATTCTTTTAGTCATGATTAAAGTTCCTGAGTGAGATAGGTCACATCAAAAGCTTGAATCACATCACCTTCTTTGACAGGGGTAAATCCTTGTAAAAGGATGCCACATTCCATCCCTTTGGAAACTTCTTTGGCATCGTCTTTTATGCGTTTTAAAGATGCCAGAGGTCCTTTCCAGAGAACTTCTTTATCGCGAACAAGGCGCACATGGCTATTTCTGCGGATAATACCATCGGTGACCTGACATCCAGCAATACTTCCCAATTGAGAGGATTTGAAGATCGCTTTCACAATAGCCTCACCAATATCGTTTTCTTGAGAGATTTTATCGAGAAGAGAGACCATGATCTCTTTGATATCATCGATGGCATGATAAATGATATCGTGAAGGCGTACTTTCACTTTCAGTTCTTTAATGAGGCTATCGGCTCTTGTTTCAATGTGAGTGTGGAAGCCAATAATGGTTGCTTTAGAGGCACCTGCTAGTTGAACATCTGACTCTGTGATGGCGCCCACTTCTGCCGAGGTGATGATAACATTAATTTTTTCAGATTGTATTTTTTCAATTGAGTGCTTGAGAGCTTCTAAAGAGCCTTGCACATCGGCACGCAAGATTAGGTAGAGCACTTTTTTCTCTTGTTTTTGAGCTTGATGTTGTAAGAGTCCTTCCACGCCTGCTTTTTTGGCTTGAAGAGCGATGTGTTTGCGATTATGAAGGCGTCCTTCGGAGAGGTGTCTAGCTTCTTTCTCGTTTTTCACGACAATGAACTCACTGCCAGCTTCAGGAAGACCTGAAAGACCTGTGATTTTGACAGGAGTTGATGGGGTTGCTTGTTCTAAAGCATTGCCAAATTCATCGTGCATTGTTTTGACTCTACCCCATTCTTGGTCAAAAACAAGAGCATCTCCTAAATTGAGAGTTCCATTTTGGACAAGGACTGTTGTGATAGCGCCAAAACCTTTATGCATTTGCGATTCGATGACAGTACCCCTGGCACGCATATGAGGGTTGGCTTTGAGTTCTAACACTTCTGCTTGAAGAGCGAGCATCTCGAGAAGTTCTTTGATACCTGCACCTGTGACAGCTGAGCAATTGACAGTGATTGTCTGACCACCCCATATTTCAGGAAGGAGGTTGTGTTCTGAGAGCTGGCGGTAAATATTTTCAGCATTAAAGTCTGGTTTGTCTGATTTGTTGATGGCCACCATGATGGGAACTTTTGCTTCTTCTGCTTGTTTAAGAGCCTCTATTGTCTGCGCTCTAATCCCTTCATCACCTGCAATCACAAGAACAACGAGATCTGTCACATCGGCTCCCCTGATACGCATAGCTGAGAAAGCTTCGTGACCAGGTGTGTCGAGAATTGTGATGTTTCCAACATCCGTATGGCACCTGAATGCGCCGATGTGTTGCGTGATGGCTCCTGCTTCTCCGCCTGCGACGTTTGATTTGCGGATCGCATCGATTAAGCTGGTTTTGCCGTGATCGACATGTCCCATGAACGTGACAACAGGGTTGCGCAATATGAGCTTATCTGCCGGTGTTTCTTGAATCTCTTCTTTGATGGTTTTATCGGTGATTTGTAGTCTTTCTTCTTCACTTGTATCGATTGTAATTTCACAATCAAAATCATGACCGAGTAGTTGAAGGGTAGTCTCGTCATCTAAGATATCATTGAGAGTGAGCACCACTCCTTTCATGAACAAATTAGAGACAAGTTGAGATGCTTTTAACTTCATCTCAGCTGCTAGATCTTTAAGTGTGATCGGAATGCGGACCTGAAGAGATTTAGGTCTAATGATGATCTCTTCTTCATCTGAGCGCAGCTTAGGCCCCGATCTTTTTCGTTTTCTCCAGATTTGATCTTCATCAGCTCTTAGACCTTGTCTATCTCGTGAATCGAATGAGCGCTCGCCACCTGGTTTTTTCGGTTTGTACTCACTAAAGTCTTTAAAACCTTTCTCATCTTTGGTGGGATGTTTCTTAGGAGCTTCTGACCTGGCTGTATCTTTTTGAGGAAGAGGGATAGATCTAGGAGTCCTGCTTCCTGGTCTTGAGGGATCAAAAGGTCTTGGAGTTCCAGAAAAAGGTCTGTTGTTAAATGGAGGTCTTCCACCACTACCTGGAGAGACAAAAGAGTTAGGAAATCGTCTAGGAGCTGAAGAGACTTCAGATCTGGGAGTAAATCCTGCAGGCATAGGTGGTTTCACATAAGGTGTCTTAGCCGCTGCAGCTTTAGGAGAGATGAATGTTTTTTTCTCAGACGGGGGTCTAATAGTTCCAATTTTAGAATGTAGAGGTTGTGATACAACTTTCGGCTCTTGTTTCGGCTCTGGGACGGGAAGAGTTTTCACGTCTATTTCTTCCGGTTTTGGAACCTCTGGAGGAGAAGGTGGTAATGGAATATCTTCAACGATCTTTTTTTCTTGAGCAGGAGGTAAAACAGGCTCTATAGGAGCCACTTCTTCTACAACAGGTGGAAGTTCTTTAATTTCCTTTTTGACTTTCTCAACTTTCTTCTTAGAAGCCTCTGTTGGCTTCTTGAGCTTATTTAAGGCTTCTGCGAGCTGAGCATTTTTGATCGTTAACTTAAGATTTTTAGCCAACTTTTAAACCTTTTTTCTTGCGTATTGCTTCTAAAATTTTATCCGCCATTTCTAAGCTAATCTCAGGAATGGTTGCAAGCTCTTTCGGTGTGGCATTCAAAATCTTACGCGGTGTGTCAAATCCAGCAGAGATCAAACTCTCGATAATCAACGTGCTCATGCCTTCAACTTGAAGTTTTTCATCAAGAGATGGATCTTGAGCTGTTGCAATTTGCTGTCTTTCAAGTGTCATAGCATTTTGGAAATCAGACATCTTTTGGATGTGAAGATCAGCGCCGATCAATTGTCCGTTTAATCTCGCATTCATACCCCGTTTCCCAAGTGCCGCAGGGTATTGCTCATCTTCGACAACAATGGAGATAGCTGAACCATCATCACTCACATTGATTTTTTTGATTTCGATAGGAGACAAAGCATTTTGAAGCAGTTGGACAGGATCTTCACTGAACGGGATAACATCGATTTTTTCGTTATTTAATTCTCGAATGATATTTTTAACCCTGGTTCCTCTGACACCGACACACGCACCCACGGGATCGATCTTTGGATCGGAGGATTTAACAGCCAATTTTGTTCTGTAACCCGCGTCTCTTACGATACGTTCGATTGTGATTTTATCATCGTTGATTTCAGGAACTTCTAACATGAAGAGTTGTGTCACAAAGTCAGGGTGGCTACGACTTAAGATGACTTCAGCACCTCCATTTTCAGTGTCACGGACTTCAAAAAGAAGAGCTTGAACTCTTTCGCCTACATTGTATTTTTCTGTTTTCGGGTAGAATCTGTCTGGTAAAATACCTTCTACTTTGCCAAGATCGACAATTAAGTTAGCTCCACGCACAATACGTTTGACAGTACCTGAAATAATTTCATTCACTCTATGGCGATACTCTTCGTAGATCACATCTCGTTCTGCAGAACGCAGTTTCTGAGAGATGATTTGCCGAGCTGTTTGCGCTGCAATTCGTCCGAAATCTTTAGGAGTACAGACGATATCTACCCACTCACCAATTTCAGCATAAGGATTGATTTGTCTTGCGTCTTCTAGCAAGATTTCTTCTTCTGGAATCGTCACTTTCTCGACAACTTCTTTTTGAGCAAAGACTTCAATGTCTCCTGTCTTATTATTGACTTTAACGGAGATATTGATGAGCCCTTGAATATTTTTACGCGCTGCAGCAAGGAGAGCCTCTTCAATGGCTCCAATTACAATATCACGCTTAATGCCTTTTTCACGCTCGAGATATTCAAAAATGGCAACTAAGTCTTTATTCATGTATTTATCCTTATTAAAAGCTTGGAGTGAAGTTAACTTCAACTGCCTGCTTCTTCCTCTTCTTTTTTATCTTTGGTTTTCTTCTTGGTGGTGCGTTTTTTCTTTTCACCAACGACAATGTCATCGTGATTTTCTTTGTTTTTTTCCACGAGATGTTCTCTGATAGACAAGGAGATCTTTTTGTGTTCTGAATCCAATTTGATCACTTTAGCAATAATATCTTGTCCTTTAGAAATGACTTCTTCAACTTTACCAAAAGGTTGGTCAGAGAGTTCTGTCACGTGAATCAACGCTTCAATCCCATTTTCAAGTTCAACAAAAGCTCCAAAAGCTGTAATTTTTGTGACAACACCTTTGACAAGAGATCCTGTCGGCAGTGCTTTTTCAATATTTTCCCATGGATTTTCACTCAGTTGTTTTACGCCGAGTGTGATTTTTTTGCTCTCTTTATCAATAGAAAGAACAATAGCTTCTACTTTATCACCTTTCTTCAAAACTTCAGAAGGGTGAGAAACTTTTTTAATCCAGCTCAAATCAGAAATATGAATGAGACCATCAATGCCAGGTTCAAGCTCAACAAAAGCCCCGTAGTTTGTTAAATTGCGGATCTCAGCTTCGACATTACTTCCAATTGGATATTTTTTTTCCACTTCATCCCAAGGATTTTTCTCGAGTTGCTTCATCCCAAGAGAAATTTTTCCTTCTTCTTTCTGAACGCCGAGAACCAGGGCTTCAACATCGTCACCTTTTTTGACCATTTCACTAGGATCGGAGATGTTTTTTGTCCATGACATTTCAGAGACATGGATCAGACCTTCAATGCCAGGTTCGATTTCAATAAATGCTCCATAAGGCACTAAGCTGACGATCTTGCCTTTCACGTGTGTTCCAGGGACATATTTCTTTTCAATTTCTTCCCAAGGGTTAGACTCTTTTTGTTTCATGCCAAGAGCGACACGTCCCTTATCTTTATCGACATTGAGAACAACCACTTCAATCTCATCACCTAAGTTCACCATTTCAGACGGATGTTTAATACGCTTCCATGTCATATCTGTAATGTGGAGAAGACCATCGATACCATCGAGATCTAAGAAAACACCAAAATCAGTGATGTTTTTAACAACACCTGTGCGCACTTGCCCCTCTGTGATGTTTTCCAACATTTCAACTTTTTTGGAGATGCGCTCTTCTTCTAGAAGTTCTCTGCGAGAGACAACGACATTTTTTCTATCGCTATTGATTTTAAGAATTTTAAATTCAAAAGTTTTATCGACGTAATCATCGAGATTCTTAATGCGCTTGTTGTCGATTTGAGAACCTGGAAGGAATGCTTCCATCCCGATATCGACCATAAGTCCACCTTTGACTTTGCGCATAACTTTTCCAGTGACAATAGAGCCCTCTTTACAATTATGGACAATGTGTTCCCATTGGCGGAGTCTTCGTGCTTTTTCATGAGACAGAACGATTTGTCCATCTTCTCCTTCGGTTTGATCTAAGAAAACCTCGACTTCATTGCCCAGGGAGAGGTCGGATGTGTCAATAAATTCATTTAAAGGAACAAGTCCTTCCGATTTTAAGCCGACGTCAACGACGATAAAATCTTTTGTGATCTCAACGATACGCCCTTTTAGCACTTGTCCAGAGCTCATGGAAGAGACAGAACCTTTCCCTTCTTCTCCTTCTTTTTTGCTTAATAATTTTTTAAATAATTGAGCGTCTTCCTCTTTGAAGTCGACATCATCAATAATGTTGCATTCGCTCCAGTCATTTGTAGTTTTGGACATGTTAAAGGTTTCTCCTTACAGTTTCTAAATTCGCAGCTTATCCTAGACACTCTCTTTAAAAGACCTGCTAGAGTAATTACGGGTAAAGGGAAAACAATAGCAAATCCTTAAAAATAACATCAATAAGAAAAGATCGAAATCGCAGCTTTTGTTGAAAGAGGTGGTTGTAGAACCTTAAGTTTTATAACTACCTCTTCTTATAAAAAACAAGCCTGCAAGGTGCAAACTCTGAATCTAAAGCGAGCACATCATCAAAATCTCCCCCTTCAGCATCAAATAATGATTTTATATCAATAGGTTCAAAATTCTTTTCAATCTCAGTCTCTAACAAAGATTTGTCTTGTGTAGCTACTAAGATTATAAATTTTCCTTCACCCTTTATATAGCTTACTAATTGCTCCAGGTTTTCTTTTAGATTCTGAATTGTTTTCAGATATAACGCCATCTTAGGAGCAGCTTTTTTAATTTTATCCAATCCATCGTCAAAGCTGTCTACCATCATTGTCTCTTTGAACATAAGATTATCTGGGAATTTTTTTTCAACCTGGTTTTGATTTTCTTGTTGTAATTTAAAAATTTTTTCAAAATTAGAGGGAGAGCCTTCAATAGCTAGTACAGGAAATTTTTTGGAGTGAATATAAGTGGGTAAAAATCCATATGAAGATGGTAGTTGACAAAACCCTATCTGATTGCGATCTAAAAAATTTAAAATAGCCTCTAGCCCAACATTGGTAGGTAGTATGTCTCCTTTGAATTTTAATTGTTTAAATAAAATTTCTATAGGTTCTTTGTCTTTTAGGCTCTCTTTGCAGTCATGTAGAGCTCTTATCATGGCTGCAAAACATTTTAAATAGGTAGGAGATGCTTCCATATTTCTGCAAAAACTAATTAATCCAACAGGTTTTTCTTGTTTTTTAAATGCATCTTTCAGCTTAGCCCACTCTTCAGGATCTGGTTTTCTTGCCTGTTGTAGAGCCTGGCAAAGATAGAGATGAGATGCATCAGCTTTTTGACATTTTTGATTGCAATACTTTGCTACATCACAATTACAATCTAGTAAATTTTCTGGTTTTTCTGGTTGAATCAAACAACCCCAGCATATATTTGAATAACCTGTAGACTGTTGTAAAGCAGGTGCAGACATTGTAACCCTCCTTTTATGTGGATTATTGTGGATAAGTGAGATAAAAGACTAGAAGATCAAGAAACTTGATGTCAAATTAAAAAGTATTTTTTTTGCTTTCAGACATTCAGGTTTCATTGGTATGGTTAATTGATTGGGGAGGTAGTTACAAAACCCAAAATTAGACAGAACCTGAGTTTGCAACTACCTCTGAGTATAATCTCAGGCTTTAGAGCCTGGGTTTCACTAAGGTCTTAAAATGCAGCAACGCACACTTATAATGAAATTTGGAGGAGCCTCTGTTGCCACACCTTCTCAATTTTCTAAAATTGCAGATATCATTTTATCAAGAGCTGCAAATTATGAACAGGTCGTGGTTGTTGTCAGCGCTATGGGCAATACAACCGATCAACTGCTGGCTTTAGCTAAAGAAGTTCATCCAGAGCCTCCCAGGCGGGAGCAAGATATGTTGATCTCGGTAGGAGAGAGGATCAGTATTGCGCTTCTTGCCATGGCTCTTGCTGCTAAAGGAAAAGAGGCGATCTCTTTTACGGGGAGTCAATCGGGGATTATCACGACATCTGATCATACAGAGGCGCGTATTGTCGAAATTAGACCGCAGAGACTTCTCAGACAGTTGATGCAGAACAAAATTGTGATTGTAGCTGGATTTCAAGGGATGAGTAGAGAGGGTGAGATCACAACATTGGGAAGAGGGGGGTCAGATACGACAGCTGTGGCTTTAGGTGTGGCACTAAAGGCTGCAAAAGTGGAATTTTATAAAGATGTTCCAGGAATTTTTTCCACTGATCCTAAAAAAGACAAAAATGCCATCTTATTTTCTACCCTCACTTATGAAGAAGCTCTAAAGATCACACGGCAAGGGGCAAAGGTTCTTCATCACCGCTGTGTGACTTTAGCCTTAAAAAATAAATTGCCTTTGCATATTCTGCCATTCGAAGACTTTGATCGAGCTATAGGTACTCTTATAGGGGATGTTTCTTCCCCAAGAGAGGCTTTATCATTGATTTTTGAGGATGAATGACGACAAAAAATTCTCATGTAGTGACAGTCTTTGATGAGGGGATTGATCATCCAGGATCTGCTCTTTATACGAGTGCTGTGCAAAATGCGCTCAGGCGTATTTTCCCAGATCCATTTTTTTTTGATCATCTCGATGAAGAAAGACAAGAAGAAGCCCTATCTGTTTTTGATCGCACGTTGCCTCTTCTTAAATGGTCGCTTAGCCACGATAAACTCTCTCTCTTTTTTGTCTGTCAAAACAGATTAAATATTGGCAAAATTTTCTACGATATGATCCATCAGTGGTTGCTACCAGGACAAAGGCTCACTGTCTCTTTTTTCTTTACCACCGACTTTAGATTTGCCAATCTCTCATCTCAACTCTACACGCTGGCAGAGATGGTCGTCCAGCTGAATGCAGATGTCGATGCCCAGCTTCTAAAGCATAATTTACAGATCATCGAAACAGAAATTCGTCTAGGTCTTATCTCTTTTTATCATACAAATCGCATTTTGGAAGTTCATAGCGTAAGATCAAATGAAAAACAGACTCATATTCAGGAAAAAATTTTAGAGCTCATTCAAAAAAGACCAGATGAGATTGACTACGATATTTTTGGAGAGATGCAACATTTTTTTGTCATGAGTCAAGATGAGTTTAAAGCAGAGAGAGAAACTCATCATTTGAGTCGTTTGATCACCCTCTTTTATCTTTTTCGCAAATCAATTCAGCGCTCACTAGATAAAGAGAAAGACGTCAGACATATCCGTTTAAAAATCCACCCCGTTAATCTCCATCTTCCTTGGGGCATGAAAAGAGTTCTTGGCATTTGTGTGGGACTTAATTTTCTTAAACCCAATGAGCTATTTGAAGAGAGGCATTTTGTCAAAGCCCTTAAAAATGCTATGCCCTCTTATGTGAATCCTGTGCCAAATTCTTTTTTTGTCAACGAAGGGGGAGGGGAAGAGATTCACACGCTTTATCTTGAAATAGAAAAAGATGATGGGAGTGGATTTTCTAAAGAAGAGGTGAGATCTCTTCGTTTATCGCTGCCAGGTGAGCTGAAGCGTAGTATTGAAGTAGCACTCAAACCTCTTTTCATGCCACGTAATGAAGAAGAAGTGATTCGTCATATTGTGACGCTGGCTAAAGAATTGCGATTTGTCAAAGATCTTCCTCAAGTGATTTTATCATTTGATGAGCAATTAGATCAAAAGCTGTGTTTTACCGTGATTTTAGTGCGCATTCTCTTTCCTGATACGCCCTCAATTCAGGAAAAATTTGCAGAACACGAGACATTGTTGACATTTGTTCCCGATAGAGTCAAACGTTTGGGAATGCTGCGCAAGAAATACCCTAAAGAAGCGTGTGTTTTTCGGGTGCGCATTTCGTCAGATCAATATGTGCGTGACGATGATTCTCTTGATCTTTTTAAGGCAAGGCAAAGTGTGATCCAAGAACTTCAAAAAGTAGTGGGAGAGGTCAGAGATTACAATGGGGGGATGATTGCTAAGCAAATAGAGCTTCTTGCAACCCTAAAACAATCATTTGAAGTTTTACCCCAAACAGATGAACTTCTTTTGGAAAGCCTTTTCCATTCACTCTTTCCTATTGAGATGAGAAGTATTCTCTCGGTCGAGTTTGTTAAAGATTTGTTTTTACTCTGGAAAGAGCTTCTCGAACATCCAGAGAGAGAAGAATTCATCCAGGTTAAACCAGAAGGTGTTTATTTTATGCAAAGACAAGAAAATCCTTTAATTCTAGAGAGCTTTAACGATAACCTTCTTGTGGCACGACCTGTCTATAGGGAAATAAAATTTTTTGGAGGCATTTATTTTTATAAAACAGAGGAAGAGAAGACTCAATTCTTGACTCTAAGAAAATAAGACTATAGTATATCTCTATGAAAAAAAATAAAATACAAGTTCTTCCGTCTATTTTAGCCTTTGATTTTGCCAAACTAGGGGATGAATCGAAGCGTCTAGAAGAGGCAGGCGCCGATGCTCTTCACATCGATGTCATGGATGGGCTGTTTGTTCCCAATCTCACTTTAGGCCCTAAGGCGGTAGCTGCGATTAAACGCTCATGCAATCTGTTTCTCGATGTTCACCTGATGATTTATAACCCCTTTGATTTTGTAGAGCGTTTTGTTGAGGCAGGGGCAGATAGAATCACCTTTCATTTAGAGGCAACAGAGCAGGTTGAAGAGACGCTGGCCTATATTCATAAGTGCAATGTGTTGGCAGGCCTTGCTCTTTCACCAGAGACCTCGGTAGAATTAGTTACTAAATATTTGGATAAATGTGATCTTATGCTTTTGATGACTGTAAATCCTGGATTTGGAGGGCAAGCGTTTATGCCTGAAGTCTTAGAGAAGGTGCATTTTGTAAAAAAAGCTTGTCAAACACGGGATATTGCCCTTGATATACAAGTTGATGGCGGAATTGATGATAAGACAGCACCTTTATGTATCAAAGAAGGGGCTAATGTATTAGTCTCAGGAACACATCTGCAAAAAGCCAAAGATTTGAAACAAGCGATTAAAACTTTGCGAGGGAAAAACGCGTGAAGAAAATTGTCACCATCGGGGGAGGAACGGGGAATTTTACCGTTCTACGAGGCTTAAAAAATTACGAAGTTGATATTAGCGCTATCGTCTCTATGGCAGATGATGGAGGAAGTACGGGTATCTTAAGAGATGAACTCGGTGTTCTTCCGCCAGGAGATGTGCGTCAGTGTTTGGTGGCTCTTTCAGATTCCTCTCGTCTTTTGAGAAGTTTGATGAACTATCGATTTGAGCAAGGAGGACTTGAAGGTCATAGCTTTGGCAATCTTCTTCTCTCTGCTCTTGAAAAAGTGACGGGAAGTTTTGAGAAAGCTGTCGAAGAGGTCTCTCGCATTCTCTTCATCAAAGGAAAAGTCATTCCGGTTACGACGCACCAAGTGCGACTCAAGATGATTTTGCGCAATTGCAAACTCTTAGAAGGGGAAAGGGAGATTTATCTCTCACAAGAGATCGAAAATGGCTACAGCTCAATTTATTTAGAACCCTATCCTAAAGCTAATCCAAGAGCGATTCATGAAATTATGAATGCCGATCTTATTATTTTTGGGCCAGGAGGCCTTCACACATCTTTAATCCCCAACATTTTAGTCGAAGGTATTGCAGACGCGTTAAGAGAGAGTGGCGCTAAAAAAATCTTTGTTATGAATCTCATGAATCGAAAAGGACAAACTACAGGATTTAAAGTTAGCCACTATTTAGAGGAGATTTCACGTTTCATTGGGGAAGATATTTTTGATTATATTCTTGTGAATAATCAAACTCCTCCTCAAGAGTTGATCGATCTCTATGCCTCTGAAGGAGATCTTATTACCAATGATGTGACAGATGATCGTATTCGGTCTGCCTCTCTTTTAGGAGAGTTGAAAGAGGGTCATAAAAAAGATCTCATTAAGCGAAATTTAATTCGCCATGATTCACAAAAACTAGCTCACGAGTTAATGAAAATTGTTAATAATCTTTGATTTGGATGATACATTAATCGATACGTCAGGGTGCATCACGGAAGTGCAGCTAGAAAGAGCACTTCAAAATATGATCACAGCAGGACTTACAGTCTCTGATGAAACAGAAGCGCTTGCCCTGCTTAGAAGGCTAGACAAAACAGGAGGCTGCGCGAGATCCTCTCTATCAGAATTTCTTGAATTGATGGAAGCAGATAAACATTTTTATGAGATCGGAGAGAAGACAATTTATGAAGACTTTCCCTCTGATATCACGGTTTTACCTTTAGATGATGTCTTAGATGTGCTCACAGAGCTCAAATATAACCATCAACTAGCTTTAGTGACGGTAGGAAAAAAAGAGCTGCAGCTCAAAAAAATGGAAAAAGCTGGTATTGATTCATCTATTTTTAGTAAAATTATTGTTTCAGAGGATCGTAACAAAAAGCCTCATTATCAAGCAATTATTGGAGATCTTGGTTTTACACCCCAAGAGACAGTGGTGTGTGGAGATAGAGTGGCTATCGATCTGACACCAGCTAAAGAGCTGGGATGCAGAACAATTCATATGCGTTGGGGAAGGGGACTTAGCATGATGTCACCTCCCAAGAACGATATCGATTTTTCTGTGACGACATTTAAACAAGTAAAGGATGTAATAACACGTTTATGATAGGTGCTAAAACAGATCAGATTACGCCAGGGATGACGATTTCGATAGAGGGTAAGGTATATCGTGTTGAATCGTGTGTGAAAGTCACGGTGGCTAAGGGTAATCCCTTCATCAAAACAAAACTGAAAAATTTGATCACAGAAGAGATCATTGAGAAAAATTTTAAAGTAGGGCAAGCTGTTCAAGATATCGCACTTTTAGAGAAAAAACTCGAATATCTCTATCTCGAAGGGCAAGATTACCTCTTTTTAGATGTCGGTAGTTTAGAGCAGGTCTTGGTTCCCGCAGATGTGATTAGCGATAAAGTTCATTTTTTGAAAGAAGGCACGGAAGTTAAAGCTGTATTTTATGGAGAGACTGTTTTTTCAGTTGAATTACCACAATTTTTAGAAATCATGGTCGTTAAAACAGAGACGGCCCAAGCGTCTAATCCGATGGGCAATACAACTAAAACAGCCTTTTTAGAATCAGGTGCTAAATTAGATGTTCCCTTATTTGTGGAATCAGGAGATATCATCAAAGTCGACACGCATACAAGAGAGTATGTACAACGAGTATAAGGAGATGTGGTTGTGGATTTAAAGCAGATTAAAGAGTTAATGGCTGCTATGGAAAAAGCAGGCATGAAAAAGCTTCGTATTAAAGATAAAGATTATGAATTAGAGCTAGAGCAAGAAGGGGAAGTTGTGCCTCCACCTCATACGCCGCCCCCTAGCTACTATCACCACCCCGAAGTTAAGATTCCTGTTCCTCATATTCCTCATAAGTTGGAGCATAGCACTCATCATAATGAAGCCTCTCAAGCGAAAAAAACAGAACCTGGTAAAATTGTCAATTCTCCTATGGTAGGAACTTTTTATACGGGCCCTTCTCCTGATGATCCTCCTTTTATTAAAGTAGGAGACAAAGTCGATGAAAACAGTATTGTTTGCATTATCGAAGCGATGAAAGTGATGAATGAAGTGAAAGCAGGTGTGAGTGGAACAGTTGCTGAAATTTACGTCGAGAATGCAGGTCCTGTCGAATTTGGAACGAAATTAATTCGAGTTATACCCAATTAAACTGAAAATTTGGCTTTTGGACCTATGCGAAAACTCTCTAGATTTAACGATCGTAAAGAGGGTTGTATTGAATTAATACTACCCTCTTTACGATCGTCAAATCTAGAGGTTTTGGCACGGTCGAAAAGCTAAATTTGCAATTTAATTTGGTATATATGAAGAAAGTCTTAATTGCTAACAGAGGCGAAATTGCCGTTCGCATCATTAGAGCGTGTCATGATTTAGGCCTTCAAACAGTTGCCGTCTACTCGCAAGCCGATGCAGAAGCCCTTCATGTGCTTCAAGCTGATGAAGCGATTTGTATTGGAGAAGCTCCTTCACAAAAATCGTATTTGAAAGTCTCTAACATCTTGTCTGCCTGTGAAATTACAGGTGCCGATGCCGTTCATCCAGGTTATGGTTTTTTATCAGAAAACGCGAGCTTTGCCTCAATTTGTGAAAGTTGTGGGATTAATTTCATTGGTCCGTCTCCACAAGCCATCACGCTACTGGGTGATAAAGCAAAAGCCAAGGCTACTGCTAAAAGCGTTAAATGTCCCGTGATTCCAGGTTCCAATGGGATTGTCACAACACCTCAAGAAGGTCTTAAAGAAGCTAAACGCTTAGGATTTCCTATTTTCATTAAAGCCTGCGCAGGTGGAGGAGGGAAAGGCATCCGGATTGCTCATAATCCTGATGAGTTTGTCAGACAATTTGCAGCAGCCAGAAGTGAAGCTGAAGCCAGCTTCAACAATCCTGATGTTTATCTAGAAAAGATGATTGTTAATCCTCGCCATATCGAGATCCAGATCATAGGAGATAAGCACGGTCACTATCTTTATCTCTTTGAAAGAGATTGCACAATTCAAAGACGCCGTCAAAAACTCATCGAAGAAGCGCCTAGCCCTATTTTAACCGACTCTCTCCGCAAAAAAATAGGAGAAGCTGCAGTGGCGATTGTCAAAGCAGCTGGCTACTATTCAGCTGGCACAGTTGAGTTTTTACTCGATGAAGACAAAAACTTCTACTTCATGGAAGTCAATACACGCATTCAAGTGGAACATACAGTCACAGAAGAGCTCACAGGCGTTGATCTTGTCCGTGAACAGATTAAAATTGCTATGGGCGAGAAACTCACACTGAGACAAAAAGATCTTGCTCCCAAAGGACATGTCATTCAATTTCGCATCAATGCCGAAGATCCAGCCAGAAACTTTACCCCGTCTCCTGGACAACTTGAATATTATATCCCACCAGGTGGGCCTCATGTACGTGTTGATAGCGCATGTTATTCCGGTTATCGTATCCCCCCTAATTATGATTCGATGATTGCCAAGTTGATTGTGACAGGAAAAACAAGGCAAGAAGCTATCCAAGTTGCCAAAAGAGCTTTGAAAGAGTTTCATATAGGAGGTGTGCATTCAACTATCCCTTTTCATCTCCATATGCTGAATGATAAAAAGTTCTTAAGTAATGATTATTGCATCACCTACATTGATCAGCTCATCTCAGAAGGCTACATCTTTAACGATTCTAAGGAGTGATCATGAAAGGTATTATCTTGGCAGGTGGTAGAGGGACAAGATTGCATCCACTCACGATTGCTACATGTAAACAACTTCTTCCCGTCTATGATAAGCCGATGATTTACTACCCCCTTTCTGTGTTAATGTACGCAGGAATTCAAGAAATTCTTATCATTTCAACACCCAATGATTTGCCACGGTTTGAGCGCATCTTTGGAGATGGCTCTCATCTGGGCCTTCGCTTGACTTACCTCCCGCAACCAGAACCAGAAGGGATTGCGCAAGCGTTTATCATCGGAGAAAAGTTCATTGGAGAAGACAGTGTGGCACTTGTCCTCGGCGATAACATCTTCTATGGAGAACAACTCCCCTTTGTCTTAAAACGCTGCAAAAACCTCGAAGAGGGAGCGATTATTTTTGGCTATGAAGTGAAAGATCCTGAACGGTATGGAGTGATAGAATTTGATGAACAAGGAAGGCCTAAAAGCCTTATTGAAAAACCAAAAACACCCCCCTCTTCTTACGCTGTCACAGGTCTTTATTTCTATGATAATACAGTGGTTGAGATTGCCAAATCCCTCAAACCTTCTTTTCGAGGAGAGCTTGAAATTACCGATATCAATACCACATATCTCAAGCGCGGTTACTTACATGTCCACCTTCTAGAAAGAGGTTTTGCTTGGCTCGACACTGGCACTCATGAAGCTTTGCAACATGCCTCTCTCTATGTTCAAACTATTCAAGACAGACAAGGGATCAAAATTGCTTGCCTAGAAGAAATTGCTTACCAAATGGGTTTTATTACCTATGAAAAACTACTAGCGCTTACCCAAAAGATGGGCTCTAATGAGTATAGTGCTTATCTCTCTAAAATAACCTCTAAAGAAAAGAGGCTATCAATTCTAAGCAATGAGGTTTTATGAGGCACCTTGAAGCTGTTTTTAAGAGCAAAAAAAATCAAGAAATAAGGAGATTATCATGACATCAACTATTCAGCTAAGGCAATTAATAGCTCAAGCTCCTCAAGCACTGTCTATATCTATAACTCCTGAATTAAATAAAAGAATCTCTTTGGTTGCTCTCACAATCCTAGCTGTAGCCCTTGTTGTTATTGGCGTGCTTACCCTTTCTTTAAGGCGTGTTCAGGCTGATATAGGTAATTATAATAATCATATATTAAAAGAAGCTATCAGGACTAAGCAATATGGTACCCTTACTCTCTCTAATCTCATGCTGAGAGCTTTTCCTAAAGAAATGATTTCAAAAATATCTGGACATACATTTATTGAGATTAAAGAGTGCCCTGATCTTAAGGAAATTTCCACTTTTCCCCAACTTACGGGTCTTACGGTTGAAAAGTGCCCTCGTCTAGAAGTAATTAACTTATCTAAAGTAGAATCACTTTCAATATATGATTGTGATAGACTTGATTGTTTGATAGCCCCTGTTCTAGAAGAGCTCACAATTTGTGTGGCCTCTTCTAAGGAAGTCTTTTTCCCAAAGAGACTCGAATGCCCAAAACTCTCATCTCTTGAGTTGAATTTTTCAAAAAATTCCCCTCAGGCATTCTTAGACGGCCTTAATCAATACTTGAAAGAGTCTCATCTTACAACCATTAAAATTCGTGCTCGAGGTTTAGAGTCTTTGGATTATATAGACAACCTTCCAAGCAAGTGTAAGGTTGTCTTGGATCGTATTAAAATTAAGGATTTTAATAATCTCACACTTCCAGACTGCATCAAAAAATTAGACTCAACTTGTACACTGGCTATACATTGTCCTTCTAAAGATCTCGAAAATTGGAAAACTGTTTTAGAAAAAGTCATTCCAGACCATAAATTTATATTAGACTTTAACATTTGTTTTTATGGTTAGAACATCGATAACACAAGGATTTTATTATGATATCACCTATTGAAGTCAATCTATTAGTCACAACCAGCAGTAAAACAATTTATGAGTTTATCACTTCTGAATTAAACAAAAGAATTTCCTTAGTCGCTCTAAGTGCTCTAGCTGTAGCCATTGTTGTTATTGGCGCGCTCAAAATAGCTTTAAAGCACGCCTATACAGATGTAAATAATCATGATAATGCTAGGATACAAAAAGCTATCGATGATTTCGGAAATCCACAAGAAGATTCCAAAGAGCTTAGACTGTCTAATTTGATAGGCAGAACTCTTAGTGAAAAGATGATCTCACAAATACCAGAAGGAGTAACTAATATAAAAATTACAGGCTGTCCTAACCTTACGGATGTTTCTAAATTAAAAGTCGAAAAACTTGATATTACAGGTTGTAATAATTTGCAAAAAATTAATTCCGAAACAATACAGGAACTTCACATTAACGATTCTAGAATTTCTTATTTCGAAGCTCCTCTTTTGAAGTATGTTTGGTTTAGTTTGTCTGATAAGAGTGCTGTGCTGCCGGATTTAAGACAATGTCCAAAACTCGAGTACCTTAGTTTTGATTTTCAGGAGCTTCCGAAAGAAGAGTTTTCCCCATGCCTAACGAGTCTTAATAAGTGCTTACAAAGCGTTCCTCTTATTAATCGCTCCTCAGATGATTCTCCCCTATCAATTCGTTTTTATTCTAACGATTTAGATTTTTTGGATTATATAGACGAACTCCCAAAAGGCTGCTGTTTTTGCTTTGAAGATCTTCCATTTCAAGATAAGCAAAATCCTCCTACATGCCTCACAAAATTAGGTGCAAATCAAAAAGTTTCTATAAAGGGTGTTCAACATAAAGAAGCTTGGGAAAAGGTTTTGCAACAGGCCACTCAAAAGGGACTTAAATTAGAATTTAGATCATAAATGTCCATTTAAGCGATCCAGGAATGGTTTTTTAGAGGTGCTATAGCATGAAGTGCTGGTAATAGACCGCATCCCAATAATCTAAGGTGTGGGAAAAAGATTTGGGTTATGACTACCGAGCCTGTGACAGCCGCATGGATCATATAATTTCTAGAAATCGAGATCCTGTGCGAAAGGGTTTTCCCCCGAATGAGATCTTCGCAGAATTGAATAAAGTGGAGACCGTTTTTGCTCTCTATTGTTGTCAAAATCCTTTCCAACATATCAATAAACACAGTTATTGAGGTGCTATTTAACTGGCCGGCTAACTCTTTAATTGCCTCTAGGATTATTTTTTGTTGAGCATCAGGTAAGTAGGCTATTTGTTCAGACTCAGTTCGGCTTTTAAAAAATAGAGTCGATAATAAACCAGTCAGACTTATGATTTTTTCAATAGGAGTACTTTCCATTGCTTTTATTTTATTCACATGATTTTTTAGAAATTTTTCTAATTTTTCAATCTCATTCTTGTTGTAGTAAAAAGTGATAATATTGACGGCAAGTTCTAGCTCAACTGGAAAGGTTTGTTTGCAGGTGTTTTCAATCATTTGTTCTACATTTTCTAATGGAGAGTCTTCTGCATGTTGGATGATTTTTGAGTATAAGTTTGTGTCTACTTCGAGGTTCTTATTTTTGTTGATGACTTGCAAAGCTTTTGTTGCATATTTGTTTGCATGCTCGTTACTGCGTATTTGTTTGAAGAGAGAGGCCATTTTCATTTAAACTGCCACTCGTTCTTTTTCCTTCAAATCCTTAGAGTCATCAGTAGCTGTATTTATTGTTGAGGAAAGATTGCCATGTCTAAGGGCAGATGTCTC
The DNA here is from genome assembly GCA_964449295.1 of uncultured bacterium. Classification (GTDB taxonomy): domain Bacteria; phylum Chlamydiota; class Chlamydiia; order Chlamydiales; family Rhabdochlamydiaceae; genus CANJJB01. The sequence goes on along the minus strand of CAYUZN010000001.1, from coordinate 2,519 downwards.
AGTGACAATTTGATTCAATCTATCATCTTGCTCATTTAGCTTTTGTTGTTGCCAGTCTGCATATTTTTTCTTGTAATTCAAACCCAGAGTGTCTAGAAATTGTTCTGCCTCTTGTGCATAAGATTCCGTGGAAATGTCAGAAGAATCGAGATTAAGATTTTGAATAAGGTCAGAGATCTCTTCAAGATTTAATGAGGATAAGATGTTTCTAGCGTCATTAAATTGCTGGCGCATAAGAGCGTTACTTTGCATATGGAAAGAGCTGTGGGCTAAATTGATCAAAATAAGAGCCTTGTCTTTGGCTTTTAAAGATGTCTCTTCAAAGACTTTATGGTGCATGCTTGAAATAAGGTTATTAATAGTATCAGTGTGTGTTTTTTGATTTAATTTGCAGTAGCAGTGAGTCAATCGTCTTAAGGAGTAAGATTGAGCTAACACGTCAGATTCTTGCGGAATAATTTTCAGCACGTCTTGTAAAATGTCTTGTGTTATCATATTAAATCGGTTGTCTTGACTCTCCGCAGATAGGTTTGCCAAAGAACAGAGATTGGCAACTTTATGAGCTAATGACATTCCTCTTAGTGGAGAGGCTGCCTTTACAATTTGTTCGAATTTATGTGGATCAGAGTTAAAGTGTCGTGCAAGAGAAAGCAAGCAATCAATTTTTGAGTTCTTAGGACTGTTTAACGCTTCTGTAAGACCTGTCTTAAAAGCCTTTTCTTTTAGTTCGCTCGCTTTCTCGGGATACTTTGTAGTTAATAATGCGGAGGCTTTAAGCATATAATAATAGTCAGAAAGACGGTGACATATTGTTTCCACCATACGTTTATCATCAATCACATGTGGAAGAATTGAATATTGAAGACTTGAACTTGGATTTTTTATGGTTCGAAACAATGTTAAGGCTGTCGGTATTTGATTGGGATTTCTCAGTAGCGCTCGGCATTTTTTTTCTTTAAAGCTATCGTTTAGCGTCGGAACATAGTTGGTTTGCCTTAAGTGCCATGAATGATAAATCATATAGGCAGCAGTAGTGCCTGTGATTATCAGAGGGAGGTGATTCAAAAGTTGTTTAAAAAATGGAGTTATAGAGTGTTTAATTTTCAAAGCCAGAGAGGAGAGTTGATCGAAAGTAGAAGAGGGAGCAACGGTTAACGCATGAACACTAGCATTTGACACAAGTGATGGTCCCATTTTAGACTCCTTTGATATTGGGGTATAGCTTATTAATAATTTCTAAAATTTGCAATCAAATTAGGGGGATTCTTAGAGGCACTATAGTGTTAAGTGTTAACAATGCACTAGATAGCGGGAAGCCGATTGCTGGGAAAAAGATTAGAGTTGTCAATACCGCACTTGCACAAGCTGCATGAATCATATAGTTTCTCGACAAAGCGGCTCTCTGAGAAAGAATTTTTTCTCGGATCAGGCTTTCATAGAATTGAAGAAGATCAAGACCTTTTTGGCCATCTAACATGATTAAGATCCTTTCCAACTGATGAATAAACGTCTTTAGAGAGGGGCTATCTAAGTTGCCTGCTAACTCTTGAATAGCCTTTATGATGAGTTCTTGTTGAGCATAAGGTAAGTAGACTATTTTGTCAGAATTATTTAAATCCTTGAAAAATAGGCTAGATAATAAACTAGTCAGATTTATAATTTTGTTGATAGGTTGACTATCACTTGTTTTTATTTGATTCACATAATCTTTTAGAAATGCTTCTAATTTGTCCATCTTACGAGCATCGTGGTAAACCCTCAAGATATCGATAGCAAGCTCTAAATCATCTGAATCAGTAGGAGAGAGTTGCTTAATGACAGTTTCAATGATAGGCGTTAGCCCTTCTAAATAAGAGCTTCCTGTTTCTTCGATGATTTTGGCACATAGACTTTTTGTTAACAGAAGCTCTGTGTTTTGATTAATGGATGTTAAAAAATTTTCGATAATATTCTCTGCTGTGGTACCAGAGCCTATGTGTTTATAAAGAGAGGCTATTTTAAATGAAGCCAATACAGCTTGTTTTATATTAGAGTTATTAACATTATTCCCGTATTTTGCCTCAGAAGAGTTACGAAGACCTTTTATAAAGTCGTATGCCTTGTCTTGATAGTCATCATAGTCATTTTCACTAAATTCTGTATAAGAAACAAAAGCCTCGGAATTAAGATCTTTAAGTAAGCCGTCAACATTATCAGGCCTTAAGGAGACTACTAAAGAGGTCGCTTCGTCAAATTGCGTCTTCATAGTATCGTTATCTTTCATGTAGAAGCTGCAATTTGCTAAATTGATGAGACAACGAATATTATCAGTGTTTGTTAAAGGTGCCTCGTTTACCACCTTGTTATGTAGGTTTGAAATACGTGTTTTAATCTCCTCATCGAACATGTCTTCCTTTAAATTAACGCAACATCGAATGAATTGAATTAAAGCCTCAGATCGACCTAAAAGGGGAGTGGTTGATGAAAGATGGGTCCATGCTTGATTTAATAGGTTCTTTGTTGTCTCGCTAAGCTCTTTG